>CALHIW010000074.1 GCA_938030905.1 Candidatus Methanomethylicia archaeon | reverse complement strand
TTAAATCTTGGCATAATACTAATAGAATAAGTTTATTTTAAATTTTTTCATCACCAATAAAGTTGCAAGTCATATAAGCATCTTTAGCAATTATAATTTCCTAAATAGAGTAAGAAAACTTTGCAACATTTCGAGTTGTTTTACAAAATATAACTGTCAGAGCATGTTAAAACTAGACTATAACTATCAAAAATTACACCAAAGCATAACAATAGTATGCTTAATTTATGATAATTTACTTAAGAATAGCCTCTAATACTAGTCTTTAAACTTAGACTATTACTTCAAAATGTATGTGTAGTTTTACTATCTTGTGAACTTAGACTATCAACTTCACAGTTTCTTATATCTAAGTTCATAGATTATTCTATGATGAAGAGACAAGCTCTATATTTCTTGTCGTTTTTTTCATTCGTGAAACCCTAATTAACCCACTTAATTCTAAAGACATAAGTGCTTTATTGATTTCTCTCGAAGATACATCTTCATACATCATTTTTATGGCTTTAAGAAGTTCGGAGTCCTTCATTGTTTTCTTTCGTCTTAGTAATTCGATTATTACATCTTTTATATTACTAGTTCTCCACATACTTCGTATACTCATAACATTCACTCTCTAATCTTTATGTAATTATTGCTAGACTAGGTTATTAACGTGGCACTATATATAAGTTGTACGGCTCTGTATAAATGTGCTTTTCCGTAATCTTTCTTCCCACATTTTATAGAATCTTAAAACATCTTCAATTAAAGTTGGTTTAATTTTTTTTAGTGCTATTTCAAAATGTTTCATACTTACTTTAGGTATATCTATATTTTCTCTTAAAGCTATAAACGTGGCTTCTCTACATAGAGCCTCTATATCTGCACCACTATATCCTTCAGTTATTCTTGCTATGTACTCTAAGTTAACATCATTACTAATTGGCATTTTTGCTGTATGAATCTGAAATATCCGCAATCTTTCATTAACATTTGGTGGAGGTACAAATATTAATCTATCAAATCTTCCAGGTCTAAGAAGTGCTGGATCCAAAATATCAGGTCTATTGGTTGCGCCAAGAACAACAACTCCCTCTAATTTACTAATTCCATCAATTTCCACTAGAAGTTGTGCAGTAACTCTTCCATATATAGTACTTTCCCCCTCTAGTCCTCTTATCGGTGTTATAGACTCAATTTCATCAAAGAATATAACGCAAGGTGCAGCAATTCTTGCTTTTCTGAATATTTCTCTTATCGCCTTTTCACTTTCCCCAACCCACTTGCTAAATATTTCTGGGCCTTTAATGCTAATGAAGTTAGCCCCACTTTCATTTGCTACTGCTTTAGCTAGTAGTGTTTTTCCACATCCTGGCGGTCCATAAAGCAATACCCCCTTAGGCGGACTTATACCCATTTTTTCAAAAATATCAGGTCGTCTTATTGGCCATTCAACCACCTCTCTAAGTTCCTGTTTCACTTCATCAAGTCCTCCAATATCATCCCATTTTACAGAAGGTATTTCAACATATACTTCTCTCATAGCTGTTGGTGTTATCTCCCTGTAAGCTTCAAGGAAATCCTTCATTGTAACCTCAAGTTTTTCTAAGATCTCCGGCTCTATTTTCTCTTGTTGCAAATCTATTTCAGGTAATAATCGTCGTAGGGATTTCATCGCTGCCTCTCTACATAAAGCTGCTAAATCCGCACCAACATAGCCATGTGTTATTTCAGCTAAAACTTTTAAATTAACATCAATTGCTAATGGCATATTTCTTGTGTGTATTTGTAATATTTCAAATCTACTTTGTTTATCCGGTACTCCTATTTCAATTTCCCTATCAAATCTTCCTGGTCTTCTAAGTGCTGGGTCCAAAACATTTGGTATATTCGTTGCGCCTATAACTATTATTTGTCCTCTTGTTTCAAGGCCATCCATTAATGCTAAAAGCTGTGCCACAACTCTCTTTTCAACTTCACCTGTTACTTCTTCACGTTTTGGTGCTATAGCATCTATTTCATCAATAAATATAATCGCTGGTGCATGTTGTTTAGCATCTTCAAATACTGTTCTAAGTCTTTGTTCGGATTCCCCATAATACTTGCCCATTATTTCAGGGCCATTGATTGCTATAAAATATGCATCTGTTTCATTTGCTACTGCTTTAGCTAGTAGTGTTTTTCCACATCCTGGCGGTCCATAAAGCAATACCCCCTTAGGCGGATCGATGCCTAGTCTTTTAAACAATTCTGGATGTTTTAAAGGCAGTTCTACCATTTCTCTAATTTTTTCAACAGCATCCTGTAGTCCACCAATATCCTCATATGTTACCCTGGGAAACTTAGATACCTCTGTTGGCTTTTCTAAAATCTGTAGATTTGTTTCTTCTACTACTACAACTATACCATTTGGCTTTGTTGAAACAACTACAAAGGTTATTGCTTGTCCTAGTACAGGAATGTTTACAAAATCCCCATCACATACTGGATATCCTAGAAGTCTTTTTTTCTTCACAAACTCTATAAATGTTTGATCAACATTTATTGTAAATGACGATGGAGCAAGCTTAACTTGTAGAGCAGGTTTAACATTCGCCCTCCTAACAACTACCCTTTCACCAATACTAACTCCAACATTCATTCTAATCGTACCATCTAACCTAATAATATCTTCATCCTCATCCTCTGGATATGCTGGCCAAGCCTTTGCTGTGCTTCTTCTTTTTCCCTCTATTTCAATTATCTCTCCAACCTTTATACCTAAAGCCTTCATTATTTTTTCACTAATCCTAGCTATTCCCTTGTCTATATCTCTTTGCTTAGCTCCAGCAACAGTTAATAACACTTCCTTCATATTCTAGTCTCCACTTCAGTCATTAGATTTATTGATGTCTAGTTAAAAATAAATTTTTCGAACTATAACTAAACATCAATAAATTTTAGAAAATGAAAATCAAATTTCCTTAAAAGTCTATATAGAATTTTTATGTAGTGAATAAATTATGTTTACAGATCCCATGCCAAATTCTATATTTGATGTTTAAGTTATGATAATAAGCTCTGATCTCTATATAATTGTATTTTGAAATTTATTTAATCATAGGAATATATTTAGGCAAGAATAAAAAGGAGAATCCTTACGTAAAACGTAATTACTGTAGGTAATATTTAAAGTAGATATTGGCTCCCCCATGCACAGTGGGCAAAAACACTATTTCATCACCACGCTTTAGTACAGTATCTAATCCACTAAGTATGTCTATTTCCACTCCATTAACAAATACTAATATGTCTGAGCTTAATAAATTATTAACTATAAATCTTCTATTAAACTCCTGGTTATTTATTAAAATAATAATTTTTACCAGGTCCTTCAATTTAATTTCATCTATATCAAATATTATAACAGGCTTTAATGCAATCCTTTTAAGAATAGCCATGAACCTAGCAACTATGAAGTGTTTGTGATCAGTACTCATAAGCTAATTTTTAAATTTTATAACCTAAATATTTATTTCTCATATATCTTATGAGGTGGTTTCAAAATATTTAAGTCTTGCTACTTTATGGTTTTTATGGGGTTTTGTGAGTTTAGTGATCTTGAGTTGGGCTTATTAAGTCTCTTCCTTCTTCTAGGTCTGGGGGTAGGAGAACTATTGTTGATGATGGG
>CALHIW010000073.1 GCA_938030905.1 Candidatus Methanomethylicia archaeon | reverse complement strand
CAAGCCTACTAGACTCTAAATCTAGAGTTAAACAGTATCAATCTTAGTGAAGAGAGTTAAAAAATACTGAAACCATCCTGGTAAGGATCTAATAAGTATAGTAATACAGTACTATCCAGCAAGCCCCTTGCAACATAACCCTAATATGTTCAAAGCAAATTGCAAATCGATAATATGGTAGTTAAATTTTAAAGTTTAAACTAATAATACAATTTGCCAATGAGGAAAGTCATGCCTACGGAAAAATGAAGAATCCTTGGGTAACTGAGGTTTGACCTAAATCCATTTAAAGATGGGTTTTACTCATGCTATATTCAACCATATAAGAACTGGATTAAACTTAATAACATTAGTGTTAAATGAAATGCCAAGCAGATAATTTGTAAGAAAGAACTACAAATAATATTAGGTAATAGATATAAATTATCATAATTCTTCAGAACTATAATTCTAGAGTAATGTTGAGCTTAATAATAAGAAATGTTGAGTTACATATCATTTAGTATGAGAACAGTAAATAAACATTAAATAATGGAATCTATCTATAAACCTCATGATACATTTAGCCACTTAATAAGTTGGCTTAGCTATCGTGTTCTTGCTCTGACACTATCAAGTAAGCCATTGACTATGCATGTTTACATGCATTAACTTGAGAGTGTCTTTGCTCTTGTCGATAAATTTAAATATATTTAACTTACCTAATTTAGCTGATGATTATGAGCGTAAATCGTAAGTTTTACATAGCATTACCTGATGAGGTGATTAATGGTAGCGTTACCGATATATATTATCCACGTGCAGTGGAGATTCTTCTCAAGAAAGGATTACTTGATACTAGAGTTACCATGGATGTTCATGCTTATTCCTTTCCATCAAACTATGATTGGGCTGTTTTAGCAGGGTTAGAGGAAGTACTTCATCTATTTATTGGTAAGAAGGACGTAAACGTATATGCAATGGATGAGGGAACAATATTTAGAATATATGAGCCAGTACTTAGCGTTGAAGGACCGTATGAAGCTATAGGAATTTATGAGCCGGCTGTTGATGGCATTCTTAGACATTACTCAAGTATAGCCACAGCAGCAGCTAGATGTAAGAAGGCAGCAAGAGATAAAATCATTATTCATTTTGGTATTAGAGCTGTACATCCGGTAATATCCCCAATGGTTGACAGAGCAGCATACATAGGTGGGTGTGATTATGTTTCTGGTGTGCTTGGTGCAAAATTGATAGGTGAAAAACCTGTTGGTACAATGCCTCATGAACTAATAATAATTTTTGGCGATCAAGTTAATGCATGGAAAGCTTTTGATGAAGTTATGCCTGCTGATACTCCTAGAATTATGCTTTGTGATACTTGGTTTGATGAGAGAATAGAGGCATTAAAAGCAGCTCAAACACTTGGCATGAAACTCTATGGGGTTAGAATAGATACTCCAAAATCAAGAAAGGGGGATATTAGGAAAATCGTTGAGGAAATTAGATGGACTCTTGACCTCTATGGGTATGAATATGTTAAAATAGTTGTTAGTAGTGGTGTTGATGAATATACAATATCAAAACTTTCTGATATTGTAGATGTTTTTGGTGTAGGTACAGCTATATCATTTCCTAAATCTATAGATTTAGCATTTGATATAGTTGAAGTAAATGGTAAACCTATAGCAAAGAGGGGGAAAATGCCTGGAAGAAAACAAGTTTACAGATGTCTAAGTTGTTTTCATGATGTAATAAGTCCCCTAAATAGGGAAGTCAATGAATGCCCAATTTGTAAGAGCAAAATGGAGCCATTACTTAAATCATTCATATTAAATGGTGAACTTATAAGAAAGCTCCCAACAGCAAGAGAAATAAGAAATCATGTACTAGCACAGTTATCAAAAGTTGAGCTTAAATTATAATTTAATTCCCTTCGCAGCAATGATTTTTACTACATCTCTATCCTTTAAGATATGGTCTTCTCCTAGTTTTTGCTTTGTCCGTACATCTACAGCATGTATAAATGTATCTCCTAATTCACTATGAATCTTATATGCAAATTCTCTTGTAGTTGTACCTTCCCGAACTAAAAAAACATCAGGTAGTATTCTACCATAATGATCTGTAAGCCTGTTAGGATCCTCAACTGGAAATACTGATATCGCCTTTAAAGCATCAAATACAGTCCTATTCAATGTCTCTTGAATTCCTGTTGAACCCCATTTATTAAGATATTCCTTAATAAACTTTAATGCAGCTTTCTGTTTTTCAGTTAGTAGCTTATCATTAATTATTTCGAATTCAGACTCTCCAGGTAAGTATCTTATTAACTCTTTTTCAGCAGCTCTTCTCAATGCTAATTCCCCTTCAGAAAAGCAGGGTACAATAATATAGTTTTTAAGTTCCTTAATTAAACGATTGTAGTTATTCTCAGCTTTAGGTAAATCCATCTTGTTGGCTGCTATTATAATTGGTTTCGAAACTTTTCTTAATGTTGATGCAAATTTAAGAATATCATCCTCATTCCATGAAGATGGTTTACTACTTAGTTCAAGGATTCTCATAGAGGCTACTATATGTTTTCTTTCTATAGATAATCCACTAAACTTTTGAGTTAATATATCGGCTATGTCTCCGCTCTTCCCTACATCAACTGTTCTAATAATTCTATCCCAATTCCTCTTTAATATTTGACTAAACCACATGTCTATTTCATTTTCAAGAAATTTAACATCTTCAAGAGGGTCATGACTTCCTGGCTCTACAGATTTTCCTTCAAAATCTGTACTTCCAGAGATATCAACAACATGTATTAAAGCATCGGCTTGTCTTAAATCGTCAAGGAATTTATTTCCTAATCCTCTACCCTGCCATGCTCCTGGAACAAGTCCTGCAACATCAAGTAGCTCAACTGGAACGTATCTTATTCCATCTATGCATTTAGAATTTTTAGGATTATCAATTACACCAAATTCCCTACATACACATTTAATCCTAACATATGCAACTCCTCTATTAGGTTTTATTGTAGTAAAGGGATATGGAGCTGTCTTTGCAGGTGCAAGTGTTGCAGCTGCAAAAAAAGTACTTTTACCAGCATTTGGTTTACCAACAATACCTATAAGCATGTTTATATTCACTAACCATTAACATTGAAACTTTAATTTAAAACTTTGTATTCTATATTATTACTAGACATTACAAAGTATCTTTTAAATGTGCTAGTTAATGGCCATTTACGATTTAACTATATCTCTCATATTTTTATTTACTAAGATTAGCTAGAGTTGGCAATAAAAATAAATTATTATGTAGCTTTAAGTATTTCCTCTTCTGGTGGTGGATGTTTAATGATTCCGGCTTTTATCAGTGCTTCTACAGATTCTCTTGCCTCCCTAATTATTTTAACTGCTCTTTCCCAAAGTTCTTGTTTGCTTGGTTTTATCCTAGCTACCCCCTGTTCGATCGATTTTAATGCGCATGCTACAGCTACTCTTGGATATACTTCCCATTCAGTCATTTTGGGCACTATGTTGTCTTCATCTATTCCTCTTTCTTCAGCAAATCTTGCAAGTTCTACTGCTGCAGCAATACACATCTCATCCGTTACCGTTTTAGCTCTTACATCAAGCACTCCCCTAAATATCGCTGGAAATCCTAGAGAATTATTTATTTGATTTGGGAAGTCGCTTCTACCAGTACCAACGATTTTTACTCCTGCCTCCTTTGCCTCCCAAGGCCATGCTTCAGGAATAGGATTTGCACAGAGGAAAGCTATAGCATTGGTATTCATTAATGTAAACCATTCCTTCTTTATAACGTCCGGGCCTGAACGTGACATAGCTATTAAGACATCAGCCCCCTTCATAGCTTCTGGCACTCCTCCCTCCCTCTTTTCGGCATTGCTTTTCTGAGCCCATTTCCATTTCCAAGGATCATTCTCCTTACTAATTATATCTTCTCTCCAAGAACCCAGAATTCCCTTACTATCGACCATGATGATATTACCTGGTTTTACTCCCGCCAATTCGAGTACATCAGCACATTTAATGTTTGCAGCACCAGCTCCAATCATTGCTATACTTACTTCATCTATTTTCTTACCTACAAGTTTAAGTGCATTTAAAACACCTGCAAGAACTACTGTTGCGGTTCCTTGTTGATCATCATGCCATATAGGAATTTCTAGCTTTTCCCTTGCTTTTTCAAGGACATAGAAGCATTTAGGCTTTTCTATATCTTCAAGATTTATACCTCCAAATGTCGGTTCAATCCATTTGCAAGCTGTAATAATATCATCAGGATTTTGAGTACTAAGACATATTGGAAATGCATCAACTCCACCTAGATACTTGAATAGTAATGCCTTTCCCTCCATAACTGGCAATCCGGCAGCGCCGCCTATATTTCCAAGTCCGAGAACTCTACTTCCATCACTAACAACAGCTACATAATTCCATCTGTTCGTATACTCGAACGATGCTTCTCTATCTTTACTTATGATTCTACATGGCTCAGCTACGCCTGGTGTATACCAAATATCAAAATCTGAAAGATCCCTAATAATGCATTTAGTCATTATCTGAATCTTTCCTCCATAAAACTTATGATAAGCAGGAGCAAGTTTAGATGGTTTATATGCTTTAGCTAAAAGTTCCTCAACAGTGGCTTTTTTCACATAATCACCGCTTTTCTAAACACATACATACACTTAAATTTTTCTAATAGCATGACGTATTTAAATTGATTTTTAATTTGTTTTACTAGGTTTTCATGCCATAGACAGGCATCTATCATCAAACTAAAAACAAGGTATTGGAAACTATGGAGCCAACTTGAGTAACTGCTGTTATCAACTTAATTAATTTAACTAATTGTTCTTTATTTAGTCGTATTCTTTTTGTAGCATACTTAATCTATGATTTGTTTTCGATTTATATGTGAAGAGATTTACAGATTCCCGCTATTCTAAGCCTTGACGAGTACCCTCTTCATACAACCTCTCTTAAGTAACTAAAACCCAACATGATTCTGCAGAAACCTTACGCTAGGCTTAGCAAAACCTCCTAAACCAAAAGAGAAAATACTAACCCTACAAGTATACAATTATAAACCAGAAACCATGCATAAACACTAGATATAAGACAATATTCAGTAACCAAGGGTTGTTAAGGAAATGATGAAAACTCTGCTTTTATAACAACAAACACAAATAGTTAGTAGAAAAATTATAGTGTTTAGTAAGTTACTCAGCAATCTGGAAATCATTTAAAACTAAACATAGTTTAAAAATATTTAACTAAGAAACTAAAGCCCGCAGAGTGGTTTACATTTTAAATAAATTATACTTTATCATTATATTCTAGCTGAGTTATTCTAATACCAGCTTTTTTTACACCGTATCTTATGTTTACACCGATTAGAAATGCTGTTAAGTACTCGGATATCCTTGAGTTTTCAAGTCCTCCACCATCTATTCCTCTAATATTCGGTATTTTTTCAGCTAACTTTATAACTACTCTCTTAGCATCATCATCATCACTGCAAACAATAGTATCACTTTCAATAGGACTCTGTATATCTTGAAGTGCTTCTGCACTAATTTCTTTAAATGCTGAAACTACTTTAACATTAGGTAGTATTTCAGCTATCATTTTAGATACTGAGCCATGCCATGGAATAATTGTTTGTGTTGGTTTACCACCTATTGTTGAAGCTAATGGAACAGTAACATCTATTAATATACATTCTTGTCTAAGAGCTCCTCCTACACTTTTTAATATATCAAATAATCCATTAAATGGAACAGTTAACACAACAATGTTAGCTTTAGAAGCGGCTTCTCTGTTTTCTAATCCCTCAACATTATACTGATCACCTAATATGGTCTTTAATCTTTTAACAGCTGCTTCTGCCCTCTCCCTAACTCTAGAGCCTATAATTACATTTTCTCTAGCTTTAACCCATCTTAAAGCTAATCCAAATCCTTGATCTCCAGTACCACCAATAATAGCAATAACTCTATCACTCACCATACTAGATCATCTTAACTTTCATTACCTAATATTAAAACCTTACTAACCTATTACTTTGGAAAAATTAATCTTTAAATAGAGTTGAAATTTCCCTCATAAGTTCCATGAGGCTTCTGATGGTGAGTGGGTTTAATTGGGTTCTTCTACCTCTAAAGCTAGGATTGGTAGGTCTAAGGGCTAATGATTAGACTTATTATTAATGAAGTGTTCTACATCTTGATTACTGGATGCTGCTGGATGGATGTACCTATTCGCTATGGTTCCTATAAGGCTTGGAGAAAGTTTAAGCACTGACAGAGGGGGGTGTAGGGGATAGAATATTCAAAGCTCTATCATCTATAAGGGAGCCTACTAGAGTATGTGTTGATAGCTTAACAATGGAGGCTAAAGGGGAGAACTGATAGGTTATGATGGATTTAAGCATAGAGACTCAAAATCCATGTATTGTAAATGGAAGTTCTACGCTTAGGTATAGCTTTAGGTTCTGGGAATAAGCATGATTCAAAGTGACTCAATGAGCTATTGGAAGGCTTTAAAGCTCCAAGAAGCTTTATGCTGATTTAGCCTATGATGCTGAAGCCGTAAGAGATTAGTTCTCATCTATAAGCGTGAAGACAAACATATCTACGAATCCTAGGAATGGAGGGAAGCCTGCACTATATAACATCGATATTTATAAAAGGATGAGGTGGCTGTTGAAAGATTCTATGAATGGCTTAAAAGCCTAAGAAAATAATTATAAGATATGGAAAGCTAGCAACAACCTACAAAGTCCTCATAACCATAGCATGTATAACAATACATTTAAAATATGGAATTAGAAATGAGCTCAATTTGAAGGCCAATCATTAACCTACATTAAGCTTCTATAGGTATTCATTAATTCACCATAGCAAAACCTTTCAAAATACTTCAGTCTTACCCTTTTAGTGAATAATAGATTTCTATTTAAGCTAATCTAATACTCTATCATAGTGCTAACCCATTAAACTCCATACATCAAACAGGCTAGAACAATAAACCATCATCCACCAGGAGATGAGGGTAAAACGTTAAAAAGTTTTTTAACTTCTTATACAGCAATTACTATAGTGAGAACTGTGAAAATGCTATTTAGAAGAATATTTGAAATCTCAGATATTGAATTCCTAAATGAAAATATTAGATTTAATCTAAATCAAGATCTCCCGCAAATTGAAATATGTAATGAGAAAATAGGTCCATTTAGTCGAGGTGTAACTATAGAGCTTCCTAGATGGGTTTGCGATAAGCTTGAAGAACAAGGCTATGGTAGTAAAATTGAGGACATTCCATCTATAGTTTGGATTTCAAAGTTAGCATGGTCTGAATCCCGATCTCAAGCTATAATGCCCCTCGAGCCATTATTTTATGCAAAACTTAGAAGAATGATTAGAATACTGAGACAAAGAGCTAGTCAACAATCAGATTCCACAGCACATAAAGATTACGAAATCGTACATATGTATTCCTTAGATCTTGTAACATCCCGTTTACAGAAAATAGTAAAAGCGTCTTTAATGGCTCCTGGAAAACTCGAAGCTATAACTAATGCAACAGACGAAGAAAAATTCTTATTTATTATTTTAAGTAAGCTAATTAATAGCTGGAGTAAAGCAATATTAGAGGTTGAATAGTTTGAATGAAGGAGTAACTATTTCAGAAATATTCGATATACAGTCAGCTTTTGAATCATTTCTAAAGTCATTTCAGGTTAAAAAGGGAGAGTTCAAGTATAGGGAGTTAGTAAGACAGATGGCTCTTCGTAATCAGAGGTCATTATATGTCAATTTTGACGATCTTTTAATTTATGATAAAAGACTTGTGGAGCATCTTCATTTAGACCCCGCTAAAACTATAGAATCTGCATCAAGAGCTCTTCTTTCAGTCATGAAAGTTGAAGACCCTGAGTATGCTAGGCTTAATCCAAGATTAAATGTGAGGTTTAAGGATTCTCCGGATATATTACCGTTAAGACAAGTGAGGGCTGAACACATAAATAGATTCGTTAGAATTGATGGTATACTAACTAGAATGTCTCAAGTTAAACATAAGCTAGTGAATGCTGTTTTTGAATGTCAAATATGTCATGAAAGAATTGCTGTTGAGCAAAGGGAGCTTAATTTAGTGAAACCAAGTAGATGTGCTAATGCAAGATGTAGAAATACTGTAGCGTTTAAACTAATATTTGAGAAAAGCAGTTATATTGATTGGCAGAAAGCAGTACTTCAAGAAAAACCTGAAGAGTTACCTCCAGGAGAACTTCCTAGATCTATTGAAGTTATAATTACAGATGATATAGTAGACATAGCTAGACCTGGTGATAGAGTTTCAATAGCAGGCATACTTAAACCAAGAGTTGAAGTATCAGCAAAAGGATTACGGTTATCAATACTTTCAAGTATTCTTGAAGCAAACTGCATTGAGGTCCAGCAAAAGGATTTAATAAATCTTGAGATAACCCAAGAAGATATAGCTAAAATACGTGAGTTAAGCAGAGACCCCATGATTGTTTCAAAAATTAAAGCATCAATAGCGCCATCTATATATGGCTATGATGATATTAAGGAGGCTATAGCCTATATGCTTTTTGGGGGTGAACCTAAGATTCTACCTGATGGTGTAAGAACTAGAGGGGATATAAACATTTTATTAATCGGTGATCCTGGAACAGCAAAATCACAACTTTTAAGATATGTTGCGCAGTTGGCTCCCCGTGGACTGTATACTTCAGGAAAAGGTACAACAGCCGCTGGACTGACGGCTACAGTTATTAGGGATAAGTCTACAGGTGAGTTCTATCTTGAAGCTGGAGCCTTAGTTTTAAGTGATGGCGGCATTTCATGTATTGATGAAATTGATAAAATGGATGAAAAAGATAGGGTTGCTATGCATGAGGCTATGGAGCAGCAGACCATTAGTATTGCTAAAGCTGGAATTGTTGCAACATTAAATGCGCGAGCCGCTATATTAGCTGCAGCTAATCCAATTCTTGGAAGATATCAGCCTAATCGTTCTCTTAGAGAGAATACAAATCTTCCAGTTACAATACTTTCAAGATTTGACTTAATATTTCCATTAAGAGACGAACCTGAACCTGAACGTGATGAAGCTATGGCATCACATATACTTATGCTTCATCAAAAAACAGACTCATCACTTCCACCTGAAATAATACCTACAGAGCTGTTAAGAAAGTATATAATTTATGCTAAGGCAAACGTCAGACCAAGACTAAGTGATGAAGCAAAAGAGAAGATTAAGGAGTTCTTCTTAAGTATGAGAGCTCAAGCACTAAGTGAGCAGCTACCAATACCAATATCTCCCCGTCAGCTTGAATCTCTTGTTAGACTTGCCGAGGCTAGAGCTAAAATACGTTTAAGCAGCATAGCTACAAGAGAGGATTCGGAAGCTGTTATAAGATTACTAATGTCATTTCTTACAAAAGTTGGTTTTGATGAATCGAGAAAAGCTATAGATATAGATACAATAATGATTGGTGTCTCTAGATCTCAAAGAGAGGAGCTTCAACGCCTCCTCGATTTAATATCAACCATGCAAAGTGAGGTTGACGGCAATCCAATAGATGAGGAAAAAATTTATGAAAGAGCAGAAGCTGAAGGTTTTAATAGAAGATTTGTTGAAAAAACAATTCACCAGTTAAAGGAGCAGGGTATACTATATTCACCATTCCCTAGAAAAATTGCAAGAGTTTAAACTACTCAATGTCTATGACTAACTTAGTAAGTATTTGGGCAGTGAACTTGTTGTAATTTTCATGTCAAACATTTGAGTTTAAAGTATATTCAAGATATACTATGTACTGCATTTAAAGGAGAGCTAATAAGCTTTATCATTTAGATATACTAATGTTTTAGCATATAATCATCGTTATGATCATTAGCTTCCAACATGGATATGAGAGTTTAGATTATTTAAGTTAGTGAGGATTAATACCAAGAATTCGCTATAATAGAGGTGATTAAACGTTTTTAACTATAAATTTAGTAGATAAAAAGCAAATATCAATAATGGTTGGCTATTTTCAATTGATCAGTATACTCATTTTCTAAGTATTCACAGCTTCTAAAATGTTTTATTCTTTCCTGCACAATTTTAATAGTATTAAATATTATATCCCTAGCCTTCCCTAAATAATTACTTGGGATAGTTATGTAGTTTAACTCATCAGTGTTTAGATATTTTCTTACTTCTTCATTTTCTTGAAGTACTGATTTTAAATCCCTATTTTCAACTTGAGATTTAACTGTAAGCTCTCTAATTAACTTATAAGCTCTTTGTTTTCCCATCCCCTTCCGTGCTAAAGCCATCATCACAGCTTCAGCCATTATAGCTCCTCTACTTAACTCAAGATTTTTCTTCATATTTTCAGGATAAATTCTTAATCCTCTTAATATCTTTATCATTGATGATAAAATTTCATCTAGAATAATTATAGATAATGGTATTATAAACCTTTCACTACTTGAGTTTGTAAGATCTCTCTCATGCCATAGTGGTATGTTTTCAAGAGAAGGTATTACAAATCCTCTCAAAACCTTAGCTAATCCAGATATTTTCTCACAATCTATTGGGTTTTGCTTATGGGGCATAGTACTACTTCCAATCTGCTCACTGATGTCAAATCCCTCAGCCAGTTCAAGTATTTCGGTTCTTTGAAGATTTCTAATTTCTATAGCTATTTTATCGAAAGTAGAGCCCGTTATTGCAATCCAGGAAATTAATTCTGCATACCTATCTCTACATATTACTTGAGTTGTTATCTCAGCCGGTTTAAGTTTAAGTTCCTCTAATACCCTTTTCTCAATTTCTAATGCATTTGGCCCAAATGATGCCATAGTGCCTACAGCTCCACGTATTTTACCTACAAGAACTCTCTTTAACATTTCTTGAAGTCTTTCAATATGTCTACTTACTTCTGCAGCGTAAACTGCAAACTTAAATCCTAATGTTATTGGTAGAGCATGCTGGCCATGAGTTCTACCAACCATAACTAAATCCTTATGCTTTAATGCATATTCACAAAGTATTTGCGAAGTTTCAATTAGTTTTTCTCCTATTATCTTAAGTGAGTCTTTCAATTGAAGAGCCCATGCTGTATCTATAATATCATTACTGGTTGCTCCAAAATGAACATATTCGCCATATGCCTCACATTGCTCAGCAAGAGCATTAATAAGGGCTACAATCTCATGCTTAAATTTTTTCTCTAACTCTTTAATCCTTTTAGGAGTTACAAACTTAGTTTTAGCTTTCTGTGATATTGCATCTGCAGCCTCTTTAGGAATTTCATTAAATTCAGCTAAAGCTCTTACAAGAGCGGCCTCCACATTAAGCATTTTTTCTATTCTTGCTTCTTCACTAAATATTTTTTTTATATCGTTTGATCCATACCTATTGATTACATCTTGAAGTGACATATCACCACTATAATTAATTGTAGAAGAAGCTTAAATATCTAGATCTCAATACTTTGGCTATTCATAAAATGTATAATTATATCTAGTAGATTTTCAACCCATATATAGCAGCTATATCATGAAATGCATTTACTACATATCTAACCTCATCTAAGCTTAAACCATATATATTCAGCTTAAAATGCTTTGATAGTCCAGGTTGTATTCCAACTATTTTTCTTTTTTTCAATTCGTCATAGAGGTAAAATCCTTTTCTAGGATGTTTCTTAGATACTTTATGTAAACCGATGGATTCTACGTGTATTAATGTGTGTTTCTTAGGTTTAACTCCAAGAACTCTCGTTTCTTCAATTTTTTCAATTTCCTTAACAAAATACTGAGCTTTCTCTAATTCCTCATCCCATTTTTCAACTCTTCTTATTACGTGTGGAAATGATGCCATGAGAGTGATTAGAGGCGCTCCCATAACCGTACAGCCAAGAAGAGGCATTTCCTTAATCTTAAAGCTTCTTTTACTCCAGTCTCCAGTTATAGTGGCTGTTGGTAGTATTTTCTCTGCCATATCCTCAGTTAGAGCAAGTATGCCTGTAGGTGCACTAGCAGCCCAGCTCTTATGGCCACTACTTACAATAACATCTACCCCAAGTTTTTTACCATTCACCGGCATAATTCCAGCTGTGTATGCCGCATTCAATATTACTGGAACATTATATTCATGAGCTATTTTTGAGACTATAAGAGCATCATTTAAATTACCATATAAATAGTCAACATGAGTAAGTAAAACCGCTGCTGGAAGTTTACTTGTTTCCTTTTTAACTTCTTCTATTTTATCCCTATACATTTCTAATAGTAACTGGAAATTGGGGTAGCCAGTATGTGGAACTTCCTTAACTTTAAGCCCTGCAAACTCAATTGCTAGATAAGTTGAGTAATGAGATAAACTATCTACTACTATATAGTCACCTGGAGAACTAAGCATTTTAAATGCTATAAACATAGCTTCACGACATCTAGTAACAACTCTAGCAACATCCATACCAAGAAATTCAGCTAGATCTTCATAAAAATCCTTTATTGGGGGCTTCTCAATCCTATCAAGTCTATCAAACTTGGGTGGACACCAATCACATGTAGAATAGCCATCACCAAATTCTAATAGAGCTTCTCTAGCCTCTTTAGTAAGTATTCCTCCTCTCTGAATTGGATTTAAATTTATTAATTCAGATTTATTAAATTCTCTCTTTAAATACTTATACTTGTACATGTTACTATCTGACACTATTTACTCATAAATATATCGCTATGCTTTAAGTAATTTACTAATAAAGGTGGAGTTCTATCAATCCATATGTTTATTTATAGTATTCATCATTTCCCTTTTCAGTTCTCATCATTTAATTTAGCTTTAGTAAATTTCGGTTAATAAATGCTCCTGGATTTGTATAGATATAGAGTAGGTCCCATGGAATCATCTTGACATATCTACTCAGTTACTGTAATTTGGAGAAGCGAATAAATGTAACGATCTACATAGATAAGGAAGTAGTTAAAGAGACGAAAGAATTGGGGTTAAATATTTCTAGAGCTTGCGAAAATGCATTAAAGGAGGCAATAAGAAGATTAAAAGGCAAAAATTGCAAAAATATTCTCAATTCCCAAAAATCAGATGATTGCTCATTAGTGAATCATGAAGAGATGGGGCCGCGGGGATTTGAACCCCGGACCACCAGCGCCCCAGGCTTATACCATTAATGATGGCATCCTAGTCCAAGCTGGACGACTAGGCTTTATTCGGCCCCGTGAAAACGGCCCCGAATATTCTAGCAAGTTTACTTAAAAACTTTAGGTTTGGCTTTTAATTTTTAAATTTCCTAATATTTTAGATAGTAATGAAACATTGGAGGTATTACTTTTTAGCTTTGCGTTTATTTGATTCTGACTTTTTATGTAGTTTAACATATTTAATATTTGG
This sequence comes from Candidatus Methanomethylicia archaeon, assembly GCA_938030905.1. Taxonomy (GTDB): domain Archaea; phylum Thermoproteota; class Methanomethylicia; order CALHIW01; family CALHIW01; genus CALHIW01. The sequence continues at coordinate 6,564 of CALHIW010000073.1, read as the reverse complement.
TTTATTTTATCCTTAATTTCTGAGTTTTTATTATTTTCCAGTACTGTTGATTCTTTTCCTTTAACTGCTAAAATCATAATTTTCATCTTTTTTAAGATGGCACCCATCATTTTTATAGTTAAATCTATACTTTCCTGTATCATTTCTGTTTTCTTATTAAGCTTTTCAATGTTGCTTACGATATTTTTAATATTACTATCTAATGATTCTAGATAGTCTACTAGATCTTTTTCTTCAATATTCTCAAAATCCTTATCAATAAGACTTATTTCTCTTTTTCCCATATCATTTAAGGATATGCTTACTAGGGTTATTAACCTGAAAATATTACGCCCTTATAGTTGTTTACTGCTGGTTAGATCCAGCTTTCTCTCTTATTCATAAATTTCTTTAAAAAAATTCTAAAATCATCAGTATTAATTTTATCGAGTATTTCCTCACCTGTCATGACTTCAAAATTTTGCGTTTTAATATGAGGGCCATGTTTAGCCTCTATAAACTTACTACGTATAAGATCATCAGCTCTAGTTATGCTTCTTAATTTGTAAACAATCCATCTATCCCCTTCGATACAGGGACCGGATACTACATTTTTGTTTAAAATATTTTTCCTCAAAAAGCTTTTCTCGCTTTCACATAGAGATATAAGTGGACCAGCATGTTTTTTAATTTTAGGTATTTCTATACTTTCCAGCTGAAACGCTAAAACCACTATGCTCTTTTCATCGCTCCACGCATCTTTACTTAGAACCTTAAAATCATATTTTTCAAGTAATGTTGAAAGCCCCTCGAGAGATTTAAAGATTTCACCCCAGAGTATGTCAGGAACTAGTTTTGGACATTTCAAAATTATAAATAATGCTTTAAAGCCCTTTCTTCTCATTCTAATCATTTCATTCTTAGTTATCTTACTAATAGTTGGAAAGAAAAATTTTAGGCTTGGATTTTCTCTAAATGCTCTTGATGCTACAATGAACTTTGCCATTTTATCAATACTTAATGCTGCTGCAACGTTTCTTTTCTTATCGACAGGATCTATAACAATAAGTGGATCCATAAATATCTTTTTTACCTCATTTAAATTGCTATAGTGTCCAACAGGATCAATCACTACATGGTATGGTTTCCACTTTGAGGTACTTTTCAACAAATTCATGAATGATTTATACTTATATATAAGTAACTCGCAAAGATATCCTGAAAATCCTTTAATTTTTATTTCAGCTCCATATACTCCAGTTCCCTTCATGAATTGTTTTAATATTCTTACCTCCTCCCTCATGATGTTATTAAACCTGGAGTTTATAAATTGTGTATGGAATGGTGTTCTAGCTACTGCTGTTTCAGCTTCATCTACACTATTAATTTTAAATACTGGTACAATGTCAACTTTAAATCCATTTATGTTAGCCTGAATATATGGATGTTCAGCGTATGCCTCAATCCAGTTTTTACATGCAGATTTGCAGAGTTCAAGTCCAACTGTTTTTAAGGATTCCTTTCCTAACTCCTTTGGTAAATGAATAAAAACGTCAATATCCTTATCATCTGAAAGCCAGGTATCCTTAGCTATTGATCCTTCAATACTAACTTCAACATTAATACTGTACTCATGCGCCTTTTCAAGGATTCTCTGCCTAACCTCATTTATAATATGTGAAATTTTAAGCCTCTCACTAGTACTGGGTGTAATTTTCTCCAGAACCTCTCTCAATATATTCAGAACCGCCATTTCTTCCAGTTTAGAGTCCCTATGCAACTCACTAATAGTAAATCACCAAATATAATTTACTGAGTCTGCTATGTAGCTTCAATGCTATATAAATTGCTGTAAATAGGGCCCTTCGATGTCAATATACTCCTCTTTAGATGAAAAGTATCTATAAGTTGTTCACCAAAGGTAAAATCTCTGAATTCATTTAAGATATTTATTAACTTATCCCTATTCCTTCCACTTTTAATACGGCCAATTGTTAAGTGAGGTATAAAATTCTTCTCCCTTTTAAAACCTAATACTGAGAGCTTCTCCTCAATATTGTTTTGAAGACTTATCAACTTATTAACTCCCTCTTCAATACTAATCCATACAATTCTAATATTTCTAGAATTTGGAAATACACCTACACCCTTAACAGTCACACTAAATGGCTTAAACTTAACTTTCAATAGTGCTTTCTGAATATTAGTAATTATATCATGTGGAACTTCGCCTAGAAACTTTAGAGTTATATGTAAATTCTCCTTTTCAACAAATTTTATATCTGCTCCTATACTAGCAATTTTATTTTGCAATGTTAAAATACCGTTAACTACTTCTACATTATTGAAATCAACAGCTATAAATGCTCGAATTCTCTCCATCTCGCTCAGCACTAAACTTCTTTCTAACTTAAAAATTTATATTGAATTTTGCAGCTTGCATTCAATTATGACTCCCAGACTACTTAGAGAACCGTAATTTTATATACTGGCTCTATTAGAGAAATTAGATGTGAATTCCAGGTAACAGTATGGTTAGGAAAATTATCTGTGTAAGTGGAATGCCTGGTGCAGGTAAAACATCAATTATTGAGCCTCTAAAGAGTAAGGGTATTCCTGTTATTGTTATGGGTGACATAATCAGAGAAGAGGCTGCTAAGCAAGGCATTGAGCCATTATCTGGAAACCTCGGTAAAATAATGGTTGAGCTTAGAAAAAACTATGGTCCGTCAGTAGTAGCTAAACTATGTTTAGAGAAAATAGCTTTAATGAACGCTGAGGTTGTTATAATTGATGGTGTTAGGAGTTTAGATGAAATTGAGGAGTATAAACGTAGCTTCGATAAGGTTCTAGTTGTTGCAATTCATGCTTCGCCAGCAACAAGATTTAAAAGACTCTATAGTCGTAACAGGCAGGATGATCCTAAGTCTTGGAGTGAATTTATTGAAAGAGATTTTAGGGAGCTTAATATTGGGTTAGGAAATGTTATATCTCTCGCTGATTATATGATTGTTAATGAAGACTCAATTGAAGAGTCTCGTGGAAAATTTGAGTGTATTGTAAAGGTGATAAGCAATGATTAAAGTTATAGTTAGGGCTGAGGTTAGAGTAACTGAGGATGCTGGTAAAGTTGAAAAGGCAATTAGAAACGTTTTTAGCCCACTACATATATCAACCATTGAGGAGGGGGATAAGCGTTTTATTGTTGCTGAAGGAGAAGGTTTAAGCTGCTTACGAAACTTACATAGTCTTTTAAGAAGTGAACAAATACTCGATGCAGCACGCAACATTTTTAGAAAATCTATTGAGGGAAAAACATTAAAATTTCACATTAATAAGCAGATAGCATATATTAACCGTCTATCGTTTTCAGCTCCAGAGAATGAATCTCCACTAGGCCCAATTACGTTCATAATAACTTGTTCATCTCCGGAAAAACTAATAAACTGGCTTGCTCCCCCTACTTCCAATGGTAAACCCCTCTATGAACTAGAGGAGGACGATGTTGAATCAGCTTAGACTTATAGTTTTAAAATCTTCTGCTACTATAGTGTTGCTGAAAATTTTAGTCGCCTCATTATAGTGACTCTCATAACAATCATATCTGGGACTTATGTGTGTCAGTACAAGTAGTTTAACTCTTGCTTCTCTTGCTATTTCAGCTGCTTGAGCTGCTGTCGAATGCTTCTCTTCAGCAGCTTTTTTAACCATTGAGTTTTCAAACGTTGCCTCATGTATTAAAACGTCAGCTTCTTCACTAAAACTAATAAGACCATCAAATTTAGCAGTATCTCCTGTATAAACTATTTTTAATCCTGGTCTAGGCCTATCTACAACTTCCCATGAATTTATGACTCTACCATCTGGTAGCTTAATTTTGTCTCCTTGTTGAAGTTTTCTCCATAATGGTCCACGGGGAATACCAAGTAGCTGTGCCCTTTCTGGATGGAATTTTCCTGGTTTTTCTCTCTCAATAATAGCATATGCATAATTTGTTAGAGTATGATTCGTAGTTTTAGTTATAACTTTATAGTTTTTAAACTCAAGTACCTCTCCATTTTTTAGTTCAGTAATACTGACCCTATATGTTAACTGTGATGTATTAACAAAGCAACTGATAAGCTCAGTTAGCCCTGGAGGACCATAGATTTCTAGTTCTTTCTCTCTATTCATTAAGGAAAATGTATGTAGTAGTCCAGGTAACCCAAAAACATGGTCTCCATGCAAATGCGTTATTAATATTCTTTTTAGACTACCAAATCCGATCTTTGCTGTCATCATTTGCCTCTGAGATCCTTCTCCACAATCAAGTAAAAGCAGGTCTCCATGTATTTTAATAACAATAGCTGGAAGCCCCCTCTTAGAGGTAGGAATGCCAGCAGATGTCCCCAGAAATACAATTCTAATCATATACCCACCATGCCTACTGATATTCAAAGCTAATATATCTTAAAATAAGTTTGCTTTAAACATTATTCTTTACTTAGTAGAATTATTCTTCTCGTTAGGCTTTTATGTACACGCATAAAATATTCATTCATTAATCTATACCCTGTTTCAAATTTAATATCTAGCTTTTGAGGAACTGAAATACAGATCTTCGCTTCTTTATTTAAACATTGATAAATATTTTTTAGAAATGCTTCAACTAAGTTTTTAACATTTTCTCCCATTGTTGTTGACGATATGCCGTAGGGTGGATCTGTTGATATATATTTAATATTTCTAAACGGCAAATATCTCGCATCAGCGACTACAAGATCATGATCAATATTATAATATTTTAAATTCACAGCTGCCCCTCTAACCATCGCTGGATCTATGTCTGAACCTATAACTCTACAATTAATAAGTCCAGCTTCTATCAATATTCCACCAGCACCACAAAAAGGATCGAGAAATATTTCTCCAGACGGTATTTCTGATAAGTTAACTAGAAGCCTTGCAAATAATGGTTTAATAGTTCCAGGATGAAAGAACGGTCTTTTTTGAGGCTCTCTTTCACTAAATTTTGATCGTTTAATTTGTGAAATAACTATTCCAAAAACAAATTTTCCCCCAGTTAGTATTCCGTAAAATCTAATATCTGGTGAACTTAGGTTTACAGATCCTAACATCCTCTCCCTAATAATATCACCTATTAATACTTCAAGCTCATGGCCACTAATATGTTTACAGCATCCACGTACTCTATCAATTCTAACATTAAATGTTTTGGATTTTAAGTTTATATTAATTCTACTTAGGGAATTAATGATTGTATTCTTATCTGCATCACATAGCAATAATAGCTTCCCAACTAACTTACACATAGAGCTTCTAGCTATGATTTTATCAATACCTCTTCTGCTAAGTTTTAAGCCTATTACCTGCGGTAGTCTAGTTAGAATGCTAAACTTAATATTTTCAGCTTTAAGAATAGAATAGAGTTCTGCTTCTGATATTTCTATATGCTCTCCTGAGAGTAGTGTAAATATTTTCATTATTTAGATAATTTTCTTAATAGATTTGGCTATTTCTTCTTGGAGTTGAACTTTACTAATAGCGCTTCTTACACTATTTGATCCTACAATTTCATCTACTTTAGTTTGCAATATTTTCTCTAATGCATTGTTAACAAGTAGTGGGTGAGTGCAGCCTACAAATAATTTGTTAACTCCTAATTTTCTAAGCATGGTGGCCGCATTAATTATAGTTCCGCCAGTACTTATAATATCGTCGATAATAATTACGTCTCTTCCAGCTACATCTATCTCCTTAGGCTTTACTTGAATGCTTCCTGTTACTCTATCTCTTATCTTAATAAGGAAGTCGTAGTCTGCTTTAAGAGTATTTGCTGCCTCTATAGCTCTACTAAGCGATCCCATATCAGGAGATAAAATAATTGGTTTACTTACTTTTTCCCTAAAGTAATTAGCAAGTAGAGGAGCTGCATGAATGTTTATTGCTTTACATTTAAACCATTTTAAACAATGGTCATTATGTATATCAACAGTAATGAAATAGTCAATATTCAGCATGTTTAAAATATTAATAACTACTTTTGCTGATAAGGACTCACCCATTAGAAACCTTTTATCCTGTCTCATGTATGCTAAGTAGGGTACAATAACTACTAATTTATGCAGCTTATAACTTCTTAGAGAATCTATAGTAAAGTAGAGCTCTGTTAAACTTTCATTTTGATTAGGATATGTTGTTTGTAATACAACAACGTCTTCTCCATTTAAATTTTCTCTAACTCTAACATAAAGCTCTCCATCAGGAAATTTCTTTGAAGAAATTCTAATTAAATCAACATTCATAATCTTAGCTACTGACTCTCCTAATCCAGGATCATTTAGGCAGCTTATCACCTTCACAAGACAATCATAGATTAACTGTATTATAAATTTTCACTCTCATTAAGAATATAATGTTTTAATGAAGGATAAACATAGCTACGTATGTTTACCTCTACATTAATGGATAATAGTTATTCCTTATGGCTTCGGTGTCGTATGCTGAGTCTACGTATAGATCTCTTAAAGCCTCTTTAAGCCTTCTAGAAGCTGTTAAAGCATTTGAAATCATGCTTACTTCCCC
>CALHIW010000072.1 GCA_938030905.1 Candidatus Methanomethylicia archaeon | reverse complement strand
AAATAAAACTTAATAATCAATTAATACAAGCTCTCCTGATTATTATAGCACCTATCATACATTCATGCTTGATGGAAATTAATTTTTCAACCTTTTCCCGTGTCACATTTAGTGTACCACCTATGATTATAGCATCTGTTCCACTACTAACTACTGTTGAAATGATTTCTCCAGTATTTAATCTATCAGGATCAAGTTTAGTTATATGCCTCCAGTTTTTCCATTCTTTTAGAGACATAAATGTTATCACTAGAGCCAAACTAATAAATATTTAAGCTATGTTAGTTGCTTTAAAATATCACTTATAAGCATTAATCTATCACAATAAAAACAACGTAATGTTAACTTAACTTTATCTTCCACTAGGAATTTTGAACTTAAAGATTCTCTTTCATAATTTGTTATACAAGAAGGATTCTGACATTTTAAAATTCCCTCAAATTTCTCCGGTAGTTCTACTTTTACTTTCTCAATCACATCATAGTTTTTCACTATGTTTATAGTAGCATTTGGGGCTATTAATGCTATCAAATTAAGCTCATCTTTAAGTAGATATCTATTCTCGATTTTTATAATGTCTTTTCTGCCCAATTTTCTACTTTCGACATTCATTGCTATTAACACTACATTTCCTTCTCTACCCGTTATTTTAACCATTTTTAGAATATCTAATGCTCTTCCAGAAGGAATATGGTCTATTACAGTTCCATTCATAATCTTTTTAACTTTTAATTCGCTGCTATTAGTCATAAACACCTATAGTTAAAGTATAACTATTCTAAATAAATTTAAAGCTATAACTACTGTTTTCTGAATCATGTCGTTTAGCAAGTATAATACATATCTGGAAAGTACTCTATCTTCTATGTGCTAAACCTACTAAATCATTTATTTTATCAATATTGTTTTCTTCTAAATATTTTTTAATACCAATACATATCTTCTTAAATATACCTAAACCCTCACTAACTATTGCTGAACCTATTTGAATAGCTTTAGCTCCGGCTAGAATGTATTCTACAGCATCCTCCCATGAATATATCCCTCCACAGCCAATTATTGGAATACTTAGCACTTCATACGCTTTAAATACACATGCTAATGAAAGTGGTTTAAGAGCCTTACCAGAAAGTCCACCATAAACTCCTTGAAGAATTGGTTTCTTACTGAAAACATCTATTTTCATAGCTTTAGCTGTATTTGTTAATGTTACTGCAGAGGCACCCCCATCTTCCGCTGCTAATGTAAGCTCATCAATTAATGTCACCAATGGAGGAAGCTTAACTATAACAGGTACTTTTGATTTTTTATATACTTCCCTTGTTGTTTCTTCAACCATCCAGGGTATTTTTCCTATTTCTAACCCTACACCCATTTTAGTTGGGCATGATAGGTTAAGCTCTAAAGCATCTACATAGTCAGTAAGTTTGCTTGCTAAATATTTAAATTCATCAATATCTGATGCAAAAATACTTCCAAATAACTTAACCTTCTTACTTTTTACTACTTTAAACTCAACTATCATTTCATCAAGTCCTGGATTGGGTAATCCCATTGAGTTTATATATCCATATCCTAGGTCGATAAGTACAGGTGTTTTATATCCTTCGTTTGGATTAATGCTAATCGATTTTGAAACAACAGCTCCAGCCCCAGATTTATATACTCTAATTAGTGATGAGGCTGTAGTACCAAGTATCCCTGAAGCTAGTATTGTAGGGTTTCTAAGAGACAGAGCACCTAATGAAACATTTATTGACATAACTAATCACTTAATTTAACTTTCACACCTGAAGGAGAACGATAATAGCATCCAAGCTCATTTAGTTTCACTAATATTTTAAGTGGAAACACAGGACCATCTCTACATACTCGTAACCCAAGAGGATCTAAACAGCAGGAGCCACATAATCCAATTCCGCATTTAATAAGTCTCTCTAGAGATGCTTGCAGGTTTAAATTATGATTACATGCCAATTTTATAAGTTTAACTATCATGTCTTCTGGTCCACATGCATACATCAAATCCGTTTTTGAAACGGACAAGTATTTTTCTACTAATGTAGTAACATCGCCATGAAAACCTTCAGAGCCATCATCTGTAGATGCAAAAACTTCACCCAATAGTTTAAACTGATCATAAAAAAGCAGTTCATCCTTATTTCGTGCACCTAAAAACGATATTACTTTTACATTCATGCTTGAAGCCTTCTTAGCTAGAAGAAGAAGAGGAGCTATCCCGTATCCACCACCAATAATCCATATCTTGTTTATACCTCTAGGAATTTTAAACCCATTACCATATGGACCTCTAACATATAGAGAGTCATGAATTTTTAGCTTATGAATTTGCCTTGTTGTTTCGCCAACAGCAGCTATCGTTAAACCCATAGTTGAACCATTAAAGTATGATATAGAGATAGGTATCTCTTCAGCATCCGGAATCCAAACCATCATAAACTGACCGGGAGCAACCCTAATTCTATCTTTTAGTTTTAGATAAAATGTTTTAATCCTATTTGAGTGGGTGAGAATATTAACAATTTCAATAGGTTTTTGAGAAACTATCATTTTTATCACTTACTTCTATGAATTTACCGTATCCCTTCCCTACTAGAATTTCCCCCTCATCATAGATAGGGAAACCGCTTAGAATTGTTTTAGAAACTTGGAACCTAACCTTCATGTCTTTAAATGGAGAATACTGTGCTTTAGATTTAAATTTCTCTGGGTTTATCACATATTCACCTTTATGATTAACAATAACTAAATCTGCATCAAATCCAGGCTCTATTTTACCCTTATTTTTAAGATTAATTAGTTTGGCTGGATTTTCAGACATAGCAGAAATAACACGTGAAAACATAAGTTCACCGTTTAAGCATTTTGATAAGAGTACTGGTAAAGCAACTTCAAAGTTTGGAAAGCCTGAAGGAGCTTCACAGTAATCTTTTAATTTCTCCTCTAAAGTATGAGGTGAATGATCTGTCACTATGCAATCTACAAGACCATTATTAAGAAGCTTAACCAGCATTTTTCTATCATACTCAGTACGTAATGGAGGATTAACCTTTACTATGTTTCCTAAAATAGATGTAAAATTGTTGTTGAGAATAAGGTGGTGGGGTGTTACTTCAGCTGAAATGTTTAGACGACTATTTTTTACCTTGCTAATTAGAGAGCATGAATCGCTTGATGATATATGACATATATGTGCTCTAAATTTGTAGATGTCTTTCAGGTTAATTACATAGTTTATGGCTTCGATTTCTGCTTTTACAGGTCTAATTAAATGATGATTCAATACATTTAGCTCATAGGTAGTAGTACTAGTATCAATGAAGTCTCTTAATTCAGCGTGAAAGTGAATGCGTACATTGTAATTGCTGCAAGCCTCATAAAAATTATAGTTGCAATAGTCTGTGTTTAACTCACCATACTCACTTAAATATACCTTAAATCCTGCCACACCCATACTAACCAACTCCACAAACTCCTTAACATTTTTAGGGGGAGCTGAGTATAAGCCAACATTAACTACAGCGTTTAAATGTATCCTTTCTATTTTTTCACGAAGTCGCATTGGAGAATTTGTAATAGGTTTAGTATTAGGCATATCAAATACCGTAGTAAAACCACCGGAAGCTGCTGCGCAAGTTCCTGTGTAGAAATCTTCTTTGTAAGATAGCTCAAAATCTCTTAGATGAGAATGAATATCTATGAGGCCGGGAAGGACAAGTAACCCATCAACATCTAGCTTTAAATCAGATCGAGGAGCTAAAGGCTCTTTACAGAGCTGAATTATTTTACCATTATCAATAACTATGACACACTCAATAAATTCCTCTCTGTACCAGACTTTACCACCAGATATTATTAAATCAGCAATCAAGGAATTCACACTATTTAGAGCTGTAAAATAGCTGCTTTAAATCTTCCTTGTTAGCTAAAATCATTGACAGTAAGCCCATTCTCATACATAAGCCATAATATGTTTGAATGAAGTATTTGGCTTGAGGACGTGAATCAACATCCAATGATATTTCATCAACTCTTGGCAATGGATGCAGAATAATACAGTTAGACTTTGCTTTAGATATTAAAGAGGAAGTTATCTTGTAGCTTCCCTTAACTCTTAGGTATTCAGCAGGATCTGGAAAACGTTCCTTCTGAATTCTAACAACATATATTACATCAAGATTAGGAATAATTTTTTCAATATCTTCATAATATTTAAATTCAATTCCTTTCCTCCTCAGATCCTCCTCGATTTCATCTCTTAACCTTAAACCTGGAGGAGATACAAAGCTTAAATTAACATTGAAGAGAGATAAAGCATACACAAGAGAGTGAACAGTTCTTCCATATTTAAGATCACCAACAATTCCAATCTCTAAACCATCCACTCTACCAAGCTCCCTTTTTATAGTATATATATCTAATAAAGCCTGGGTTGGATGCTCCTGAGCACCACTACCAGCATTAATAACAGGAACATTGGCCAGCTCAGCAGCCAACTTAGCAGCACCCTCAGCTGGATGACGTAAAACTATGCAGTCACAATAGTTCTCAACTGTCTTAATAGTATCTGAAAGTGTCTCACCTTTAGCAACAGATGATGCTTCAGCAGATGTAAACCCTATAACGCTACCACCAAGTCTGTACATTGCAGATTCAAAGCTTAAGCGAGTTCTAGTTGATGGTTCAAAGAATAGCGTAGCCATTATTTTACCTTTAAGAAGATTAAGACCCACACCCCTAGCATATTTCTCCATTATGTAGGCAGCATTAAACACATCCTCAATTAATTCTCTGTTAAAATCCAAAATTGAAACTACATCTTTACCATGAAGATTAAACAATCCACTCACCTTAAAGTATCTTTAACTACAAGTATTTGAATTTTAACATAGTATAGCTTAACATTATGCCACCACTTAGCACTAGATAATTATATTAAGAAAATCTTAAATTACCAGAAAATTTAAACACTAGTTTCCAATATATCTAATTACTGGAGTGAAATAAATGGTTAGTACGCAATGGAGTTTACTATATCTATTACGTGAGGATCCTGATAAACTCAAATGGAATCAAAAAGTAAGAAAGCTGGATGAGAAGGTAATTGACAACGCATTGGAGCTTGACTTAGAATGGAGAAAAACTTTGAAAGAAGTCAATAAGCTAAAGCATGAGAAAAACATCATTTCTAAAATGCTATTAGAGACAACAATAGAGAATAAAAATATTTTAATCAATGAAGCTCGCAAAATAACTCAAGAAATAAAAAAGCTTGAAGCATACGCTGAAGATCTAAAGAAACATAGAGATCAGATACTATTAGGATTACCAAATGTATTGCATGAAACAGTACCTATTGGTGTTGATGAAAGGGATAATGTACCCATAAGATTTTATGGAAAACCGAAGGTTTGGAGGAAATTTATTGACCAATTTTTAAATCAAGTAAGAGAACATAATGTAGAATATGAGGTAGTAGATAAGCCTCCTATTGCTCATGCTGAGTATGTGGAAAAAACAGGTCTTGCAGATATAGAGAGAGCTGCAAAGGTTTCAGGCTCTAGGTTTTACTACTTAATAGATGATCTTGTATGGCTTGACCTTGCATTAATTAATTATGCTCTTGATTATCTTAAAGTGCAAGGTTTTAAGATTATTGAGCCACCACTCATGATTAGAAGAGAAGCCTACGAGGGTGTGACTTCACTTGAAGATTTTGCAAATGTTATCTATAAAATTGAGGGGGAAAATTTATACTTAATAGCAACATCCGAGCATGCAATTGCCGCTATGCATATGAATGAGGTACTTGAAAAGGGGGAGCTTCCATTATTGTATGCTGGAGTAAGCCCTTGTTTCAGAAAGGAGGCTGGAGCCCACGGTAAAGATACTAAGGGAATATTTAGGGTTCACCAGTTTAATAAAGTTGAGCAATTCGTATTTTGCTTACCTGAGGATTCTTGGAAATGGCATGAGAAACTCATAGAGCACGCTGAAAAACTATGGCAAGGCCTTGAAATTCCTTACAGAATTGTTAACATATGTACAGGAGACATAGGAATTGTAGCTGCAAAAAAGTACGACTTAGAAGCATGGATGCCAGCTCAAGGAAAATATAGAGAAGTAGTATCATGTAGTAATTGTACAGATTGGCAGTCATACAGGCTTAATATAAGGTATGCTGAGAAAAAAGGATTACCATCGGAAGGCTATGTCCACACATTAAACTCAACAGCAATAGCCACATCTAGAGCTATAACAGCTATAATAGAAAACCATCAACAGGAAGATGGAAGCATAATTATTCCTAAGGTTTTAAGAAAATATTTAGAGAATATTGAAAAAGCACCTAAAGAAAAAATAGTACCAATTCAAAAGTAAAATATGTAGAAGCTAAATAACATTAAAATATACAAATTTTGGACTCATCATTTAGATTAATACTAATTCTCATTAGGAACTTTATATTTGATACTGATATTGCATAATCTTAATACCTATTGCAACCTTACAATACATACATTAAATTACCAATACATTCCACCTCTAACCACTACTAACCCACCCAATTATGAGTCTACCTAGAGGATACCACCCAACCAGCAACAAACACATACAATACACCACCAAATACCCTAAACAGAAAGAAGCTTAATAATCTCATCAAAACCTCAAAACTCCATAACAAAAACTTACAAAGGAAAACTTAATCTAGATGACCTCAGGACTAAAATACAAATAAGCAGTAACTTTAAATTCCATATGAAATCTTTAGATTAATGAGGAATGCATACGCATTTCTAGGAAAGATACTTGTTGGTGAAAATTACCCTGTTAGAATTATGGGGATCATTAATGTAAGCCCAGAATCATTCTATAAGAAATCAGTAAAAATCAGTAAAGAAGAAATAATTTCTACTGTAGAAACTATGATCAACTCTGGTGTTGATATAATAGATATTGGTGCAAGATCCTCAGCACCATATATAAACACATACATACCATTAGATGAAGAAATAAATCGAGCTATAAAAGCTATTAAAATAGTAAAAGACAATTTTGATGTGCCAATATCGATTGATACTGTAAGCTCAAAGGTTGCCGAAGCTGCTTTAAAAAATGATGTTGAAATTGTAAATGATGTCTCCGGCTTAAGAGCAGATTTAGACATGGTTAAGATAATTGCAGATTATAATGCTTCTTTAGTAGTTGTTGCAAGAATGGATAATATTAGACCCCTGAAATCAAATATTATCAATTACACTATACAAGCACTAAAAGAAAGCTTAAATACAGCATATAATGCTGGAATACAGTCTAAGAAAATAGTTATTGATCCAGGTATAGGTTTCCCCTCATCACTACAGGTTTTTACAGAAAGAGGAATTAAAGAAGCTGATATAGGTGAAATTAATAGATATATTAAATTTAGCAATCCCCCATGGTATATAAGAGATATAGCTCTAATATCTGGACTTCACAGACTTAAAACACTTAACCACCCAATTCTTATTAGCGTGTCACGAAAATCATTTCTATGGCCAATAACAGGTAGGGAAAGGGTAGAGGATAGACTTTACGGATCAATAGCAGCAACAGCAATAGCTATTATGAATGGGGCAAATGTAATCAGAACACATGATGTCTCAGAAACAAGAGATGCAGTTAAAGTAGCAGAATGGGCAAAAGCTGCTGCAAGAAAACTTAAGTTAGGTAAATATTCTAGTTGCTAAAATAGATTAATAGGGGCATGTCCAAAAATTCATTAGTTAAAAAGATGCTCTAATGTAAATTCTTGCTAAATAAGCTATTACTCTACTCCTATTCTAACTATTGTGCTTGCTATTAAGCTTGTTTTAAGTCTATCCCAGAGCCAATTTGTTAATGAGTCAAAGCAGCTCTCTCCTATTCCTCTTCGCCTATATTTTTGTTTAGGCTTTGTTAAAGGATTGTTGAAAAGCTTTCTTGCTTTTTTATGCCAGTACTTACTATTTCTACCTTTATTTGGCTTTTACTATTGGTTCATAGCCTTGCTTAAACATTTGCTTTAATATAGGGTTGTTATCATACCAAGCATCTGCTAAAAGCTCACCTCCACCACTTACTATGGCTTTAGCGGAGTTAGAGAATTTGAGCTAAATGCTATGCTGTAGGGATATACTGTTCCAGTAGCCCTTCTAACCAGCAAATGAAATTCAACCAAGTTTTTATTCCAAGCCGTAAACTCGGTTGAATCTATTATGCTAAAGCAATAGCCAATGATCTTTTCAACTTCAGCTTCTACTGCTTTAACTAAACACTCTATTAAGCTTGAATCAAATCTATACTCCCAGTAATTTATCGTAGATTTAGGAACTCTTTCATTATAAACAAGCTTAGAATAACTAGCCTCAGCTCTCTAAGCGAAGCTTTCTCAGCTTTCTTAGTAACTATGAGAGTAAAATAATCTTTTAAGCTTCTCTTTGGCTTCCTACCTCTTAGCTTAGCTCAGGGAGTAACTTTTTCATAGTCTCAATTAACAACTCAATATCGTTAATTATTGAAGACCATCTGGGCTTCATAATTAATATTAGGGGCTTCAGCCCTAATTTTTGAGCCTGCTCTTAAAACTAGCTAACTTAATAAAGATTTAGAATCATATTAAATTTGTAAGATATAAATACTAGTATCGTATAACAAAATATAATGGAGGAGTTTATTAAAAAAGCAACTGAAGCTGTGAAACTCATTAATTCTATTAAGGTAGAAAATGCTTTAGTAATATATCATGATGATGCTGATGGAATATCAGCAGGAGCCATAATTTCTATGGCTTTAAATCGAATAGGATTAAATGTAAAGAGAATTTGTCTTGAAAAGCTACTTCCAGAAGTAATTAGAGAGATCCATAGTAGTAAAAAGGGAACACATATATTTTACTGCGATATTGGATCACCACATTGCGATATGATTTCACAATATAATAATGGAAGAAACTTAACCATTATTTTAGATCATCATGATCCCAGACCATCTAGTGACCCTATGGTCCTAGATTTAAATCTTGAAAACTTTGGCTTTAAAGGTGAAAGTGATTTTTCAGGTTCTACATGTAGTTTTTTATTTACTAAGGTAATTAGTAATGAAAATATTGATCTCTCATATCTTGCAATAACTGGAAGTTTAGAGATACCAGAGGGTATTAGAGGAATAAATAGCGATGTTCTTAGTGAGGCATTAAGAAACAAAATAATACTACAGAAAAATGAAAAGCTATATGTTCCTAAAATAAACATGTCCATCAATGACCTATTTTCAAAGCTACAAATACTCGGCTCAGCCGGTTATTATAGAGGAGGACCTGAGCTTGGGATTAAACTATGTCTTAATGGTGAGAATGAAGAAATAAGTAAGGTAATTAGAGATCTAGAAAGTAAAAGAAAAAACGCTAATAAAAAAATGCTTTCTAAACTCTATAGTGAGGGTATTAAGCAAAGCAAGTATACACAATGGTTTGATGTAGAAGATATATTTAGTGGCATGGGAACAAAAACTATTGGAACTTTCTGTTCATATTTATCGTATCAGAAAAAAATTGTGAATCCTAACAAATTCATTGTAGGATTCATCGATATGCCTTCTGAAATACCAGGATTTGGAGAGGTAAAGGAAAAGTATGTTAAAATATCAATTAGAGCTCCAGAACCGTTAAGGAGAAAAATCGATGATGGATTAGTACCATCAGCTGTAAGTATTCTAAGTGTAGCCATTAATGGGCATGGTATTGCAGATGGGCATACCTATGCTGCAAGCGCTATAGTACTTAGTGAACATAGAGATGAGATTATCAGGAGAATTGATTATTATATTGATGAATACAAAGATAAAAGGAAAACTAAGAATATATTCTAGAATTTTAGAGTTGAAGCCAGTATAATTTCAAGATGAAACTACCATTTATTACTTATAGTCTTAATTGAAACGTAAATACAAGGTAGACCAAGTAGTGATAAACACATTGCTGATAGAATATACCCTTTAAGAAACATTATTATTGAAAATAGACAACATATAGCACCTAGTATAATCTCTGATTTCCAAGCACCTCTGAATTTATTTGAAAATTTACCTTTAGGTGTAACATGCCAAAATTCTTTCATTTTTAAAAAAGCTTTCAATGATGATATGAGTACTACCAATGCAAGAGCTCCAGTAATTGCTGCACTCCTGCCCATACCTACTATTCTCCTCCTTCTTGAGTAAGCTATTACATCACGTGTTGAATGATAATAAACTAGAGCATACATAAAAATGAAAGGTATCAAAAATACTAAATAATACATACTCATAAATAATACATCAAAACCCAACACTAAAGAAAATAATGAAAGGATAATTAAAGCAATATTAAGTAAAAGAGCATGATATTGAATCACATGAAAAATAACCTCAAATTTCCATCTTAGTGGAATATTTGACTTAATTACATTCCAAAAATTATTCATAAAAGCCTGAGCTGCACCGTAAGCCCATCGTTTTTGCTGCTTTTTAAGAGCATAGTATGTTTCGGGAACTTCAATAGGTAACTCAACATCATATAGATATTTTATCTTATTACCATTAATCAATAATTTAATAGATAACTCAACATCCTCAATAAGTGTATCCTCCGGCCAGCCACCAATATTCTCTAACACTTTTCTCCGAATAACACATCCATTACCTGTTAAAAAAATTGGGCTGCCTATAGCTTCTTTACCATCAAACAATACTTTACTCAGGAAATTCAACGATATTGTTTGAGCCTCTGAAATTGGTGTACTTAAAGTATTATATGGCCTCCACTTTACTACTAATGCAGCAAATTTCTTATTAAATTCTAGATAATTGATTGTTTTAACTAGGAAGTTGGATGGAGGCTTTGAATCAACATCAAATACAACTATATACTCACCTCTACTCTCATATAAAAGGCGATTTAGAGCTCCTGCCTTAAATCCACTATGTGAGCTTCTAGATAGAACTTTAATGTTCAATCCATTTTCTACATATCTTTTTACTAGTTCCCTAACGTTCTGCACATAGACTTCATCATCATCACTAAGTATTAGTAATTCAAATGCTGAGGCAGGATAGTTTAGTTCTTTAACGTTTTCTATAAATTGTTTAACTAGGTCGATTGGTTCTGATCTTATTGGTAGATGTATGGAGACAAATGGATGATTTTCTGGAGTAGGTATAGAGCTGTCTTTTAAATTAAGCTTCAATTTAAAGCTATATAAGTAATAAACTATATGAGATAAAATTACAATTACCACTAGAGAGATAACAACAATTATTATGGTCTTCACGATGAAAACTATAGAAAGAAATGGAGATACATCTCTAATCACGCTATGCCCTAGCATGATATAAGATGCCATAAATATATTTAAATTCTTCTCAATGTCTACTAGCCTCTATCTAGGTCTATGTACTGAAACATCACCAGTATATAATGCATCTTAACTTCCAGTTATGTAGTAACCTTTACTGAAGAAGTAAGAGTATGATTTAATGAATCTTAAAGGTTAATTTTACCTCATCCTTTGCCACTTTATGAATTTTATATAAATCTACCTTAAATCTTTTTAGATACTTTACAGACCTATGTTTTCACTTTACAGATTTTTAACACTCCATGTATACACATTCTTTACAATTAGGTATAAGAGATATTATCGAGCACATGATATATTAATTATAAGAGAGTTAAATTGTATTCATAGTGTTTATATACATTTTTAGAAATAATAATATCGAGAATCCCTTCACCGGGATGAAGTTTATTCAGTAACAGACAATAATCACCCTTGGCCTATATTCTGATAGTTCTTTTGAGTTATTGTTTGCCTATTATTGCTCTCCTTCTTAGAGAGGGAAAACATTAGTCAACACATACCTACATCAACAACTTTATAAGGAGACTCCTAAAGACAAATCATCAATTAGAAAGCAGTAAAGAGGATTCTAAGGAAGCTTGAGGAAAGAAGAATCGTAAAAGTAAATATCATCTTTTCAAGACTAAACCCCTTAAAGTAGTACTCGTAGAGCTATTTAAACTGCTTGACTTGAAAGGAATCATAAACTATTTATTTTTTCTGAGTCTTGTTAGGGTTTGTGAGCTTACCGA
>CALHIW010000071.1 GCA_938030905.1 Candidatus Methanomethylicia archaeon | reverse complement strand
TATATTACTAATTATCTTTAGGAACGTAGTCAAAGTTAAGAACAATGAATTGAGTTCTTCTATTTTTTTGGTGGGCTGCTTCTTGCTCTTCCTGAGTAGATAAATTTGATATTGCATCACATTCTAACCCCTCCATTTTTGGTACACCTTCTCCATACCCTACCGCTTTCATACGTTCAGCTGGAATTCCTTTTGAAATTAAATAATCTACACATGACTGGGCTCTTCTCTGTGAAAGTTTTTGATTGTGATCATCACCTCCTCTACAATCTGTGTGGGCTTGCAACTCAATAACAATAGTCGGATTATCGATTAAAGTGTTGTAAAGAAAATCTAAAGAATCCTTTGAATTTAAATTACCATATACTGGTATCCCTACCATATCTGCGAGTTGTTTAAGTTGATGGTAAGCAGCTGGTCTATATGTATCAGCACATACTAAAGCTACTTTACTTCCACGTTTGCTAAGAAACTTTGCAATTTTTACTGCTGATGTTGTCTTTCCACTTCCTTGGATGCCTACTAGCATCATAACCCAAGGCTTGGCAGGTTTTATCTCAATTCTTACAGGATTTTCGCCCCCCATTAGTTTAACAAGTTCATCATAGACTATTTTTAAAACATAATCCTTTCTAGAAATGCCTAGTGGAATTTTTTCTTTAAAAGCTTTTTCCTCAACGTTTTTTGATAGATTTAAAACAAGATTTACATTAACATCAGCTTGTAGAAGTGCTCGCTGAATTTCTCTTAGAAGTTCTTTTATAGCCTTTTCATCAGCTATTGGACTGCCAAGGAATCTTCTAATAGCATTATATAATGATTCTCCAAGAGATCCTAGCAGCCCCACATTAAAATATTAGCTTTAACAATATATAAACACTACCATAGAATTGAAATGATAAGATAACTCATAAATATAGTTCACCATGTAAATAATACAAAAGCTTATAAGTAATATTTCTAAAATTACTAGTTGAAATCCATATGTCCGTAAGACCTATTGATGTAAGCTCAATAAAGGTAGGCTCATACATAATAATTGATGATGAGCCATGCAAAGTAGTTGAAGTGGAAAAATCTAAAACAGGAAAGCATGGTAGTGCAAAGGCAAGAATAGTTGGTATTAGCGTCTTTGATGGATCGAAACATACATTCGTTGCTCCAGTAGATCAAAAAATAGAGGTTCCAGTTATTGAAAAGTCAGCAGCGCAAGTCCTTTCGATATTGCATGATACTGTTCAGTTAATGGATTTATCAACATTTAAAATATTTGAGGTACCTAAAGCTTGCATTGAGCAGGAGTTAATTAATAAGTTAACTCCAAGCTCAGAAGTTGAAGTTTGGAATTTCGCTGGAAAAATGAAAATAATGCGTATAAAGTAATTAGAGATTCATTTATTCAAATATTCTAACAAATTTGGCTTTTTCATTTGATTTCATAATAAGAACTTCATCACCAGCAATTAACTCTATAAGTTCGTCAACATTATCAGCAATAAGAAAAGCATCTCCCCTATTTATAGTTACCCTAATTTTAGTCTTTAACGGTACTGTAAAACTCCTAATTTTTCTCATATGTAAATTATTAAATGCTATTCCGATTCCCTTCCTGAACGGCTTTCCACCAACAGACATATAATATCCAGTAGATCCAAAAGGTGTTGAAATAACAACTCCATCACCAACTAAATCTTCAAACTGTTTACTATTAACAGAAACTGAGAATCTAATAGCTCTTGTAGGTACTTTATTATGAATTTGTATTTCATTAAGAGCTTTTAGCTTTCTCCCCTTTGTAAGAGCTTCAAGCTTAATTTCACTTACTATGTGGTAATTATCATTAATAACGTTTTTAATTACCTTCTCCACATCGTTAACATTATAATGACATCTTATACATAGCTCTGAGTTTTTAAACGTAATCTTGGGGATAGATGGATAAATTCTTTCAGAATAGAGAATTGTTCCATCCCCACCATAGGTTATTACAAAGTCAGGATTAGAATCAACAACTTCTATTTCTAGCTTCTCTATGACTTTCCTAATCTTCTCGTAGCTTAGTAGTGATACTATAGCTACTCTAAACATAAGAATCGATATTTCATATAAATTTAAGTTTATACGTTAATTCACAGTTAAGCTATAATATGAAAACATCATTTATTCTTGATACATCAGCAATACTAAGTGGAATATTGGCAAAACCATTTAAAGGTAATATTTGGATAACTAAGGAAATATTATCCGAGATAAAACAATTTGAACTTAACATGTTAGTAGATGCATACATCGAAGCTGGAATGCTTAACATAGGTCATCCATCAACTAACTCGATACGTAAAGTAATTAACGCAGCAGTTAAGTTAGGAGAGACTTCCGCTTTATCTAAGGCTGATGTATCCATTTTAGCATTAGGCATTGATTTATTTTTACAAGGTGAAAATGTAATAATTTTAACCAATGACTATTCAATTCAAAATGTAGCGCTAGAGCTTGGAATAAAATATAAATCTATTGGTAAACAGAAAATATCAAGAAAAATTATATGGCTTCATTACTGTCAGGATTGTGGATATTCCGCACGGATAATTGTTAATTCATGCCCTAAATGCGGCTCAAAGAATATTAAAAGAACAGTAAGCAAATACTACAAGACTACTTAGAGTTGCCTTAAAGTTTTTAAAAGGTTTTCAATAGAGCTTATTCTTGAAACTATTAATGGTATTTTCTCAAGTTTAGCGAGTTTAATGGCTAATTCATCAACTTTTTCTAATCCATGAAGAAAAACAGCAACTGGTTTGATTAGCTGAACCTTTATTGCTACCATAGGGCTTCTACCGGTTGATACATTTGTAAAAAACAAAGCTCGCATTACATTAGTTCCAAGCAATTTATAAAAATCAGCACCGGACATTGTCTGAATAGCTTTCAAGCTATCAATAACAGTATATCCATAAATGTATCTTTTCAAAATAAGATCATAGTCTACAAGAACATCTCCCTTTACAGCCTCAATTAATCTACTAAGCTCTATAGGATCAGTAAATTCTTGAACATCTAATATACCCTCAGTATTTACACCCAAAATTTGGGTAAATGAATTAGTAATTCTTCCACCCCGTCTCTTATCAATGCTTATCATACTCTCAACAAGTTTCTTGATAAAATGTTGTCCAGGAGATTGTCTACGTCCAGTTTCGTAATCACTTATTACAGAAGGGGATAAGTCAAGAACTTCTGCAAGCTCTTTTTGCTTAATATCAAGTAGTTTACGCCATTTCCTAATAATCTTTCCAGGATTGTTAGAAAGTACAATTTCTCCCGCTATCATTTTCTTAAGATTTTCTTCAGCGTAACTAAACAATTTTTAACACCATTGTTAATGAAAGTAAAAAATCACACATAAACTTTACCTAAAAATTAATAAATAAAGTTAAATTATGTATATAACGGGACCGTAGGCTAGATCTAATACTGCGGTTTAGGGGGCTAATCTGGTAGACTCCGGGCTTCGGGTGCAAAGCCGAAAACGCCCGGGATCGGGGTTCAAATCCCCGCGGTCCCATATATAGCCTTGTATTTTATACCTTAAAATTTTTATGAGCTTGCCTAACCTCTATTATTTAAGTTGGTAGTTAAACCTCCTTAATGATTTTTAACCATTTCTCTAGAACTCTTAAAAGAAACTATGAACTTAATATATTAGCAATACTTAAAACTACGTGAAGCATAAATATATAAACCTAAGTATAGCTAGATTAAGATTTATATTCCCCATTTTCTTTCATTTCTTAGCCTCCGTAGCTCAGCATGGTAGAGCGGCCGCCTTGTAAGCGGCATGTCGCGGGTTCAAGTCCCGCCGGAGGCTTATTAACATCTTTAAAGTTATCATTATTGGAATATACAACATATAGATATCTTGAGTATAATGGGTATATTAAGCTACTTTAACCTCCAGTTTTCAATGATATAAACCATTACTTTAAAGGTTCTGAATATATTGCTTAGTTTACTTCATGTTGCGTTATTTATGTGGAAGTCTTCCCATATTAAGAGATATAGAGAACTATGTAAAGCCATTTCGAATTACTATAGCATTTTGAATAGTTTTAACAAGCATATAATCATCAGAGCATGTTAAGCTAGGACTATGACTTAACAGAAACTTCATAAAATACTGCATTAGTTCAAGGAACTTAATGTCAAGTATGAACATGCTTAAATACTAGTCTAGAAAATAATATTAAAGGAATTCGGTGTAGTATTCTGTAGGAATTTCTTAAAATTTACTTCTTCCATCTTAAGCTCATTTTTAAACTTTATTATTTAGGTCTAACTCAGTGAATGAGCAAATTTTAACATTATTTAAAGTTAGTTGCAATTAAAGTACTTTAAGTAAGTATTTAGATATTTTTAAAGCCTATATTTATGACTTTTTTTAAATATTTTCAGCTTGACAACTCTATGATACTACAATTATTTAGCATAAATTAATTAAATAAAATATAACTTAGCATATATATTAATTAAGTCTCAAATCTATAGGATTCTATTAAAACTTGAAAGCCCCGGCCGAGATTTGAATTCCCGTATTTAATTTATCTCGGGACCTACCGCTCTTTGTGTCAGATACCAAGCGCTCGCGGTTTTAATGCTGTCGCTCCAACCAGGCTAAGCCACCGGGGCTAAAACTATAGGAAAACGGGCTCTTATATTCTTGTTGTTTTCATAGATGCCGGGGGTGGGACTTGAACCCACGATAACTGGAATCCAACCCTATAATTAGGATTATGAGTCTGGTCTATAAGAGTCCAGCGCCATAGACCAGCCTAGGCGACCCCGGCCCATTACTTATTTTCTTAGGGTAATATAAATTTAGTTCAGTAAGAAAATTTATCTTTTAAAAAAAAAGATTAGTATTTTGCGGGGGTTCCCGAGCTAGGTTAAAGGGGAGGGACTCAAGAGTGTTTTAAGATATCCCTTGGCATAGGCCTTCGTGGGTTCAAATCCCACCCCCCGCATCAATTTACAGTAACTTAATAATACTTGGTTTGATTAAATTAACGTGGTTAACCCTGCAAAATTCAAACCATCATTAACTCCTAGGTTTAAGCATTCTAGGAGGTTTAAGGCTTCTGGCTTTCTTATGGGGTAGGCATAGCTTGACAGTTGAGGATTAGGTTTTTGGATAGTTTTCTGGATGATTATGTTGATGATGTTTCTAGTAGGGTTGTTGTTTTGGGTATGTATGGTTCTGAGCCTAAATTTAAGTTTCCCCATTATAGGCATAGGTTTCCTAGGTCTAGGCTTCATGAGGCTTTAAAACTCTACGATGCTGTCTGGATTAATGCTTCTTATGGTGCTGGTGTCTTCATTACTCTTACTATGAATCCTAAGAAATATACTAACCTCTACACTGTTTCTAGGAAGTTCCTGAGACATTCAAATACCTTGAGTTCCATAGAAGTGATAAATCCCCCTCCATTATATTAAGGGAAGTTTAGGATTAAAGATTTTGACTCTATCGACTATGGAAAGCTGTATAAGGCAGTTAACCATTATGAGCCGACAAAAATCCTTGAATGTTCATGGTTTTGGTGAGATCCACTTCGAATATCAGATCAGGAGGACTGGTGATGGTCAGTGGGTTTAAGCTAATCGTGCTAATGAGCCTAGAGGCGTTAGTATTGATGTTAAGGAATATATTAAGAAGCATTTTACCAAGGTTTTCAGCACTAGGCTTAATAATGAATGGAAAGGCAAGTTTACATCTATAAAGCTTAGCTTCTACTTTGCATCTAATAAGCGTTTCTTCACATACTCTAGGATTTTAATGATTAAGCATAGGGTTAAGGTTAGATATGGATGGTTTTTTCATAGGTTCATGGTATTGGCTCTACATACCAGATTGTATTTTGGAGACTGCTAACATAGCCCTAACTCATTCAAATAAATACGTGTGGAAAACTGTAGCTTTCCCTTAATCCAATTCTAACAATCACTAATAGGGACAGCAGCTCCTAATTTGTTTCAAGTCCTTAGGTGGATGAGGCCTAGATACGAAGTAAAGGTATGGTTTCTGAGGTTCAGTTAAGTTCTGAGGTTAGGTAGTATAGTGGAGGCTCCTCAAGTTTCTTTTCCTTATGTTTGTTTTGCTGCTATTATGAGGGGTCTCTTATTATTTACAATTACGTTTATAGTCCTCATTACTATCATATGGATCTTCACAATAGCCTCTAAGTACCTCATATCTTTTAAGAGTGCTGACATTAGGGGGTTCATGACTGTTTCCAGCTGTAACTTCAACAAATCTAAGTAGCTCATAAGAGTGAACTTTGAGCATTTCTCTATTATAAAATCCAATCTTAGTCTTAGGATCCTTGAGCTTTATTGTCAGTGTTAACTGTAACTACTTTATAGGGAAGCTTTCTATTCAGTAATTCTTTAATCTCTTGAAGAGCTTTGAAGAATGCTCCCTACTCTTTTGCCTAAAGTAGCTAAATGTTGAACATCATCCTATTGATTTAAGATAGAAGGGATTTCTCTAGATGACCTCTAAAATACTATTAAAACCTCTTTCACTTGACAGTTCCTAGAAATATGAGGATAAAGACTTTAACCATAGATTCCAGTAGCACATCTAACCTCCACTTCTACACCGTATCTTAGACTATAAATGAAACTTCAAAACACTTCATTAAATATATTTTTTAACATTCCTAAAACTCTAGCCATAAAAGATAATAAGAAGCTTAAAATTTCGCCGTAGTCTATGATATCAATTAAATTAACTACAACGGTTCGTGAGGTTTTGCATTTTTATGCTTCATGTATTTTGAAGGATTTATGTCTTGTTATAAGGAGTCATTCTTCTAACAATCTTAGTCGCTGAACGTTTGCTTACTTTCCTAATTAGGTTTAATTAATGTCCCAACATGCTTTCCCATGATTATTTCCAATATATTTTCTGGTGTATAACCACTAATTACATAGACAGGCACCTTTAGTCTTTTCAGTAGCACTAGAGATAAAACATCAAATAGCCCATACTCTCCTGCTTGATGGGTGGTTTTTAAGATTTTTGTCAATTCAGTTACACTTATTTCATTGAGAAATTTAGCATTAGGGTACTTCTTTGGATCTCTACTATAAACACCATCAACATCCGTAGTTATAATTAAAATCTTTGCTTTCATGATTTCAGCAAGCAGTACTGCTACGGTATTTGTTGATTGCCCTGGCTGTAAGCCACCAGTAATTATTACTTTATATCGATTATTCATAACTATTTTAAGTAGTTCATCATAACTATTTGGTATACTTATACAGCATTCTTTTCCTAAAATACTTGCAATCAATTTGGCATTTAGCCTAGAGGTCTCAATACCAATTAAATCACAGATACTATTAGATAAACCAAAATTTTTTAATATTTTAATGTAGCTTCTTGCTATGCCTCCTCCTCCAGCTACTAAACCAATTCTATAGCCTTTAGTTTTAACCTCTAAAATAATATTTGTAAGTCTTCTTAATAAGTCAAAATTTAAATCAGAAAAATATGCATGTCCACTAAGTTTAATAACTACGTTGTCTTCTTGCTTCACGAATCCTATAATTTCTATAAAATTTTATAAATTTATCTTGTTTCGAACATCATCAAAAACCATCCTCAAAAAAGAGGATGGAATAAGCTGTAATTCACTAAAAGGAGTTCTACATAGGCTATAAAGCTACATGCTATATTAATGGTAGTCCTGTGCCTCCTATATATACCCTGTTAACAAGCACAGCTTAGCAACCACAGAGGAGGTCCTCACTAAGAGACTCGGCAATTATGCGACCCCACTCAATAAAGCTACATGGAAGGAGTTTCCTAATAAAATGAAGGTGATTATAGCCAACTATGCAGCAGTAAGAGAAGGAGTATGATCAAAAGCGAGGAGGGGAAAAAGCCATTACAGGACTCTATCTAGAACCAGGAAGATAATAGAAACATTATTTCCTAGTATTTATAAGTTTTTCTATTGGTTTGTGTATTTGCTATGCAAGAGCTATTTCTTATAATAAAGTTTATAAAAATACAATAATAATCACTCTAAGGGAAGCTAAGTGGTTGCAATCGAAGAATTGAAGAAGCTCAAATTAAATAGATTGTTAGAGCAGTTGGAAAAAATAAAGGGAAGAGGTACTGAGTTAATATCATTGTATATTCCATTTGGGAGGGCAGTATCTTTAGTTATAAATGATTTGTACGAAGAATACTCTACCGCCTCAAACATTAAAGACCGTGTAACTCGTCATCATGTATTGAATGCGCTTGTAACAATAATCCAGAAACTGAAACTATATCGTGAAATTCCTCCCAATGGTTTAGTTATATTTTGCGGCGCCATAGCTAAACCAGATGATCCACCCGGCTCTGAGAAAATAAACATATTTGAAATCGAACCTATCGAACCTATATCCACGTATCTATATAGATGTAATGATCATTTTCATTTAGACATACTAAAGGACATGCTAAAGGAAAAGGCAGTATTTGGACTTATTGCTATAGATAGAGAAGAAGCTACATTTGCACTGCTAAAGGGTAACAAAATAGAAATTTTAGATAATATTACTTCAGGAGTTCCTGGAAAGCATCGGGCTGGTGGGCAATCTGCTCGTAGATTTGAGCGCATAATTGAAGAAATGGCTCATGAATTTTATAAAAGAGTCGGAGAGTATGCCTCAAAGTATTTCTTAAATACCCCAAATCTTAAGGGAATAATTATTGGTGGCCCCGGGCCAACTAAAAAAGAGTTTTACGATGGAAACTACTTACATTATCAACTTAAATCAAAAATATTAGGTATTGTAGACATAGGCTATGCCGATGAATCAGGTATATATGAGTTAGTATATAGATGTGATGATTTGCTAAAGGATGTTGCACTAATAGAGGAAACAAAAAATATGCAGGAGTTTCTTGAAAAACTTGCAAAGAGCAGCGACGACGTGGCATATGGATTTGATGACGTTATAAAATACCTAGAAAATGGATCTGTCGAGAAGGTTCTCGTATCATCTAATCTTGATCTTTTTATTATGGAGATGAGGTGCATAAATTGTGGATATAAAGATATAGTAAAAGTTGAACAGATAAAAATTAATGAACTTGAATCTCAAGGTAGTAAATGTAAAGTATGTGGCGGGACAATGAAGGTTTCAGCCTCAAAACATGTAATAGAATACTTAAAGGAGCTTGCAGATAAAACTAGAACTGATATAAAACTTATATCATCAAATATAGGAGAAGGTAAGGAATTACTTAATTCATTTGGTGGTATTGCTGCAATACTAAGATATGTTCATAAATAATTATACTATGAATTATTTACCGAACTCAATGTGTAACTCTTAATTATCCATCGGGTGCCAACTTAACCCTAAGATTTGCAAAGCCTACTGAAAAATTATACCCAAAAATGAAGTAGCCATATAATAGTTTAAAAATGACTATTGTTTTTCTATTCTGAAAAACTTTATATAAACGAAATATTCCAAAATACTTGAACTGGATTAGGTCTAGAGTGTTTGAGTCGTGGGGGCCGGTAGCTCAGTTTGGAATGAGCGCCCGCTTTGCAAGCGGGAGTTCAGCATTGCTGACTCGAGGCCGCGGGTTCAAATCCCGCCCGGTCCATAACAAATAGTTGTTAACTAAAATGTTTATAGGTTATTAATAGAACTTATCTTTAAGCCATCTATAGAGTCTTTTAATAGCAGTCCTAAAATCTGATGCTATACTATATAGTTCCCCCTCTCTTAGGATTTATAGTATGTTTACCTCTACATTAATGGATAATAGTTATTCCTTATGGCTTCGGTGTCGTAT
>CALHIW010000070.1 GCA_938030905.1 Candidatus Methanomethylicia archaeon | reverse complement strand
ATAAACCCCACAGGAAAACGATGATCTCTTCTAACCACATTATCTATCTTAACTAATCCTTGAGATATTATTCTTTTAGCTTCCTTCATTGTTAACGCGTATCTTAATAGGTCCCTAAGAACCAATCCTAGTGGTATAGAGGACCGTACTGGATGAGGACCAGGCGATGGTTTCACAGTCCAGGTATATTCCTTCCTATGTATTGGCCAGAATGCTGGTGATGCATGTCTTTTTAAATGTCTTAAAGGACCTTTCCTACCCACTACTTTTCACCATTCCTTTAATACGATCCAGGATAAGTTGACGGCGTTTATCGCTTAAATCAAGCTTAACTATTTCAACTTTTGATGGATGAATAGATCTTAAAATAGAGGAGCCGTCAGCTTTAGTTACAGTAACACCTTCAATATATATTCTTACCTTTTTTAAATCAACTCTTGTGACTTTCCCTTCATGGCCTTTAAAATCACCTCTTAGTATTCTAACTACATCACCTTTCCTAACAGAGAACCTCTTAATACCATATTGTTGTCTAAGTTCGTTAGAGAGTTTTGCACGTATCATTTTTTGTCTTATATGAAGAGGGGCTTTAAAGAAAAGTTTTCTCTGTCTTTTTGGTTGACTCATACTATACACCTAAAGAATCATTGTTGCAAGTGCTGCAAGCTTCGGGAATCTATCAGCAGCCTCTTTAGCTATAGGGCCTCTTATTTCAGTACCCTTTGGATCACCTTCAGGTGTAACTACGACCGCAGCATTATCTTCAAATTGTACCCATGTACCATCCATTCTTCTAAATGGTTTTCTTTGGCGTATAACTATTGCTCTAACTATTTGTCCTCTCATTTCTGGTGTACCCTTTCTAACAGATGCGACCACCATATCACCAACAGTAGCTGAAGGTATTCTTCTTAGCCTCACTTTAAGTTTTTCAACACCAATAACCTTCAGCTCTTTCGCACCGCTATTATCGGCACATTTCAATATAGTTCCAGTCATTACTCCTCTACTAAGTCCTGGTCTATATGATATACCAACTAAATGTCTACCACGTTTAGCCATTCCATATTACCTCCATAAAATTCCAACAATAGCATGGGCTACAGTCTTAGCAAGAGGGCGGCATTCATAAATGACTACTTTATCGCCTTCTTTGGCATTTATACATGGAGGATTATGTGCATGTATTTTTGATCGTCTACGTTCATACCTGTTATACTTATGATCTTTAATTATGTATTCGTACATAACTGTGGCTGTTTTCTGCATTTTAGTGCTTACAACTATGCCCCTTATTATATGACCGCGAACACTTAGATTTCCATGATACGGACAGTTTTTATCGTTGCATTCTCTTTCTGGAGGTTTTACTTCTGGAATATTAAAATTTCTTATCATAAATATACACCTCTTTTCTTAATTCTCTCAGCAAGAGTACCTATAAGCCCTTTACCATTTACTTCAACAACATAACCATTATGTAGGTATAGACGTAATACTGAATATTTCTTTAGAAGTTTCTTTATACCCCTACGTGTCAATATAGTAATCGTATTTTGTGATTCATCAATTATAGTTCCATATACAGATTTGAACGCGTGGAAAGGGGAATAGATTTTTGCCTTCACCCCTATTATTGAGTTATTAAGTATATTATCTGGACTTGGCTTCAATATTTACACCTCTTAATTCATTCTCAATCGTTAGAATTCTAGCTATAACTTTCTTGATCTCTCTAATTCTACCCGGATTTTCAATAGTGCCTGAGTTTCTCTGTGTTCTAAGTCTAAGAAGCTCTGCTCTTAATTCACTCAATTTCCTTCTTCTTTCATCAGTTTTCATCTCTCTCAACTCTTTCAACTTAAAAATGGCCATGGTGCTCACTCTACTTGAATTAATGCTTTCAATGGTTTAAATATTAAATCTTCTGGAGAATATGTTGGTTGAAGTATTCTAACTTTAATTCCATAGAGACCCGGCTTCAATAAAACATGGGTAACGGCTTCATCAATAAACATCTTATACGGGGTGCCCGCCTTAATAAGCAATCCTGCACGATACTTCTCGTATCGTGCACGCTCACTTGTAAGTTTTCCTCTAATAGTTATTTCAGCTCCCTTTGCACCAGCTCTCATGATTTGATTTAGAGCTGCAAATGCAGCTCTTCTAAAATGTATTCCCCTCTCAAGCGCTGAGGCAATTCTACTTGCCATAATTTTAGCATTTAATTCTGGAATAGTAATAGGAGTTACTGCGATTTGTGGATTTTCAATCTTAAAAATGGTTTCAAGTTTTTGAGCAAGTTCGCGAATTGTTGTAGCATGCCTTCCAATAACAAGTCCTGGTCGCTCAACATATAGAGTAATACGTGTACCAATAGCTGTTTTTCTAATATTCACACCAGCATATCCTGCTTTCTTAACTTCTCTTGAGAAAAATTCGTCAATCTCCATTTTTGTAATTCCTTTACTTATAAAATATTTTTTAATTATTACCATAAGTCATCTTTCCTCAACGACGATTTCAATATGAGTTAATACATGAAAAAATGGTGTTGATCTCCCAAATGCTCTGGGAACATATTTCCTAATCTTAAAACCACGGTGAGATACAGCATGAGTTATATATAATCTGGAGGTATCGAGACCCTTATTTTCAGCATTTGCTTCAGCATTCTTTAAAACTTTTAGAATATATTTTGCAGCTTTAACAGGATATCTTCCCGCTGGCCATTTATTAAGTTCATGTCTGTGAGGAACTTTTTTAAAATGTCGTTTATATGGTATGGGATGTTTTAAGACCACAACTCCCTCAAGAAGTTTTTTTGCATCCTCCAATGGTAAGCCTTTGATGAATGCGCATATTTCACGAGCTGCCTTAGGACTTATGGGTAACTCACGACCACTTGCAATAGCCGTTTTATCTTGGTCTAATCCGGTGACTGAGTATTTCCATGTTGGCATTATATTCACTATACTGGTTTAACTAACATTTAAAAGGGGCATCTATATAAATTTTAATAGTAGCAAATTTAAATCCTGTTAATTTTAAAGATTTTTGCTTCTGAATTTATTTACTATTATAATTAATTTATGATTAAATAGTATGTTACTAACCTTAATTAATGTAAGGTATTATAAGCTTAGTTGTAAGCATATCTAAATGGGTTCTTGAGATTCCATATATTAGATTCAACTTATATGAGTGTTGTGGAAATTAAATTAACTGATTGCCCGCGTTCTTATATATTTTATGTATGCTAGATGTTTCAGCAACTGTTTTGATGGGGATTCCAATCTATTTAAATTATTGAAGATTACGCATGGCTTCCTAGTTGGGATAATTCTTGTATCTTTATTCATCTTTCTACAAATATAGGCTACACAAGCTCTCAACTTATTAAGTTACAATGCATAGAATCACGGAAGTCTTCTATGTGTAAGACTTATTGAAATCATATTACGGTTCACTAGTATTTTGAAAAGTTTTACATTGCCTATAGTGGTTTGGTTATTTTCTGTTATGTTGGTTTGGGTTTTGTTTGTGTTGTGTATGGTTGGTTGTTGATGCTTTAGTGTATGTTGATTGGTGGTGTTTGTGTATTGGTGTGGTTAGGTTTAATTAGCTCTGTATAGTTTAGTTTGGCGATGATTTGTCAGAGT
>CALHIW010000069.1 GCA_938030905.1 Candidatus Methanomethylicia archaeon | reverse complement strand
TTAATAGCTACTTTACGCTATGAAAGCTATCTCCATGGAGTGATTATCAAATAATGGTAGCTATGAAGGCTCTAAGATATTGAGCCCCACACTTACACTCTTCAACTATATGTCATAGAAATTACTATACTTCATTAGTTTGATAAGCTAATTTAGTCGAAAGCTTAATAAAGTAGCTGTTAAACCTAGTTAAGCATAGTATGCAGACTTACAGCTTAGAGATTTTAGAGAAGTATCGTAGGGTATCTACGACGATAATATCGGATGCTTTGGATGAGTTGGGTATGGTTGGGGTTGTATCTGGTTTGAGGCCTATTGTTGATAATGTGAAGATTGTTGGTTCAGCATTTACGGTAAGGGAGGCTCCTAGAAGAAGTAGTATTTCGGAGCTTCGTGTAGCTGAAGTATTAAATCAGGCTAAGCCTGGTAGTGTATTGGTTTTTGATGTTGAGGGATATGTTGAGGCATCAACATGGGGTGGTTTAGCATCATTATCCGCGAAAATCAAGGGGATAGAGGGGGTAGTAGTTAATGGAGCTGTAAGAGATATTGATGAAATTAAAAAAATAAAATTCCCAGTTTTCGCTAAAGCCATAACACCAATAACAGGGAAGAAACGTATAGCAACAATATCCATCAATACACCAATAGAAATCAACAACATCAAAATACATCCAGAAGATCTAGTAGTTGGAGATGAAAACGGTATAGTAGTTATTCCACACGAAAGAGCTCTAGAAGTTTTAAGGATAGCTATGGAAATAGAAGAAAGAGAAGAAAAGGTTAGAACACTAATAACTAGTGGGAAATCAGTTATAGAAGCTGAAAGAGAATTGAAGACTAAGATATAGTTACCATCATCACATAGTAAAAATGGTTTAAGTTAAGTAGAATACGTATTGCTCTGCCTCTCTTAACTTTTTCATTTTCAATTAGCTTAGTGAAAGGGTTCAGTTGGACTTATACATTTGAGTATGTTTACGTATGCAATAGGGTGTCTATCTGTCTCGTAGCCTGTATTCCTTAATTTAAAGACAAATCATCTATATTGGACAAACACAGCATCTGAGGTAAGCTTGCTGTGTTTTAGCTGAAACATAATGAGCTTTATAGCCTTATCAAAACATCTTATATTCTATAAGTGGAGGAAAAGCTACTGTTTACATGTATTGTCACGGATATCTAGTACTTCAACATGAGGAATATGAAGTATGTAAGAGATTAGATGTAGACTACAAATCTAACCGCATCATTCCATGCCTGAGATTGAGATGCTCTTTCAATTTTCATTAAGGTTGTTTCAAAAAGTAAAAAAGTAAGTTAGGGAAGATTAGGGTCCGAATTGTGAGGATAGTATTAGATCTATACGAACAACATAACCATGAGGGAATTAGGGAGTGAAAAATTGTTTTCTTCTATGGGAACCTGGTTAGAGAGTGAGCCTAATTTTAGTGACAAATAGCTTAAACCGGGATGAATACCGTTCTCGAGGTGTAGCTAGAAATTGAATGTTGATTTCTCCCGTAGAGATGTTAAGCAGAGGTTGATGCTGAGGAGTATGAGGTAAGGTAGCTGATGAGTAAAGACACCATTAGC
Organism: Candidatus Methanomethylicia archaeon; assembly: GCA_938030905.1. GTDB lineage: Archaea > Thermoproteota > Methanomethylicia > CALHIW01 > CALHIW01 > CALHIW01. The sequence continues at coordinate 8,785 of CALHIW010000069.1, read as the reverse complement.
TCATGATCTTCTTAGCCAACAATTCTCTACAGCTCTAGGGCCATAGGCTGAATGAAGAGGCTGGCAATGGGCAGCTTTAGATGCAAATATGTGGTGATTAAGCTTTCAGATTCCTTGTTAAGCTAGTCGTGAACTCTGTCCGGAAAGTCAGAAGCTCTAATAAATTCTCAAAATGACCCTCAGAGCTTAAAGACTAAGAACCTATACTAAGTGGAGATAACCTAAATTTGCTGAGATTCAGTTAACCATTTAAGTGGGGATTTAAGCATCTACTTAACTACATTGTGCCTAGAAATCATAGTTTAAACGGCTTCCACCATTCTTGCTTATTAGGATTTTGATGTTACTCTATAATAATGAAGCTTTCCAGTAGGAAGCTTAACATCCCTTATTAAGCCCTTCTTATATTAATTTCATAACGTCTTGCCGCTAACCTTCAGCACAGCTCTTGCCTCCTTGAATATAGTAAGATTCTTATAAGACATTAAAGAAATATAAAAACAAACTATTATTTAATTCTGAAAGTGTGAGTATAGCTTAATCTACTTGTTAAGTGTAGCTATTTAAAGTTTCTAATAGCTATGGCGAAGTCTGGGCATAAGAGCTCACATAGTCTACACCCTGTACAATTATTCTCCTTTACTACTTTAGGTGGATGAAAACCTCTACTATTTACTTCATCAGATTTATCTAATACCTTAAATGGACAGAAAGATATACAGATACCGCATTCCTTACATAGATCTTTATAAATCTCTATCTTCATGTTATTTACCTCTACAGCTTTAATCCTAGCTTGAAAGCTTCAATATTTTTATCTAAACCAGTGGCTTCCCTAATAGATTTAATCATAGATTCTACAGATACGATTCTGGTTGAATTTACTAAGACACCTAGCATAATCATATTCACTATTGAATATTCTCCAATTCTCTTAGCAGTATTAATTAATGGGGCTCTTTTAATAGTAATGTTTTTATACTTTGAATCCACCATAGTTAGGTTGGAATCCAATATGAGGAGTCCGTTAGGCTTTAAGCTATTTAAATACTTAGTAAGCATTTCCTGATTTAAAGCTACTAATACATCAGCAGCTGAAACTCTAGGATAGTCTATTTCTTCCTTAGATGTAACAATATCCGATATGCTTGGTCCCCCACGTGCTTCTACACCGTAAGATGGCCAATGAGTTGCAAACAAGCCATCTATAACTGCAGCTGTAGCAAGAATAATACCAGCAATACGAATACCTTGACCGCCAACACCTACAATTCTAACTTCAAACCTCTCCATAACTACACTAGCTGTAATTTAAGTTTTTCACGTAGTATTCTATATTGCTCAGTTAATTCAGGCCGATCTTTATCTACAAACTCTCCAACTACAATTTTATTGGATAGCTCCTCAGCCGGTATCTTGCTAGTAGATTCTTTCATTATTGAATTCTCAATAAGCCATTTTAAGCATTTTACAGGATCTGTTGTCTTTAAAATGTATCTTCCGAAATAGGTTGGGCACTGTCCAATAATTTCAATAAATGAGAAACCTTTCTTCAACACCCCCTTCTTAATGGAGTTTATAGCTTTATATGGATGAGCTGTAGTCCACCTAGCAACATAGACAGCGCCTGCAGCAGCTACTAAACTACATAAGTCGAAGGGTTCTTCTAGGCTTCCATACGGTGTTGTTGAGGTATACATACCGTATGGTGTTGTAGGTGCAAGTTGCCCACCTGTTGAGGCGTAAACCCTATTATTGTAGAGTATAACTGTAAGATCAATATTTCTCCTAGCAGCATGAATTAGATGATTACCCCCAATACCAGCACCATCTCCATCCCCGGTTACAACAATAACTGTTAGGTTGGGGTTTGCAAGCTTAACACCAGTTGCAAATGCTATAGCTCTACCGTGAAGTGTTGTAGCAGAATCAAAGCGAACATAACCAACACCTCTAGAGTTACATCCAATACCGCTTAAAAAAACCACCTTATCCATATTGATACCTAACTCTTCAACTGCTTTAGCAGCGTAATGGTAAACTTGGCCAATAGCACATCCAGGACAGAATTCATGGGGTAGACGCTCAGTTCTAATTATGTTTGAAAGTAAATGCATTAAACCACCTCCCTAATCTTTGCAAGAACCTCCATAGGTGTATGAGTATCAGCAAGCTTAAGTAGTGGAATAACATTCTTGGAGGGGAGGGCTCGCTGAACCTCGTAGAGTATTTGGCCATTATTCACTTCAGCGACAATTACTACATCAGCGTAACTACATAGCTCCCTTATTTTCTGATAGTTAAACGGCCATAATGTAATAAGTCTAAGATATCCTGCTTTAATACCGTTTTTTCTAGCTTCATTAACAGCTCTTAAAGCAGCTCGAGCACTAGACCCATAGGAAACAATAATAATCTTAGCATCATTAATATATCTAGCATCAAGCATAGTAATCCTATGAATATTAAGTCTAATTTTACTTGAGATACGTTTAAGCACCTCCTCAGCTAATGGATATTTCTCTAAGCTAAGAACAGGAAAGCCTTCAACAGTATGTAGATGACCAGTATAGTATACTCGATAACCATCACCAAAGAAAGCCATAGGTGGAGCCTCATTCTCTAAAGCCTTAAATGGCTTAAAATCCTTAATAGATACTGTAGGCCTTCTCCTATTTACTATATTAATCTTTTCAGGAATTACAAGACGCTCCCTTAAGTGGCCAATAGCAGCCTCAGATAATAGAATAACAGGAACTCTAAACTCTTCAGAAAGATTGAAGGATTCAATAGTTAAACTAAACATTTCCTGAATAGAATAGGGTGATAAAACAATGTTTTCATAACATCCACCATGACTTCCCCAGCGAGCCTGCATAACATCACCCTGCTGGCTAAAAATACTTCCAGTACTAGGACCTATACGCTGAACATTAACAATAACACATGGAGTTTCAGTAGCAATAGCATATCCAATACCTTCCTGCATAAGACTAAATCCTGGGCCACTAGTAGCTGTCATAGCCTTTAAGCCAGCCCATGAAGCACCGATAACAGCACATATTGATGCAATTTCATCCTCCATTTGGATAAATACACCATTAACCTCAAACATTCTACGAGACATCCTCTCAGTAATTTCATTAGCAGGAGTGATTGGATAGCCAGCAAAAAACCTACAGCCAGCAGCAATAGCACCCTCAACACAAGCATCATTTCCAGACATAAATAACACTTTGCCCAAAACATCACCATCATCAGGTACATTAAGAACTTATAAGCTTTACTGGAGAAGTGAAGTACAATTAGTGATTTATGAGTTTTCTACATCCATGCTTTATGTAGTTTAGATGTTTCTACTATTATGTTAAACTTATAGTTTCTTCGAAAATTCTTCCCATACCTGTAGGCATTTAAACCCATCAATACCAACATACATAAGAACAAGGGGTAAAATATGTAAACATAGAAATCATAAAACTCGGAATTCTACTATAGTTTTAAATGTTGCTCTTTAGTAAGATACTATTACTGATTTACTGATAGTAGATGTTGTTTGCTTACCTTATGATTATCATCAACTTCTGATTAAAATTTGAAGTTACAACTTCTAAAATAAATATACTAACAGCTTTACATTAAGGAGCATTATATGATTACATCATCTCTCTTATTTAGATTTATCAATCTTAATACTAAGTACTATATAGTCAAACATCAATTTAATTATAACTAGCTAATTAGTATATTGGAGAGTTTAGGGCATAATAGTATTTGTCAAACTGATCCATATATACCTCTTAAAATACAGTTATTTTAGCTCTTCTTCTAATTCATCTACAACTTTATTAATCAATTCATTAACTAGGATTTCCCCTAGTTTACGTGAAGCTTTAAATTCATTACTTACTTCTTGTGGAAGCCAGGGCTTAAAAACATATTTAAGTCTTTTAGTAGAATCTGAAGCTTTAGGTGTTACCAATTCATTAATGGTTTTCACATCGATTTCTACATCACTAGAAACATAGGCTAGAATTGATGATTCAACAACTCCACCATGGTCACTCTGAACCCCGCTTCCAAATTTCTCCTTCAGCACCTTAGAGAAAACATTCCATACATCAATAAGATATGTGTTAACGCTACTATATGTACTCTTTAAATCCACCATTACAGCTCTAATTATAGAGGTGTTTCCTCCATGACCGTTAACGATTATAATGTTTCTAATATTGTTCCTTACAAACTCCACTAAGACCTCATATAGGTAAGCTTTAAATGTACTGATAGAAACAGATACTGTAAATCCTAATTCTCTATGCTCATATGAGAAACCATAAGGAATTAATGGTGCTACAGGTATATTAAGCTTTGATCCCACAGCTTTAGCTATAAACTCTGCAATTATAGAATCTGAGCCAGTAGCTATTGGACCATGCCACTCCAGTGATCCAATAGGTATAATAATAGAGCCATCTCTAACCATTTTAATAAGTTTTTTACTATGGAAGTATTTAATCTCCATCAGTATCAATCGTAAAATTCAAGCATTAATTTAAACCTTCCTAAATCAGTAGGCAATATAGATCAACATACTACTTAATTTTGAAATCTGTATGAGTGAGTTCATGGTTGTTTATAGGTTGTGAGTTAGGTTAAGCTTAAACATGCGGCGATAAGCTGGAGAAGTATAGTCCATAGCGGAGAATCATAGAGTCCATTAAGAAATGCCTCAAGGTCTTGATGTCCACTTCTCATATCTATGCCTTAAGAAGAGACATACAATAAGGCTTCCTAAGCCTACAAGCTCTACTACAATCATATCAGACACCACATAATCCTAGAGAGTCAATACCCATGGAAAGTGAAGCAAAGTGTTTAAGGTTCAAAACCTCATCAAGAAGATACCCCTTAACTAAACACGACTGATTACATGAAGCATTAATTTACATTGGAAATTTCAAAGGCTAATATAATAGTAGGGGAAGACGTAGAACTTATAGAGAAACCTCAAAATAATTTCTAAAGATGAGTTAAAGCTATAAATATGTTTACTACATTCTTAAATATTGTGCTGGTTTCTCACAAGCTTATTAACCTACTAATAGCTTAAATATCAACCAGATAACATTCTAGCTTTCTATATTGGATACCTTTTAATAGCCTTAGTTTAAATGTAGACTTTCAATAAATCAACATAATAATTGATTTAAGCTATTATTAAATCATCTAAAAGAATAAAAACTTAATACATACTATTAATTTATGCCATACTATTTCATTCATCCTACAGCAGTTATTGAGGAAGATGTTACTATTGGTGAAGGAAGTAGAATTTGGCATTTCGTACATGTCAGGAGAGGGGCTAAAATTGGTAGAAACTGTAATATAGGTAAGGATGTTTTTATAGATGTAGATGTTGAAATAGGGGATAATGTAAAAATTCAGAATGGTGTATCAATTTATCGCGGGGTTAAAATTGAAGATGATGTTTTCCTTGGACCCCACATGACATTTACTAATGATCTCTACCCTAGAGCATACAATATTGATTGGCAGGTTATACCAACAATAGTTAGGAGAGGAGCAAGCATAGGAGCTAATGCAACAATTCTATGTGGTGTAACTATTGGAAAATATGCTATGGTTGGAGCTGGAGCTGTAGTAACAGAAAATGTTCCTGATTTCGGTTTAGTTTATGGAAATCCTGCAAAACTTGAGGGATTTGTATGTTTCTGCGGTAGAAGAGTTAGTAAAATTATTAAAGATAATGGAGAATACATAATTTTTAAATGTACCTACTGTGAGAGGGATGTAAAGATAAATAGAGAAGACTATTTGAAGTATTTAAATAAATGAGTTAAACCTTAATTTTCCATTTATACCCCCAACTTATAAATAAAATTTTGTAGCTGATTTTCCTCAAATGACTGTTTCAGGTCTGGATGATCTATCAAGATGGCTAGCAACGCTATGAGAATAAGGCTGACTTCAAATTTCCATACAGCTCCCTTTAGAACTTCTCTCTGGAGTATCTGCATATGTTGAAGACAGCTAGGTAGAAGCCTAGATTGTATTTGCATATATCTAGGTGGATGGCAAGCTGGGGTTTAAGCAAGAATACCCTCCTCCACAGCTATTGATGTGAACCCACTCTAATCCACTTACCAGCTGAGTAAATTAATAATCTTGTGCTTGTATCCAGTCTGACTCAGGCTAAGGGTGGTCTTGAAGCAATTGGTGTAGAGGTTTAAACTCTTGGAGACCATCTCTCTACAGTCTTCCTATTCAGCTTCACGTTGCTGAGGATTATAGTCCTCCATTTCTCTCCACCAATACAGTTGGTTTGTTCTCACTCCATGTTCCATACTCCCCCTCTTTAGATTCATATGTCTAGACTTTGCTAATTCTATTGATGTAAAGACCGTTGTTTCTACCTCTTAGCAGTAGACATGTAAATCTCGTTAGACTCAAAAGCTCCATCTGCATTAACTGATTCTCTCTGAGAGAACAATTAACGCGTCACTATTAAAGAAATTCTATATTTTCGCCTGCATAGTTTCTATATTTCCGTTCATGTTGGAAAATTATTGTAGCTACATATTGTAGGTGAGAAATTAATAGTTCAGAAAGTGTAGTTATGATTCCTTTTTATTCCCATTCTATAATTACTTTATTTTACTATTTTAATAATTTCATTGTTTTCTGCTTTGTGGCTTAATTCTTGTATTCTTAATTTCTCCCTCTAGCTTTAATGTTTTTCTCTCTACTATGGCTTTATGGAGAACAGGTAGCGTACAGCCGTGAGGAACTTGACATACCTACTAGTAAGCTTGAGCGGGCGGTCAACCTTACCATCATTCATAACCCTAAACTCACGACCCTAGCCATCAAGGAAGCCCAGACTGAGAAGAAGCCCACTACACCCAATAAGCCTCTCATCGACACCCCCAGTTCATAAACTAAGAAAACACATATAGAGAGACTTAAATTAAACCATAAAGCATTGTTTTCTATTTATTTTCTCCTACCTAATAACTGCTTTTACAACTTCTATGACTACAAATACTATTACTGCTGAAAGTATACCACGCATCCAGTCTTCTAAGGTTGGGTATGTTACTCCAAAGGCTTCATGTAATAATAGTTATGTAGAGAATTAGTAGCTGTAGGGCTAATGAACTTACGATAGCAAGCTAAAGATACTTGTTTGAAAACAGATCTGCTCTTATAATCGGATGGCTAAGTGAATGGTGTGAGAGGGCTGTAACAAGTCACATAGAATCATGTTGTTAAAAGCTCTGTTCTAGGTACAGTAGACTCACCTCATCGAATGTAGTAAAATATGCTGTCTCGGCCGATATTGTAATGAAGTTTAATAGTAATATAGCTGTAAGTAGTGCTGGAGGCATTATAAAGAATGTTTTAAACTCATTCCTACTCATTAAACTTGACTTGGGGTCTCTGGCTTTCTCTTCACTACATCATCTCCTGGAGAATCTATTCCTAACGCTATTGCCGATAACCCGTCTGTAGGACTTATCCAAAGAATCTGTATGGCTGTTAAGGGCAATGGCAATATGTTAGATGTTTTTAATGTTATCAAAGATTCTTCTTCCCTCCTTAACCGCCTATTGTTGAAAGGTTTTCATAATAATAAACATATCCACATCACAGTCTAAATCTGAAAGATGAACTAGGAGTATTAGAGGTGCTAGATGTAAAATCTATTTATGAACGTATACTCTTAATCAATCCCTTCCTCAGTAGTCTTTCAATATGTTTTTCAATCATTACCTTCTCAAAGATCATATATGCTAACTTAGGCTCTGGAAACCTACTATATATTAGACCTCTACCAACTAGATTATCTATGCTTCTCTCAGTAGTAAGAAGTTTTAATATTTCCCTCTCTCTATCAAATATCTTGTTACAATAGTTTTTAAGCCTCATCTTTATCTCTTCTTTTCCTGTAACTACTTCATTATGGCTTGATGTTGCTATGTTAATATTCATTACTTCAACAATTTCAATAATTTTACTTATTGAATCAATAAACATATCCACATCACAGTCTAAACAGCCATACCATGGACCAAAAGAAGTTAAGTCTATATCTGAAAGATGAATTAATCTTGTATCTCCATCATCAATTAAAAAGCAGCAATGCCCTATCGAATGTCCAGGAGTATGTATAACTTTCAACCTAACATTTCCAAAGCTGAATTCATCATTACCTCTAAGTCTTAAATCAACTCTTGATGGTTTAAAGTTTAGTACTTCTAGGAAATAATCCATTAAGTTATAGATTTCCGAGTTTGGTGGACCATAGCGTTTCTTAAGCTCCTCAGTAGACTCTATAGCTACCGCATCATTTTCATGGCAACATACACGTGCATTTCTAAGAAGAGCATTAAGAAATGTATGATCTTCATGGGCATGAGAGTTTATTAAGTAATCGATTCCCTCCATGTTTAGCCTCATCATTTGGCTAGCTCCAGCTCCAGAATCAATTAAGCACTTCAATCTATCATCAATAAATAGACAATTACAGAATGGATATTTACCTTTATTTTCTCCTCTAATAAGGAATACATGTTTACTAACTTTAGTACCAATCATATATTTAACTATAGCTAGATTTAATAAGTTTATAGCATTAAAATAGATGAAAATATACTATAGTTAGTGGTTTCAATGCCCTGCGGACTCAAGTATGTTTTATCACCTCTATTTGGCATTGTTTTATGTATAACATTTATCTTCTTGTTGATTCATGATGTTT
>CALHIW010000068.1 GCA_938030905.1 Candidatus Methanomethylicia archaeon | reverse complement strand
CAGCATGTATTCCCAAAGGTTATGACTAGTATAAGAATCAAGACACCTCAGAAAGCTAGAAGTAAACCTAAAGCCTTACAAAAACCCACCACAACAGCAATAAAGACGAATCCCAGAAGTAGGTATAAAGACCAGCACACCCCAACATGCTTAAGCCCAAACACAGAAGACCATACAAGCCCAACAACAAATACACAAACATATGAGAAGTATATATGTAGCCGATGGTTTAAGTTTACAAAATGGGCTTTCAAGTAGAAAAGTTTAAAAATTCATAAAGAAAAATATTATTTTGCCCCGGCAAGCCCCGGTAGAGTTTAACGCCAAATATAGCCAGGTTTAGTATTGGCGGCTGTCACCCGCCAGGCCCGAGTTCAAAAGTTATGAATAAATCTCGGCCGGGGCGCCATTTCATAAATTGATGTATAAGTAATCTTAACAAAATACTATTAAAAGGAAATAAAAAGCAACCATTTAGAGCTAAAACATACACCTTATGTTAATTACATTGAGTAAAATAGATAATAATTTTCTTCAAGATCATTATGAAGAACTTAATCTAGACTAAAGTAGTCCCCGGGGAGGGATTTTCGTACCATAGATTTCGAACCCCCGACCAATCGGTTTCAGCTGGTACATCTTCATCCCGCCTGAGTAGGCAAGGTCCATGTATAACTATCTACAGCCGACCGCTCTTTATTGGGATTTCCTACCATTACTCCATCAGGACTGAGCTACCCGGGGACTGTACTATTTAGTATATGACGCTTAAAAATTTATCGTTTGAATAAAAGGATAGCGTCAAGTTAAGCCATTAACTATGCATGCCCACATGTACCAACTTGATAGTATCGAAAAAAGATATGTCAGTTATTTTAGGAGTTTTAGAAAGCTGTTTGGGGGTCTTCATTATGTGGTTCTTAAATCTCTTGGGATAGTGGTTTGATAGATAGGTTGTTGTTGGTTAGAGCTGTTCTACTATATACTGGTTTGGACTATAGGGATATAGTATGCATTAAGGTTTACTTCATGTAGCTATGAGGCACTGGGTTAGAGTTCTTGCCTAAGCTAGTTTAGGAAAGTTGAAGGATGGAATGAGTTAGATGGGATTTACATTAATGCTGATTTGAGGGTAAGCACTATCTCAAGTATTCTTTAAGAACTAGAAGGTTAATGCAAGGGATGAGGCCCTACAACACAGATAATGAACTCATCTGAAAACTATTAAATTCTTTCTTCGCAATGTTTGTTTGTAAAGTTTAGGGGTGTCTCATTATAAATATTGAAGGTTCCTTGTATGGTTAACATCATTCAGGAGAATAACTATAATATATGAGAAGCTACAACAACATTCATACAAATAACGACATAATATTTAAGTAAGTTTACTGAAAATATTACCACTTTACTGATTCAGGATGGTTTCAATGAGGCGAAAAAAGTATGATTTAATATGTAAGCAGCTTTATGTTATAGATTTATTACGTTTAATTAAAAATGAATATAGTTACAGCTTCATAGCAAAACAGACTAAAATTTCGACAAGCACTTTAAACCGTTATGTCTCAGGAGATATAATGCCGAATCCCACGAGAACAGAAAAGCTAATGAATAAACTACTTGAAATGTTTCCATTAAATAAGCTTTTAAGGAATAAACTAATAACATGTGATGGATATATTGATAATTCTAAAATTTTATCTGACATAATACTACTAAGACATATTTCAAGGTTTATAGCTGAAATATACTCAGGCAAAAGAATAAGTAAAATCGCTACTATAGCAGCGGATGGAATACCATTAGCTGTTCAGGTAGCACGTGAACTTTCTGTACCAATAGTATATGCAAAGAAAAATAGAGAAGTAGGTGTCAAAAAATTCATAGAAGAAGTTGTAAAGATTACTGAGGCAGCTATAGAATTTGAGTTATACGTTCCTAAAGAACTCCTGAAGAGAGGAGATGACATACTTATAGTTGATGATATAATTAGAGATGGGGCCCAGCAGTACGCATTACTTAAAATTATTAAAAAGGCACGAGCAGAAGTTGTTGGAATATTTACCTTAATAGCTATTGGAGATAGATGGAGAAATATTAAGGATCTTAATGGTAAAGTTAAGTACCTATTACATTTTAGTGAGGGAGAACTGCAAACAAAAAACTAGCTTTTTAACTTTGAACTCATCTCTGAATTATTTAGGATTTTCTCTGTAGGGTTTAGGTATGGGTGTCCGTGAGCTTTTTGATGAGGGTGGACTTTCATTAAGCTTTTCTGCCTTCTAGAGTTAGGGTTGATAGGTATAGGGCTGATGGTAGGCTACCATAAATGTATTCTATACGTCTTAACTACTGATGTTGATGGATGGATATGCTATCCGCTAAGGCTCCTACAAGCTTGGAGAGGCTTAAGCATTGGCAGATGGGGTTATGGGATAGGATATTCAAAGCTATATTGTCTACGAGAAGCCATGATGGGTATATGTGGATAGCTCAATGGTGGATGCTAAAGGGGGAATAATGATGGGCTATGATGGCTTCAAGAATAGAATAAGGCTTAAAAATCATGTATGTGTGGATGAGTACTCTATGCCTTTAGGATAGCTTTAGGTCTTGGAAATGAGTATGATTCTAGGAGGTTTAATGAGCTGTTTGAAGACTTAGAAATTCTCCAAAATAACATATGTAGACTCAGTATATGATACTGAAGCTGTAAGAAATGGATTATAATCAATGAATATGGAGGTAAACATACCTTAAACCCTAGAAATGGGGGAATCCTAAACATACAATGTTAAAATTTACAGGAAGAGAATCTACTGTTGAAGGAATCTATAGATAACTTAAAAGCTCTAGAAGAATAACTATAAGATATGAAAGAATAGCAATAATCTATAAAGCCCTCACAACCATAGCATACATAAACAATACATTAAGATACAGAGTTTAAAGATGACTTCAATGTTAAGTTTTTTAACTGAGACTTAAGACCACGGCCAATCTCCATAACTGAAATATTAATTGGATTTAGTAGTGAAACTAGGTAATCATATGCAAGCCAAGGGTTTGTTGATTCTCCGCATGTAAAGATGTCTATAGCACAGTAATTATATTCAGGCCATGTGTGTATTGACATGTGCGACTCAGATATGAGTACAAATCCAGTTACTCCCTGTGGATTAAATTTATAAAAAAGCTTCCCACAGATTTTGGCCTTAGCCTTGCTGGCTGCCTCAATCAAGGCTTTTTCCAACTGAATAGGATCATCGAGGATGTTGGAGCGACATCCATATAATTCAGCAATGATGTGCTTTCCCAACACCCTCATACACCATCACCTAGAACTACTATAAATCATAAAAGCTAACTTTTAAATTTTTCGCAAAATACCAATTATTTAATGATAAAGATCAAGTAAAATATATAAAAAATTGGAAAATATAATCTAAATTCTATGAAAAAAATCTTTTTTTCATGTCAAATTCAATAAAATAGCTCTAGTATTGCTTTAAATAGCTGTTAGCTTAAAAATTCCTAGCTTCACTGCACATCTTAATAACTTAAAATAAACTTGTGGTTTCTTTTTGTCTG
>CALHIW010000067.1 GCA_938030905.1 Candidatus Methanomethylicia archaeon | reverse complement strand
CTGGTAAATGTGTTGGTTCTTTTAGTGTTTCTCATTTATCTTTAAGGTACGCTTTAACCATCTAGATATGACTCAATAGCAATATGACTAACTTCTCCTAGACATATGCTCATGAATTAACAATTAACCACCAATAAATTCGACATTTCCCTACCCATACCTCATGAAATGTACACCAAACCTCAAAGCATAATATAAACCTTGCGATAAGCTTACATACAATCCAAGATAAGTTATTAACCCTGTCTTTTAAATAAACCACCGTCCTGTATGTCAAGTATACCGTATATGTGTGCTTAGACAATACATTTAACCACCTACTTAAAGAGCATAAAGTAGTGATTGAAATAGCATTACTTTTGGGTTAAGGTACTAATAGGATTAATGAAGGGGTATTTAAAAGGTTAGAGAACATTATAAATCAATCAGTAATTATAGAGGAAGAAAGGAGATTAGAAACTTTTTATCAGCTAGAGAATGATTTTTAAGTTGAAATAAACTAATATATGATGTATATGGCTGGCACTAGGCATACTAAATTTAGATGCCATAATTATGAAAAATAGAAAAAATAACCTTAGAGATATAATGAAATAAAGAAAAAGGAACTTAAGAACTAGATATAATAGCTATTGAACTCGCCGCAAAACATTGTTTAAGTTGCTCACCAAACTTATCAAGAGTCTTATAATAAGCTCAGTAATTAGTTAAAACGGAAGATGGCAAATCCCCTACTCAACAAGAATTGGAAAAGAGAAGTAATAAGAAAGAGTAATTAAAGAGATATTTAAGATAAGATATGAAGTCGAATCTACAAAATAACAGAATTACAATACTTTGGATGATAGTGAGCAAATTCCAAAGCAACAACAGGAACTGCTATGTCAAAGTTACTAAGTACACTTGGATGTATTTCACCAAGTATTCCTATCTCACAATTATTTAGCATTATAGCGGCGGATCTGCCTTGGATAAATGATGGATGATTTTTTCTAACGAGTTTCATATTTAAACTTAGCAGTTTACTTAAGGTTTCATGTACTCTTTTAATCTCTGTAAAAGATATATTTGAGCCAGCAATAACAGCAGATACATTTCTATTAACAATAATATTGTCATTTATAGGATACGATACATACCCTATTTCGAATATTTTTTGTGGGTATTTTCTATGTTTATTAAATGATAAAAAATTTAAAAGATTTGGTATAATCCAACGTCTATAAACACAATACTCATCTGATATTGGATTTTCAATTTTTATTAATTCAACATTTACTAAGTTCATGAGGTGGCTTTGTCTTTTCTCGCTTGTTAATGTAAATGTCAGAACTTCTTGAAATCCAAGACCTATGAAAACTTCTCTAATTTTTGCTTCTCTTTGCTCCATTTCTGCTTCTCTTCCAATTGTAGCAATACTTGGTAACTCAGGCTCTAGATTATTATATCCATAGGCTATTGCCACGTCTTCAATAACATCAACTTTATGTAAAACATCAATTCTATACGGTGGAACTAGAACTTCAAGCATATCACCGGAAACTGCTCTGACATCATACATCATTTTCCGGAGAAGATTGATGACAGCATCAATTTGTAAATTCAAACCCAAAAGATCATTTATACTTGTTAAATCAACAGTTATTCTCTTCGGATGTAAATCAGGGGAAAATATTGTCAGACTATTTTTTCTTATCTGAACACTTTCAATAATATTGCCCATATCAATAAAATCTGCTAATATTACATTTAGTGTTTGCTCTACGGACCTTTTATCGGTTCCTGTTAATTCAATAAGTAGATTTTTTGTATCTATAGTGACTTTGGTACGATTACTATTTACTATTGGAGGAAAGCTAAATATACCAATTTTATCAATGTACACAGGACATGATTGACCATCAATCAAATGGGCATATTTGATTCCTTTTTCATGTTTTTTTAGAACTTCTTCAAGACTTAACTCCTCACACATTCCTAATGGCACCATTTTTGATTTTGGTGAAACTTCAGTGTAGAGTATTGGCGGAGCTATTCTATCTAAATCATGAATACCTATAGCGACCTTTCTTCTATCTCTTCCAATGGTGATATGAAGCATTTCTTGAAAGTTCATTAAATCCCTTATCATATCATAATTGAGGTTTACATTCCTAACTACGGCACAAGCTATAAATGGCCTTAGCTTTGCTTGAACAATTTCTACTATGATACCTGAATATGGAACTTCTTTTTTAATAACTTCATATAGATATGAGGATGTCGTAATGTAACTTTTAATAGCTCTCGAAAGTCCAAAAACACTGAATAAATCAGGTCTATCTGGTTCAAGCTCAATTGTTATTTCATCTTCAGATAGGTTTTTTATTTCCCCTTTGAAGTTTTTTATAATGTCTAAAAGTAATGGCTCATCAATGTTTTTCATCAATGAAAATAAAGTTTTTTTATTAAATGTTATTGTTGGCATATTTGGTCATCGCTTAAGCGATGGTATAGGAGTTGTTCTTAACCATTCAAGATCGCTTGAAAATAGTAGCCTGATATCATCTATATTTAGCGCTACCATTGCAAGTCTGTCTATACCAAGACCCCATGCAAGAACTGGTACTTTTATTCCAAGTGGAAGCGTTACTTCAGGTCTAAATATTCCGCCAGGTAATGCTTCTATCCAGCCCAAGGTCGGATGCTTAATATATCCAACAACACTCGGCTCCGTAAATGGAAAGAAGGCTGGTTGAAATCTAATGTCTTTAATGTTAAATGCTTCAGCTATTGTCTTCATATAACCCATTAAATGTCTTAAATTAACATGTTCAGCGATGACTACTCCTTCACACTGATTAAACTCTGGCAAATGCATGGCATCAATTCTATCAGGTCTATAATTTCTATCTATAATAAACATTTTTCTTGGTAAATCTCCTTGGCTTAATATTGAGAGATATCTGACAGAAACTGCTGTTGTCTGGCTTCTGAGTATAAGTTTCAAAGCTAATGATTGATCCCAGTTTCCCCACCCTATAGATCCTGTTATCCAACCGTTTTCATGAGTTTCCTTAACTCTTTTTAATAAATCTTGGTTTTGAATCATATTTAAATGAAACCCCTTAATGTAAAAAATATCGTGAATGCTTCTTGCTGGATGATCTGAAGGCATAAACAATGCATCACAATTCCAGAAGTTTAATTCAATAGGTGGACTTGAAACCTCTTCAAATCCAAAACTTAGAAGAATTTCTCTAATTTCGTCAATTATTTCCCTATATGGATGTCTCCTTCCTGGTATTAATGGCTCAGTTGGAGAATCAATATCATATGGTTTAAACTTTACATATTTCCATTTACCAGATACTATAATATCTGAAGTTAGAGATGTTATTTCTTCCTCTAGTTTAAGTTCTTTAAGAACTTCATGTCCAAGTGACGTTAATTCAATCCTACTAATAGTTGTAAAAATTTTTTCTCTTATAATATCTCCTCTATTCTTTAACTCTTTTATTAACATAATGTCTGAATTGATTAATGGAAGTCCAGAACTTATTTTTTTCAATATTTCTTCAAATTCATAGGTTTTATTAAGATATGATTTACCATTATCTGTAAGTGTAATAAACTTCTTTCCATGTTTAGTATATATTTTAATCCATTTATGTCTTATAGCCCAAGGAATACCATAAGTTAACTCATCATACCATAAGTTTAACTCTTCAATAGGAACATGCTCTTTCAGTTTTCTTATAAGCCTTACTTCAGGAAAACCAATCCTAAGATATTTTTGCCCTTCGATGCCTAAAACATACTTGATTTCTTGATCTTTAACTATCCTTACTAGTCCCTTATCTTTAAGTAAGTTTAAAGCCCACATCACAGTATCGGTATTTAGAGACGTTTCTCTTACAATATCAGAGAGACTAGCAAGTCCTCTACCTATCATTGTCAGGATTTGTTTTTCTTTAGGATGAAGACTTTCTAGGATATTATTTAAAATTGGCAAGACATACACCAACACCGAAATAGTTCTTTTATAGGTCTTTTAAAGCTTACGATGCATTTAGCGATACCGTCAAGTTTTTAATGACCAGCTAAGCTTTTAGGGGTGGCTAAACTGTTTAATCCTAAAACTGTTGAAAAGAGTTAAAAAGCTTGCTAAGCCTTGGAGCTTAACAGTAGATAAACTCATAAACGAGCTTATGGTTAAAATGCATCTAAAACCAGGCTATTTAACCAACCTCAGAAACTTGACAGCATCAGTGTACTTCTTAGGACTGCTTTGGGGTTTAAGTAGGTAGGGGTGTATGGGGTGGATGTTGGGGGCTTTGAATCTATAGGGATGTGTTTATGACTTAATAGTGGGGATGGTGGGCTGTAATGGCTTAAAGCATGGGCTATAAGGAATAGCTGTTATCCATTAATGTAGAGGTAAACAGTAAATATAGTGTAAACCCTGAAGGTGGGGGAACTATATAGTATAGCATCAGATTTTAGGACTGCTATTAAAAGACTCTATAGATGGCTTAAACCTAATAAGAATAATAAGATATAAAGCCAACAATAACATACAAAGCCTCCACAACAAAGCATACATAACAATACACCTAAAATACAGAGCTTAAAAAATAAGTTCTTAAATAATAGAGTCTTTATACAAGTTCGTAGAGAAACATTCAGAATGTAGAAGAAAATATTAAAAAATACAAGCCTCAAGAAGTTGCTTTTTATAGTAAGCTTAAAGTATAAGATTTCACGAATTACTAAAGTTAATATTTTAGACTATGCAGAGCTTTTAATTTTTGCCAGAAAACTTATAGGAAACAATTAAAAGTTATCTTAAAATATTTAAGATAGGAATGAGATATATGGGTGGCGCACCTGTAACAATAAAGTATTTAATTAAAGCAGGAATAGAAATAAATGGTATTGTTGATAAACCAGATGTTATAGGAGCAATATTTGGTCAGACTGAAGGGTTACTTGGAGAGGATCTAGATTTAAGAGAGCTCCAGAAAAGCGGTAGAATAGGTAGAATACAAGTTGATTTAATCGAGAAAGGGGATAAATCACATGGAGAAATAGTAATCCCATCAGGTCTTGATAGAGCAGAAACAGCCTTAATAGCCGCCTCTCTTGAAGTTATTGAAAAGGTAGGGCCATGTGATGCACGAGTACATATAAAAGCAATAGAAGATATAAGAGAAGAGAAAAGAAGAAGGATTTTAGAAAGAGCAAAAGAATTTTTGAAAAAAATGAGCAGAGAAACCATCCCGAATAGCAGGAAGCTTACAGAGGAAGTACTAAGTGCTGTACGGGAACAAGAAGTTATAAAGTATGGATCGGAGGAGCTACCTGCAGGTCCTGAAATAGATAGATCAGAGACAGTAATAGTAGTAGAAGGGCGAGCTGATGTTATTAACCTCATTAAAAATGGATTTAAGAATGTTATAGGAATGGAAGGGACAAGTATTCCGAAAACAATAATTGATTTAAGTAGAAGAAAACATATCATAGCCTTTGTTGATGGGGATAGGGGAGGAGAAATCATCTTAAGAGAATTGTTAAAAGTAGCAGAAATAGATGAAGTTGCGATAGCACCCCCAGGTAAGGAGGTTGAAGAATTAACAAATAAGGAAATAGTAAAATGTCTTCAGAATAGAGTGCCTGTAGCAGAATATTTACATAAAGATTTAGCGCAACCAGCTAAACAGCAGAAAGCACTTATATTTGGGGAAATAGCCATTCCACAACCTATTATAACTCAAATAAAGGAACTGGAAAACACACTTGAGGCGGTACTCTATGATAGCAATTGGAATATAATACAAAAAGTAGCAGTAAGTGAATTACCAGAAACCATGCAAAAAACTTTAGGAGCATATGTTTTAGCATTTGACGGTATAATTACTCAAAGAATTCTTGACTTATCTGAAGGCAAATCAATAAAATTAATTATAGGAGCTAAACTTGGAAATATAGTGAAAAAGCCTTTAAATGTTCAAATACTTACTTTTACTGATTTGAAAGAAGAAAATAACAAATAACTTAAAGTTAAGATAACCATTATTAGAAGTCATCGGGTTTGATGGTGTTTTGGCTTTTGTTGTTTATTAAGCTTCTTCCTGTTGTGGTTGATGGGATTTACTGATTCTATATATTTATTGTTAGCTATAGTTGGATATGTTAGGTATGGCTTAGTAAGCTGGATAGGTCTGGTGGT
>CALHIW010000066.1 GCA_938030905.1 Candidatus Methanomethylicia archaeon | reverse complement strand
GCAAGTAAATATGTTGATAAAGTAATTAACACTTATACCATGGTTAGCCCTAATGATGGGGAGGCATACCTAATAGTTTATGATTGTGTTAAACACCTTACTGAAATGATTAGAAGCAGTATTGTGCCTGATATTATTGTTCCAGCTACACCAGGCCATTTCATAGGTAGATTTATTAAATCATATCTTGAAGCTGAAGGATTTAATGTTAATTCCGACTCCTCCTCAATGAATATGGTTTTAAAGAGTAAGATATTAGATGATGTAATTCTAGATATAAATACTGAAGATAGTGTTATAGTGGTAAGCTATATGTTAAAGGGTTTAAAATGTAGAATTCCATGCATACAGCCTGAAACATGTCCAGTAACAGGTAGAGTCAAAAAAATGCCAATGTATCTTCTACTTGAACTTGCTATAGATAATATATCCTACCCAAGAATTTTCCAAAGCCACCTAATCAATTCAGATATTGGAGGAATTCAAGGGGAGTCTATATCTATACTTCTAAACGAAATTACTAGCGGCAATAGGCTTAAAGTAGCTATTGGAACTGCATGTAAATGCCATGGAATAGTGAACTTCTTCAAAATATCAAAGAAGACCAAATCAAGTTTCAAATAAATGGTCTAAATATAAGTAATAACCAACTTACTCTAGGTAGCGGTATCTCTACAAGTATATAAATTCCTATAATGTCCCTCCAACTATAAGTAGTAAGTCAATATTAGATTTAGATGCTTGAATAGTTTAGATCGTTAAGTTTCAATAGCTATACTAAGTTTCTTTACTTCCTCTATGTAATTTTTAAATGTAAAACATGTAAATAGGATGAGGCATCTTGCCCAATTCATTTTTATGATTTCTAAACACCTAAAAATTGCCAATTAATACTCTCCACAACTAAGGTTTGAATATCTTCAGCTTTATGGCTTCATAATGTTAAGTTTAGGCAGTATCAAATCAGCTCATATCATGGATGTATAGCTTACTGTTAAATAATACCCTACTTAATTCAGTTCAGAGCATTAGATCCACATGTAAGCAATATACTCAACATAAATAAGAAGACATACTAAGCTTTCAACAATTCACTTCATGGTTAAACCATGGATTCCCTGTCAAATTTTAAAATAAACCTAGCTTAAATACTAATAATTCACGTCTTTAACATACGTTGTAGATTGTGTTAAAGGTATTGTATTATTCTTGGCTCTAGCAAATGTCTCGGTAATGCCCCGACAACTCTATCTATGAGTTTTCCATTTTTAAATATTAGTAGGGTAGGAATACTCATTATTTGAAAATATGTAGTTGCCACTTGATTTTCATCTACATTTAACTTTCCAAACAATATTCTTCCAGCATAGTCTCCCGCCATATCATCTATTATTGGTGAAATTGTACGGCATGGAGCACACCATGGCGCCCAACAATCAATTACAACAAACGGATTTCTTTGAATAATCTCCATAAAGTTGCTATCAGTTACCTCAACTGGCTTATTTACTATTTGTTTCTTCCCTTCAAAACTTTTCTTCATTAAATCCTTCAGCATTCTATATTTTATCATTTCAAGCTCTTCATCTTCCTTCATAAAAGCTCAGTCTTAACTGCTCTACACTCTTATAAATTTTTGGATACTTTAAATGATATTGTTAAGATAAGCATTTTGATGGTGGTATTTTAGTGTTTGGTGTTTTCTGGTTGTTGTATTAGTATGTGAGGGTTTTGAGGAATAGTTTTACGCATTCTAGGCCCATCTTCCTTGATGGGGTGTTGTAGAAGGCCTTCATCCTATCCTTCAGTGTTTTGAGCTGTCTTTCAACGTGGTTTCTAGTTCATGTGTTGTATGTGTTCATGATGTTTTAGGGCTTCAATACACCTACCCCCTTATCCACATATACTTGAGGCATGTCTTTAAGGCTTATTTAAAATACATTCATAAACCACCCCCACAGTTAGCATCATGACCAAAACCTCCCCACATTCAAACTCTACAGCTACCAGATGGAAATCTACCCAATCAATAAACACGTTTCACCCACCACATAGTCCTCCAACTCTAACCTACATACCTTAACAAGCCCTAACCCAATAGTAGACGGAAACATGACCTACAGGAAAAAGCAAGACATAACCATCATATCCCTATAGCTTAACCCAGCCATACACACTATACAAGCCCCAGCTCAACATCAACTGAAACCTTACTCCGAACAGAAATCCTAAACCTCTCACAGCCTCCAGAAGCCACTCAAAAACACCTAAGGCACCACCCCAATAAGATAGCCTCCTAGAAGCCCAAAACCTTATCCTAACAGTATCAGACTACTATTGTTAATTCTCCTAATGCTTAAGTATTAGCTATTTTCTAAGTCTTCTCAAGAGATTTGCAGTTATTGGATATTTGCTTAAATCTCTATATGGTAGAAATGTTGAGTTTATGTATTCTATCTGGAATTCAGGGTCTGCTGCTAGTTCAAAGTATTTAATTTTATTTTTCACTATGTACTCAGCATACTCTCTCTCCTCTCTAGAAATTAAACACATCCTAGCTCCTGTACCTGCTGCATTTCCAATGAATTTGATCCTTTCAATAGGTATTTCAGGATACATACCAATAGTTCTAGCATTTTCAGGATCTATATAGTTTCCAAAAGCCCCAGCTATATATAGTATTTTAACATCGTTTTCAGTTATTCCCAGTCTCTTCATTATTAATGAAGCTCCTGTATGGATTGCTGCTTTTGCCTTCTGCAGCTCCCTTATATCCCTCTGGGTTATAACTATATCCGTATCTAACTTACCCTTTGTCTCCTCTCTGTATGCTACTACATATTCCCATCCATCCAATCCCTCTCTGATACGTTTATTTATTTTAGAACATTCAGAATTAAATCTTCCACTCATATCTATTATTCCGGATTTAAGCATTTCCGCTAATGCATCTATAAGTCCTGATCCACATATACCTATTGGCGGCTCATCATCTATTGTTTTATATATTGGCTCTAAAGACTCTATATCTATTGATATTCTCTCTATTGAGCCTGATGTAGCTCTCATACCATGTTTTACCGTCATACCCTCAAAGGCAGGTCCTGAAGCACACGAATCATACCATACACCTATCTCCCTATTTCCAATACCAATCTCTGTATTTGTTCCTATATCTATACACATCCCCACATCATTAGAGTCTGGAAGCTTTGTTACCACCATATTTGAAACGTTATCTGCACCAACAAATCCACCTATAGTTGGTAGATAGTGAAGATTAGCTCTACTATGTGTTTTAATACCTACTACCCTGCTGGGTAGATCTATGCTGGCAGATCTTGGGGGTGGATATGGTGAATATGCAACATATTGAGGCCATATTTTCAAGAGGAACATCATCATTGCAGTATTACCTACAAATACTGCTTCATATATTTCCTCAGGCTTAACATTTGCTTTTTGACAGCATTCATCTACTATCTCATTAATACCCTTAACAACAGCATTCTGAAGATCATTCAATCCACCCCATCCTTTAAGCAATACATGTGTTACCCTACTTACAATATCCTCCCCGTATTGAATCTGCGGATTTATTCTTGCAGCTACTGAAACCACTTTTCCTGTATTTAGATCCATGAGGAATCCTGCAAGCTTTGTACTTCCTATATCGCAGGCAAAGCCGAAACATCTACTTGTAGTATCTCCAGGCTCTACAGCTATTATTGTATTTCTCCATATAGTGGCTGTAACCCTCCATTTCGCCCCCCTAAGAATTATAGGTAGATCAGATAGTAACTCATAGTGTAAATCAATGTTTTCAACTCCATACTTCTCACGTAGGGAATCGAGAAGTCTCCGATCATCTGATCTAGGATCTTTAAGTGTTGGTGGAGGCAGCTCTACAAAGTATTTTTTAACTAGTGGATTAGGCTTTACCGGTACCTCAAACCCCTCTACTTGAAGTCTCTGCCTCCCTACTCTACTTCTCTCAGGAACGTAGATAATAGCCTCACAGGATGTTGTAACTGATGTAAGGCATGCAAGTCTATACTCCTCCCTAATTTCTTCCTCAGTTAGAAACCTTATTTCAGACTCCTTTAACGGATTTAGATATTCATATCCCTTTAAGATTTTAACCTTACACTTTCCACATAATCCTCTACCACCACATAGTGATGATATATCAACTCCAAGCTTCTTAGCGGCCTCAAGTAGATTTATATCTTTTCTAAAAGCACCCCTCCTCCCATAGGGTTGAAATACGATTACAGCTTTCTCTTCATCAATTCCCAATGACATTTACTTATTCAACCTTTAATGTTTACTACACTAACTAAATCATCTTCTGAATAAGCTTTTCGCTATAATGTAATTTCAACTCTATAAATATGCTTCTTCAAATACCTATTATCGAAAGATTTAAGTTCCTAAATTTTTTAGGATTTTATGCCAATTGTGGATTTTAGCCAGCTTGTGGATGATAGTTTGGTTTATGTATTGAAGCTTATGGCTGTTTCGGTAAAGACAGCTCCTAAAGCTAGAGGGATTGATAGACTCCAAGCCCTTATAGTTACAGGTGAGGAAAAGAATATTTTAGCAGGTGAGATGGAGAAGCTTAAGGATGTAATGCCAGGGTTTGAAAGAGATGCTTTAAATATTAGAAACTCTAACGCTATCTTGCTAGTAGGTTTTAAGGGTGGGAAGGGATATAATTTAAATTGTGGTGGATGTGGGTATAGGAACTGTAGAGATTTTGAAGAGAATGTTGTTAGAAAAACTGATTGGGCATTTACAGGGCCAAGCTGTATATATGACTTAATAAATTTAGGAATTGCCCTAGGTTCAGCTGTTAAAACAGCTTCAAATCTAAATGTTGATAATAGAATAATGTTCACAGTGGGTGTTGCAGCTAAAAGATTAAAGCTTATGGATGCTGATGTAATAATTGGAATACCAGTATCCTCATATGGTAAAAGCATATATTTTGATAGAATATGGCCACCTAAAAAATAATCTTCTATTTTAGAAACCTCTCAACAATATATTAGCTTACATGCCTCAATAATTCATTGAGGAAGTATGAAGCTGTTTACGTGAAATCTGTTTACGTGGGATTATTCTCTTTGCTACTGAATCCTCTTTATGATGGTTAAATCATGTCCTCATCTGGAAACCATATTAAATTCTTTCTTTACAAGATTTGCTGTGAATTTTAGGATACTCATTATAAATATTGAGGGCCATCGTATGGCTAACATCATTTAGGAGAATAACCATAATGTATGAGAAGTTACAACATCATTCACACAAGCAACATGTACTCGTATTGCTAAGGTTTTCAGATGAATTCTAAATTTACAAGGCATAAACTCTAAACTTAAGATACAAGCTAATATTGATTCAAGAGATAATAAAGTTCTAAGTCATGAAGTCTAAACTTAAACTATACAACTAAACTGCTATGTTAGATAGTAATTTAATAACTTAAAAAATACGATATGCTATGCTGATTTACTCGATAATTAAGGAAATATTTAAATATCTTATTTGATCTATTAGTAATAGATATGCGAAGTAGGGTTGAAGTTAAATGGGTTATGTTTACCTTCCTGATATTATATGTTCTTACCCTTATTTTTAGCTTTATAATTACGTTACTATATTCATTTTTAAGAGCATTGCCAGTAGAGTATGCTTCAACTTTAAGATTCTCATTTATTTACTCCTTCGTATTTTCCATTGTATTCTTATTATTTTCTATTCTATATCTATGGAGGGATAAAAGCGTTAAAGATCTTATAAGAGGGGAGGTAGCTAGAAAGAATTAGGGGGTATTGTTGAGTGTGTTGACCTTGAAGGATGTTAAGGAGTTATGGCTTAGAAGAACTGAGGTCTTCCTACTTACATATAATTTAAGAGGTAAGATGAGGAGTTCTAGGAGGTCTTTAGAGGATTCTTTAAGGTTAGCATTCTTAGCTGTAGTTGCCTTTAACTATTATGTTGAGGAGGTTTTATGGGGGGTGGAGGAGAGAATTCTGAAATGGAGAAAGCTGTAAGGAAGCTTCTACTCTCTATTAGGTGGAAATTGAATGAGTTGGTTGAAGAGCCTGATGAAACTACACGATTTCTTAAACTTTCAGCCTTAATAAATACCTTTCTTGAATCTCAGAATCTAGGTAGGATAGTTATTACTGGGGGATTTGCTGTTGAAGTATATACAGGTAGAACTTATAGAACAATGGATGTAGACATCATAGCTGAAGGATTATCAGAGGGGATACTTAGGAGAGTCCTTGAAAATATTGGGAGGAAAATTGGGAGGGGATATCTTATTGATTACGGCGACTTCATGTTGAAATCAATAGATATAGTAGCAACTATTTATACACGTAGGAAGAAGCCTATTAAGCTTATTGTTGATGGAGATTACATATATTTAGATACTCCTGAGGATCTTATAGTTGTCTATCTTGCTGGATGGAAGTTTTGGAATGCTACTGAAGATAGGGATAAAGCTCTAGCTCTAGTTAAAGTCTTCCAGAATAGGCTTGATGAGGAATACTTAAACAATAGAGCTGTAGAAGAGGATGTAATGGATAAGTTAAGGAAGCTTATGGAATTAATTAGGTCTTCATGAATTTATAGCTGAGAAGTCTACGTACTTCGCATTTAAGCTATTTGTAGATTATATTAGGTAAAGCCTGGATTTTAAGTGTTTATCATGATTTACTTCATGGGTAGGGTTTAAGGGGATAAGTTCATTTATATAAGCATATTAATCTGATGGTTGTTCCTTAAGTTTTTCTTTTACAGCAGCACGGGCTGCTGCTAGTCTAGCTACTGCTACTCTGAATGGGGATGCACTAACATAGTCCAGTCCTACTTTATGACAGTACTCTATGGATATTGGGTCTCCACCATGTTCACCACAAATTCCTACTTCCAGATTTGGATTTGCACTCCTTCCCAGTTTTACACCTGTTTCAATAAGTTTAACAACCCCCTTTTCATCTAGTGTTTCAAATGGGTTTACTGGAAGTATGTTTAACTCTAGATATTGGGGCATGAATTTGTTCTCCGCATCATCTCTGCTGAAGCTGAATGTTGCCTGTGTTAAGTCGTTTGTACCGAAGCTGAAGAAATCCGCTTCTTTAGCTATTTCATCAGCTGTTAAGCATGATCTTACAGTTTCAATCATGGTCCCTATCTTTATAGGTATATTAACCCCATAGCTAGCCTCAACATCGTTTAAGGCTGGAATTATTGCTTTTGATTTAACAAATTTAATCTCATTAACATCACTTACATTTGGAATCATAATCTCCAACTGCGGATTTGCTCCCTTCACTATTAGCTCAGCAGCTGCTTCAATCATAGCTCTAGCTAGATAGTAGTATATTTCTGGGAATGTAATTCCCACTCTAACTCCTCTATGCCCCATCATTGGGTTAGCTTCTCTTAAAGCTCTAACCCTCCTATATAGTTGTTCAAGTTTTTCTATTGTATCTTTAGATTCTCCCCTTATTTTCTTTTCATATATTTGCTCTAGTATTTCCTCTGGAGCTGGTAGGAATTCATGGAGGGGTGGATCTATTAATCTAATTATTACAGGTAGTCCATTCATGATTTCAAGTATCTGCTTGAAGTCTGGCTTA
>CALHIW010000065.1 GCA_938030905.1 Candidatus Methanomethylicia archaeon | reverse complement strand
CGCAAAGCTATATTTATGATAGTACCCTTTATACTAACTCATCCAACAACATTGTGCGAGCTGTAATGAGAACACAGAGTACCATTAATGAACCTCAGAAGTTAGCAACATAAACTTGTTTAAAAAAAGAAATAACCTAAGCTAAGACTCTAAAGGAAAAATGAAAATTACCAATAAGATATTAAGTAAGAATAATGAAGATTTTTATATTAGAGTTATAGAATAATTTAGTTAAACATAGATATATTTAAAAACCTTAAAATTCTATTTACAAAAGATAAAGAGGCGTTGACGATGTTTATTAGTATATCTAAAATTCTAAATGGATATGAGGGAAAGGTTAGTATTAGAGGCTGGCTTCATAATAAAAGATCTTTAGGTGGTATGCTGTTTCTTATTGTCAGGGATGGAACCGGCTTTGTACAATGTGTTTTAAAAAGAGATGTCATTAGTGAAAACATTATTAGGGAAGTAGATAAACTAAACATAGAATCTGTTCTTGAAATTCATGGAGTTTCAAGAGCTGATAAAAGGGCTCCTGGAGGTTATGAAATTTTAGTTGAAAACATAAAGATTTTACATAGAGCTGAAGATGGATTTCCAATAGCTAAAAAATATCATGGACCCAGTTTCTTATTAGATAATAGGCATTTATGGATAAGAAGTCGCAGAATGTTCATGATACTTAAAGTTAGAGCAAAAATAATTGAAGCTGCTAGAGACTGGTTTAGAGATAATGAATTTATAGAATTTCATGCACCAACATTTACTTCTACTGCATGTGAGGGTGGAGCAACATTATTTTCTGTAAACTATTTTGGTAAAACTGTATACTTAACACAAAGCTGGCAACTTTATGCTGAAGCTGGAATTGCTAGTCTTGGTAAAATATATACCATTGCTCCATCCTTTAGAGCTGAAAAGTCCAGAACTAGAAGGCATTTAACTGAGTATTGGCATCTTGAAGCTGAAGTTCCTTTCTGTGATTTTGAATGTCTTTTAAAAATTGAGGAGCAACTTATAGCATACATACTGCATAAAGTTGCTGAGGATCTACATGATACTCTAAAATTACTTGGCAGAAATCCTGAGGATCTACTTAGAATTAAACCTCCATTTCCGAGAATAACATATGACAAAGCTATTGAAATCCTTAAAGAAGATGGAGTTCAGATAAATTGGGGGGATGATCTTACATGGATTACTGAGAAAAAGCTTGCTTTAAAGTTTGCTACTCCATTTTTTGTCACTCATTTTCCTAGACGTACTAAAGCATTTTATCATAAAACTGATCCAATAAGGCCTGAGGTAACTCTAAGTGCAGACTTATTAGCTCCAGAAGGCTATGGTGAAATAATAGGTTCAGGTCAAAGAATTGATGATGTTAATGAACTAGTACAGAGAATAAATGAAAACAATTTAAATCCTACTGATTACTATTGGTATATTGATCTTAGGAGATGGGGCGCAATTCCTCATTCAGGCTTTGGTCTAGGTATTGAAAGAACAGTTATGTGGGTATGTAAGCTTAAACATATTAGAGATTCTATAGCCTTTCCAAGGTTTATTAATAGAGTTTATCCATAATAGTTATGTAAACTTAAGTTTATAGAAAAATTTAGTTTTTCAGCACTTCTTTTCTTATAGCATTTTCAGGTATAATGGTTAGGGAAGCAGGATCAAGAGAAAAATCTTAGGTTTAATTATTAGTAAGCAAACTCATGTTATAATGTTTTTGAACAATAATTGACTAAATCTACAATGATTCTAGTTCTAAATTAATAGATTACTAAATATATTGAAATGGTCTTCTCAGCAACCCTACTATAATATGGTAGAGTTAATGTAATAAGAATCCATATAACTCTTGCGATACTATCAAGTTGGTACATGTGGGCATGTATAGTTAATGGCTTAACTTGACACTACCACTTTTGTTAAAATAAGAAATATATTAATGTATTAGAACTTATAAATAAACAATGATATATGAAAGCAATGGATATGGTTAAGTTTGCTTTAATCTAGAATCGATAATATTAAATGACTTCTACTTCACAAAGAATTTTCTTTGCTTCTTCATAAGATATATTTCTCTCATTTAAAATAGTATATCTTGTTGGTCTTGTCTTTCTAGATGCAGCAAGAGCCTCAATCAGATATTTTTCTTCAATACCTAGTTCATTAGCATTGGTAGGAGCGCCTATTTCCCTTAAAATGCTCTTAATTAACCTCCAATTTTTACCATGCAGATAGGTCATAATTATCGTTCCAATACCGCATTGTTCCCCATGGAGTGCTGGCTTAAGTCCATATCTATATAACAGCATTTCTAAGGTATGGCTGAAGATATGTTCAGAACCACTCAAAGGTCTACTACTAGAAACAAATCCTGCAGCCACTCCTACAGCAATCAAAGCCTTCAGCACGATTCTATAACTTTCCTCAGTAGCTAAATTTATGATTTTCCTTCTATTTTTAACAATTTTAAAACCTAATATGGACATAGCTGCAGCATATTCATTAAATTTTTCTTTAAGTCGTTCATGTGCAAGTTTCCAATCTAATATTGCAGTAAACTTAGCAATAAGATCTCCACAACCTGCATATAATAATCTTCTGTCTGATTTTGACACTATTGCTGTATCCGCTAGTATTGCGATTGGAGGTCTTACTCTACTCGATTTTAGTGGAATTTTATTAGATATAACTTCAAATATAGGATAACTAATTATGGGTGAACTTATTCCGTCGTGTGAAGCCGTAGTTGGAATGCTAATGTACGGTATTGATAAAAGCTCACTGCATACTTTAACTATATCAAATACTTTCCCACCAGCTGCACTAAATATTATCTCAACACCATTTTGTAATGCTACATTTAATATGGATCTGATTTCATTAGTATATTTATCTTGCATCTTTTCAAAGGAACTGTCTAATGAATATATAAATACTTTAATATTCATATCAGCTAGAATGTTTTTAACTATCTCTCCATATTCTCGTGTTTTAGTAGGTCCTGTTATTATTAATGCTACTCTGACTCTTTTAAGTATGTTTATTTCTTTGAGTCCCTTCTCCAGTATATTACTACCTAAAACAACATATTGTGGGACTTCAACTTCGTAATAATCATTTATCATTACTTCTTCGCCTTACTTATTAGGTAGCTAACAATGAGCGGGGCTGGATTAACTCTTGTTACTTCCTTTAGTCCCTTCCAATCAGGAGCTCCATTAACTTCAAGCACAAACGGCCCATCCTCTCCTTCAACTATGTCTACACCGGAATACCAAAGATTTAAGATTTCTGTTACCTTTATCGCTAACTCTGCCAATTCATCGCTTAACTTGCATGGCTCTGCTCTCGCTCCCTGAGCAACATTTGTTTTCCATGAGTTGGCAGGAGCATACCTATACATAGATGCAATAACATCACTACCTACAACAAAGGCTCTTATATCCCTGTCGTTTTTCTTAGGAATATACTCTTGTACATATAGTGTTTGGCCAAAGCTTAGAATTGTTTTCATTATTCTAAATGCTACATCTGGATCCTCAACTTTTACTGATCCAAACCCTCTAGATCCTATTAGGGGTTTAATGACAGCAACTCTAAGTTTAGTTACAGCTTGATAAGCTGCAACTAAATCCTCAGTAATTATAGTTTGTGGAACGGGAATCTGATGCCTTGAAAGAACGCATAATGACATATATTTATCTCTAGCTTTTCTAAGTCCATCTATAGGGTTCATAACTGGAATTCCGTTTTCCTCCATATGTTTAAGAAGCGATGTTCTACGCATGAATTGGTCATCTGTCAGTACTAATCCTATACTTCTCAGTAGTACTCCATCAATATCATCAAGAGTCGATTTTGATGTAAAGAAGGATTTCTCAAAATTTATTGCTGCTGTGATCCTAGTAACAGGTAATACTATTGCAGTAATTCCTCTCACTTTAAGCTCATTAATAAGCTCCATACAAGCCCAGTTTGGTCTTTTTCCCTCATAAACGGTAAGAATTTTCAACTTTCTCCTCCCTATATGAAGTTATTTATTGATATATCTCAAACTTAAAGATAAATTTATTTAAGTCCATTTTAAATAGCTTTTATGACTTAATCGCTTTCTACATTTTGAAGCTTATAACTTCTCTAATTATTTAGTATGAATTTCTACTATATCTCCATCTTCGAGAACATGATTTGACCCCACCTTCTCGCCTGGGTACTTTGCGGACGGTCCCCATACACGTGCATATGAGAATTTTTCATAAAATTCACTATGTATATTCTTAGCAAGTTCTAAAACAGTTGTTCCTTTCTTATTGATGAATGGCTTTCTAAAAAGCTCCTTTTCTGAAGGCTTTTTTGTATATACTCTAATAATTTCTAAGGTTCTAAATATTATTTTTCCTATTACGTCAATACCTGTTAGGTTTTTACATGATGTACATATAATTGGAATATCAACTATGACTTTCCTAATGTCTTCAACAACTACATTAGCAGCATCCATTTTATTAATAACTACAATTGATGGCTTATAAATGGTGTTTTCAAGTATAGCTTCTTCAACATCATCTATTGTTACTTCACCCAAACATCTTATAATTGCATTATTAATTTTGTAGCTTAAGAGGAGTTTTTTAACATCTTCAACTGTAGCATTTAAAACTTTACCGATAACTTGAATTCCAGCTCCAGCTCTTCTTTTTTCAATTTGTACATATCCACGAGGTTTATGTATTAAAATCCTAGCTCTTTCTAATGTCTTCTTTATAGTTTCAAATTGTTTAAGCACATCGTTTGCTCCATCTAAAACTATAAGTATTCCATCAGAATTCCTAATAAGATTTAAAGCCCGGGCCCCTCCTATGATCCCTTCATCCTCATCTATTATAGATGGAACTTCCACTAATTGGAAAGCTATATCTTCATATGGTAACATTCCTACTACTGGTTTCTTTGTAGCAAATGGATAGTCAGATATTTTAACTTTAGCGTTTGTTAATAACTTTAAAAGGCTGCTCTTACCAGATTTTGTCATTCCTACAAGAACCATTTGTGCAGCCCCCTCCTTTTTAATGGTATATTCAGACTTTGAAATTATAGATTTTCTATGTTCTTCTCTTTCTTCAATTTCTCTCCTTAAATTAGCTATTTGATGTTTAACATGACTTATTAACTTTTCAGTACCCTTATGCTTAGGAACAGATGAAAGAAAATCTTGTAAAGCTATTATTTTTTCATAAGGATTACTTATTTGCATTGCCTTAATCCACTTCGCTTTAGCCTCAGCTGGCAAATTAGTCGGCATTTA
The DNA here is from genome assembly GCA_938030905.1 of Candidatus Methanomethylicia archaeon. Classification (GTDB taxonomy): domain Archaea; phylum Thermoproteota; class Methanomethylicia; order CALHIW01; family CALHIW01; genus CALHIW01. Next base: position 2,711 of record CALHIW010000065.1, on the reverse strand, counting down.
ATTCACCGACTGAAACATGTTAATAATACTTTAAGTATATGATCTAAATAAACCCTAATTCCAATTATTTAAGTTTTTTCTATATTATGGGTATTGGTGTAAGTTATGGTGGTATAGTAGCTTTCGTTAGGAGGTCTATATCCTCTATTTTGTTAATGAGCATTGTCCTAGTAAGGCTAACCATGAGAGATGAGCTTTCATGACCTTAAGTTTACTAGAACCTCTTAATAGTGGAAATTAAGGAATACAGGTAGCTGCTAGTTTTGCTATTGAAAATTTACAAGGAAGTAATTTAGTTTCTTATTGAAGCCATTACAAGCCTTTAAGCGTATTATGATGTATGCTACTTGTATAAAGGGTTAGGGATGTCGATGATAATCTTCTGTATCTTATAGTTATTTTCTAAATGATGTTGGTCATGCAAAGAATTATTCAACAGCCCCCTTTCACTTCTCATACTTTCTAGTAAGTCTCTAAGGCCTTTCATGCTTTGGCTTATGCCTAATTCCTTAATTGTCTTTATGCTCTCCTTATCTCTCTACGTTTAAGATAAGCTCTTATCTCTTTGCATCGTGTGCTAGATCACTTGTAACCCTTAAGCCTACTTACAGAACCATCTCATCATGTCCAACTCTAGATCTTCTAGAGCAGTATAAAGTAGTTGAAGTTATATTCATCGTCAGGTCTTACTTAAACACTTAATGATAGAGGTCATACGATGTAAATGTATGAATCCTCATCCTTGATATACTTATAGTTGTCATAGTCAACTATTCTTCTTATCCCTATATCGTCAACAATAACCCTATTGAAGTCGCTCTTAGCTATCAAGACATTAAGTCACTCATTCCTACTGTTTCTTTATTTCCACCTTTCAAGTCTTCTAAAGACTGTTAAGCAATGTCATATCTAGTGGATATATTCATTTAACAGCGGCCTGTATAAGTACCTATAGAATTCTATTTAATATATTATCGTTAGCCCTAAACTACCAATCTTCACCTTAGAAGGAAGCAAAATCTAATGAGCATCCACTTACTATCACTAAGCTTATAAAACCTAATAGGAAAAGTATAAAGAAGAAAGCTTAAATAATTTTGCAAGGATTCATTAATAAAAATGATGTTATTACTGGTTATACTCTCAATAATTCTAACTCATATAATTTCTTGTAAAGTAAGTCTACAGCCTGGTAAACCTCATTTTCCTGTCTAGCTCCTGTACATACAATCTTACCTGAGCTAAATAGTAGTAAAACAACTTTAGGTTTTCTCATTCTATATATTAATCCTGGAAACTGCTCCGGTTCATACATTGAATCTTCAAGTGTTAATGCAGCTTTTTCTAAATCTATCTCAGCACTTAAATTTGCAGATGCTACAATATTTTGAATTTTTGTTTCAGCTTCTCCTATTATTATAATTCCGCTACTGCGAAGGATTTTAATTATCTTCTTTATAGCTCTATAAACATCTCTCTCGCTTTTAGCACCTGTACATACCATTTTTCCTGAAGCAAATATTAGCGTTGCAGTTTTAGGTTTATCGAGCCTGAACACAAGACCTGGAAATTGTTCAGGATTATATTCAACATTTGGTACATTTCTAAATACCACATCAAGATCTATAGATTGATTCAATGTTACTGAAGCAACTACATTTTCAATCCTCACATTAGGCTTAAACATACTAATCATTTTATAATATAGATTATTATATATAAGTGTTTTGTCATAATGCTAACATTTAGTTATAATCAAGCCAATATATTTAACCATATTATTAATCTAAACATTCTAGGGGGGTAGTACTGAGATTGAAGTGGTAACTACACCATGAGCATTCATGTACAGTATTCTCCTTAAATAAAGCCTAAAGACTACATACAATATTCTCCCTCTATTACTAACCAATACAATCCTAGTATCTCTACACAACACTATTTCTAGAATTTCAACTATAAATATGGAAGAAACTCTGAATAAGGCTAAGTTTACAATTCATACTAATTTAAAAATACTTCTTCATTATATAGTTTAATTTTTCATGATTTAGAGTGATGGAAAAATTAGTATCTAGAAATTGAATCCAAGATTTAATAAACTCTATCTATCATACTATGTTGTGAAACTGATGATGCTATTTTTCATCTAAATTTATACACATCAATATTCCAATTGAGAAGAGGACCAACGAGATAAGTATTGTAAAATGCATGGTTATTAAGCCAAGAGTTTCTGCTATGATCTCTGAGACACGTATTAGTGGCTCTGTATTCAACAAGTAGTTAATTAAGGGTGGGGCTATCATAAGTGTAAGTGCAATTATTTCTTTTAATGTCGTGTTAGTTTTAAGTATCATGTATGTATTTAGCGCGGCAAGAATATAAATCTAATGCCTAATCCTGATAGGAGTGCGCTGCATATAATGAGAGTCCATTTATCAAGAAACCTGTATACATCAAAACTTTTATAGCCAAGTTTGAATCTATGTAATAATAAGCCAATATTCATTATTGATGGGATTCGATGAATACGTGAAATATTCAAAAACTAAACCTACTAAATATTCTTTTCTAAGGTTGTATGGGTTCTGTGAGCTTTTTGGTAGTGGTGGGGGTCTCAGTAGACTTCTTTTATGAGGGTCTAGAGGATAGGATTGTCTTGAAATAATAATCTATGTCCTTTTTACTAGCTGTAGATAGGTATGCCT
>CALHIW010000064.1 GCA_938030905.1 Candidatus Methanomethylicia archaeon | reverse complement strand
TTTAGTCTTAGCATTGAAAACATAGCATTAACATCGGAATCCTCAGGAGATGCTAATGCAAATTCACATGCGGCCTTGAGGTTTTCTTCATAGCCAATTATTGGTGTTTCAACATTTATCTTCGACCCTATATCGTTATCTCTATCAATACAGAGAATTAGGATTCTTTTCTTCTCCTCCAATCTTGGTTCCACCCTTATATTATAAATCTTGGGAATATTTATAAACCTATTTATAACATTCAAGATGTTGTTTTGTTTTCTTTAGTGGTGTTGTGTTGAGTTCTTTTCAGTTTAGTGGATGGAATTTAGAGATCTGGAGTTTTGTGGAGCATAGCCTTTTATGATTTTATTCATCTTGCTCTACTACTTCAGTTTCTCTATAGGGTTATTATGTATTGAGCTAGCTAGTTAATTGGTGAGGTGCTCTGATACTATGGTTTGAAGAAAGTTTACTAAGAAAAGGGATGTAGATGAATTATGGCTGTAATGAAGCTTAGAAGCTCTACATCTAGTAGCTATATAGTTGAAGATTAGGAGGGTTTAGCTTACTATGTTTCATAGGTAATAATATCCTCCATAACAATTCTTAGAAGAATCTAAAGGTTTTAACAACATCTAAACCCAAGTATAGACATATAACCATCCGAAATACATACTACATAAATTACCAATTCATCTTCTAAAGTAAGAACGAAACACCCACAAACCCCGAGACCTAACCCCCATGACATAATACACTACTCAAACAAACTTAACAACACCACAATTAATACATATTTATAAAGTCGTATAAAGTATTCATTAAAAAATTTAGCTACTACTAATCAGTTTTAACTTAAGAGCTATTTTAAACTCATCAAAACTAAGCTTTTCACCACGTTTTACTTTATTAAGGATTTCTTTAACTAGCTTTTCTTTTATTTTAGCAGTCTTAATTGAATTCTTATAAGTGCGAATACGTGTAAGACTAGCTTTTAATTCATGTAGTTTAGATGTTATATCTCTAATTTCATCATTGATTTTATTTAATTGAAATACTAAGCTTTTAATTTCACTATTCTTGTCCTGTAGTTTGACTCTTAACATTTTAACTTCTCTAGATTTATTCTTAAAGGACTCATGTAAGTGTTGAGATTGCTGGGAAAGTTTAAGTATGAGTTCATGATTTCTATTAGCCTCATCATCAAGATTTAAATATTGTTTTCTAAGTTCAATCATCTTTACTTGTAGATCTCTAATTCTACCATATATTTCAGCTATAGATTCTAATCTGTTAATTTCATTAACAATTTTTCTTTCAGCTTTTAGATTTACAGGGCTTGTTTCATATATCCATTTAAGCTTTTTTAATTGTTCAACAACGTTTACTTCAGGAATTATAACTTGCCTTTTAAGAGTAGCTATTTCATATTTTAAATCTTTAATTTGTTGAGTAATATTTTTTTGTTGCTGTCTTATAGTATCTCTTCTATTCTTGCAGTTATGTACCTCTACATTGATTTTATCTCTCTCTAGTTTTAGATTCTCAGCTTCTTTGATTCTCTGTTTTAAAAGAGCTTTCATATGTTTTAGCTCATTAGCTGCTTTTTGTATGTCTTCTCTAAGTTTTCTCTTACTTATTTTTAATTCCTCAAATTTCTTATTTAGCTTTTCTATTAATGAAATTACTTCCAGCTCAGAGTCCTCATTTAGAGGTTTATTTGCATGATTCAAATGCATTTTCACCATCCAAACACCTCTTCATCATAATAGTAATTTAACAACAGATTTGTAAATTTTCCGATTTTATATTAAGTAGGTTATTTAAATCATAGAAACTCAAGCTGAACATTAAGTTATAGCTACCCTTTTTCAAGTATTATCCTTGCATCAACAGTTATAGCTCCCTTAGGATAAGCAAATATTGGATTAAGATCTATTTGGTTTATTTCACTTATTTCAGAAGATATTTTTGATACGTTCAGTATTATGTTAATTAGAGCATTAATATCTGCTGGTGGTCTTCCGCGAACACCTTTTAAAATAGGATAGGCCTTAATTTCTTTAATCATTTCCTCAGCATCATATCTTGTCAATGGAACTACTCTAAACGATACATCTTTGAGAACCTCAACAAATATACCTCCAAGCCCAAACATTATAGTTGGTCCAAATTGGGGGTCCTTAGTCATACCAACTATAACTTCAGTCGTGGGTTGAGCCATTTTTTCTACTAGAAAACCATCGATTTTTGCGTTTGGATTATGTCTTAATACATTATCCTTAATCATTTTACATGCATTAATAACTTCCTCATCACTTCTAATGTTAACAATAACTCCACCAACATCGGACTTGTGTACAATATCTCTTGAAATAATTTTAACAACAACAGGATATTCTATATCTCTGGCTACTTGTAAAGCCTCATCTATATTCCGTGCGACCTTAAATAAAGTTGTTGGAATGCCATATAACCTACAGAGAGATTTTGCCTCGTACTCAAAAAGAAAATTCCTACCATCTTCATATGCTAACTTAATTACTTTTAAAGCTTCATTTAACATTAATAACCACCCTAAGCTCTTAATATAAGCTCTTAATTTTAAGGATACTTAAATACTTTCTTAGAACTTGTCTTTAAACTATTTAGGTTTTGATTAGTTAATGTTGCTTGTAGGTTTGGATGTGTTTTAGCTATGTGTTTATGTAGATTTTAGATTTAACTTTAGCTCCGTATAGGTTGTATGCTTATCTGCTTTTCCCAGCTGGATTCATCAGCTTATTTGAAACTTCTCCACAGTTAAACCCATATTATGGGCTAGCTCCCTAGCCCCCTCAGATATAGCCCTCCTAACAGTTAAGATAGCCCAACCCCTCCCAGACATA
>CALHIW010000063.1 GCA_938030905.1 Candidatus Methanomethylicia archaeon | reverse complement strand
CATTAAAGTCATTAAGCCCCAAAATCTTGATACCACCCCATGCTAATACCCTAGAAAAATCCCAATACCATAAAAAAGAACAAAATAGCTTAAACTCAAAACACCATCAAAAGACAATACCCAACACCCAACTAAACATGATTCTTTGCTCTATGGAAAGGTTTATAAAAGAGAAGCTATAGAAATTTTAAGAATTGAAATAATCAAGGTTTTATATTATGTTTAGTCCCAGTACTATGGGCTATGATCGGGCAATAACTGTGTTTTCACCTGATGGTAGATTATTTCAAGTTGAGTATGCACTTGAAGCTGTTAGAAAGGGATGGACAACCATAGGTATTCTTTGTCCTGAGGGGGTCCTATTAGCTGTCGAGAAGAGAAGACCCTCACAATTGATAACACCGACTTCAATGGAGAAAATACATAAAATAGATGAACATATAGGTGTTGCCTTTGCTGGATTGGCTTTTGATGCTAGAGTACTTATTGATCAAGCTAGAATATATGCTCAGAGCTATCGTTTAACATACGGCGAATCCATAGATGTTGAGCTTTTAACTAAATGGATATGTGATATTAAACAAGCATATACACAACATGCTGGGGTAAGACCATTCGGAGTATCATTTATAATTGGTGGTGTTGATTCAACTGGACCTAAACTCTTTGGAACAGAGCCTGGAGGAGCTTATGTAGATAGCTATGCGTATGCTATTGGTATTGGTGGGCAAGTTGCAACAGATTATCTTGATAAGTACTATAAGCATGATTTAAGCCTTGATGATGCGCTTATACTTGCCGTTCAAACACTAAATAAAGCAATTGAAGGAGGAGTTGGACCTGAAAGAATTGAAATGGCTGTAATTAAAACATCAACCAAGAAATTTGAAAAATTATCACAGGATGTTGTTAGGAAATATATTGAAGAGGTTAAGAAGGAAAAATAGAGCTGAATTAAACCATGAAGGATAGGTATGTAATAGCAAGGTATGACTCTCAAGGAGAACGTTTTGAGCTTATTGTAGATCCGAATAAAGCATTTGATTATAAAATGGGTAAAAGAGTAAATTTATCTGAGATTCTTGTTTCTGACGAGATATATAAAGATGCTAAGAAGGGGCTTAAAGCTTCTGAGGAATCATTAATGAAAGTTTTTAAAACATTAGATATAAGCAAAATAGCATCTACGATATTGTTTAAAGGGCAGGTTCCGTTAACAGCTGAGCAAAGACAAAAGCTTATAGATGCTAAGAGAAAACAGATAATAGCTTTCATATCCAGAAATTGTATAGATCCACGTACAAATTTACCACATCCACCGGCAAGAATTGAACTAGCAGTTAATGAAACACGTATCTCAATAGACCCATTTAGAGATGTTGAAGAGCAAGCTATAGAAGTCATAAAGGCCTTAAGAACAGTCTTACCACTTAAGGTAGCACAAGTAATAGCTAAGGTTAAAGTACCTCAAAAATATGCTTCTAAAGCACAACCAATAATTTCGAAACTTGGTGAATTAAAGAAATCCGACTGGCTAAGTGATGGAGGGTGGCAAGGTGAAGTTGAAATACCTGCAGGAATGCAAGTTGAATTTATTGAAAAAGTAAATTCCTTAACCCATGGTGAAGCTGAGGTTCAAATAATCAAGAGATAGATGTCAATATGCCTATTTACTTTACTTCAAGACAGATTGCTATACCTGGAGACTTACTTGCAGAAAATGATTATCAAGCAGGACTAAACACATATAAAATTGGAGATAAAATATATGCATATACAGTTGGTTTAGTTGAAATTAAAGGAAATAGGATTGACATTATACCAATTCATGGATGTTACGTACCCAAAACCGGAGATATGGTTATTGGTAAGATAATTGATTACGGCTCTAATATGTGGGTTGCAGATATAAACTCACCATATTTAGGCATTTTAACAATATCAGAGGCTCTATCAAAGCCCATAAATCCTTTTAAAAATAATCTTCTTAAATACCTAAATATTGGAGACTTTATTAAAGCTAAAGTAATAGCCTTCGATAGGACAAGAGATGCTGCCCTAACAATCAAAGAACATGGATTAGGGAAGATTAATAGAGGATTTATTATAACAATAGAGCCAACAAAAATTCCACGTGTAATTGGTAGAAAGGGATCTATGCTTACAGTTTTAAAAAGTAAATTAAATGGACATATTGAAGTTGGAAAAAATGGTAGAATATGGATTGTTCCTAAACGCCATGAAGATAGTTTCTTATATGTAAGTATCCTTAAGAAAATCGAGGAAGAGGCCCACACCTCAGGATTAACCGATCGAGTAACTAAATACATAGCTGAAATGCTAAAAATAAATATACCTGACTTAGTAGGCAAAAATAAACAACATAACGTACTTAATTAACTCCTCATTCTTCAAATTAAGTTGATTGATGTCTGCTAATTTGCTATATATGGTCATTATATTATAGGGTCATATAAGCTTGAGTTTTTAGAGGCGATCTCTTTAATCATATGTCTTAATAAAAACTCTATATCTGATCTTTTATGTAATGCTTAATGATGCATGTTATAGCTTGTTTGTTTCTAAGCTTAAAAGCATAGATTAGTCTATATCTATTGACTACCAACAATGTTTAATGGTAAAACATGTAAAATCTAAACTTAAGATGTTAAGTTCATGAATCTAATCTAAAAAATTCAATGAATTGTTGATTACTAAGATAAAATAGATCATCTGGTTATATACTGCTCTATTGAAATTCATAATATAAATAAATAGGTGGAAATGGAAACTCATAGATTGAATGTAGTAACTTAACACATTATACTTATTTATCTCCTAAGCTACCAGATCCAACAATAAACATACTTAAGTTTACAAATTTCTATCACAGCACTTTGTAGACTTAGTCATTTCCAATTATTCTATTATTACTTTTACGAACTCTCAGTCAAATCAATAACTTACCATCTATTATCCTTTATTTACATTGTAAGAGCTTAACATTACTATGAGTTTTACTGAAGATGAAACATTATTGTAACCTTAAAATGAATATAAACTTGTTAAGGCCTATTTTACAAAGCTTACTACAAATAGGAATACTTATAAATCACCTCAAGCTATCACATGATATGTTTAGAGAAAATAATAAGAATGTAAAGAAGAAACCGACTTTAATAAATGAGGAGGGTATAAGACTTGATGGACGTAGAGCCGAGGAGCTTAGACCAATTAAAATTGAAATAGATGTACTTGGAAACGCTGATGGATCAGCGTTTATTCAACATGGAAACAATAAGATATTAGCTGCAGTATATGGTCCAAGAGAAACACATCAAAAACACATTCTATCACCTGAAAAAGCAATATTAAGGTGTAGGTATCGTATGGCTCCATTTTCAGTTTCGGAAAGAAAATCGCCAGCACCAGGTAGAAGAGAGATTGAGCTTTCAAAAGTTATTAGAGAAGCGCTTGAACCTGCAATATTTCTTGAAAATTATCCTAGAACGGTCATAGATGTATTTATAGAGGTACTTGAGGCACAGGGAAGTACAAGATGTGCTGGTATAAATGCTGCTTCATTAGCTCTTGCGGACGCAGGTATACCTATTAGAGATCTAGTTACTGCATGCTCTGTGGGTAAGATCGATGGAAAAATAGTTCTTGATTTAACTGATTTAGAAGACCAATATGGAGAAGCCGATATGCCGGTAGCCATGCTTGTAAAATGGAATGAAATTACATTATTGCAAATGGATGGAGAATTTACACTTGATGAGTTTAAAGAGGCTTTAAATCTTGCTACTAAGGGTTGTGAAAAAATATATGACCTACAGAGAGAAGCGTTAAGAAGCAAGTATTCATCACAATCAAGTGTGAGGTAATAACTATGAATAACACAGTTTCAAATCTTGAAAGAGCGCATATTATTGAACTTATGAGAAGTGGTAAGAGAATTGATAATAGAGATTTTAAGCAATATAGAAATATTTCTATTAAAACCAATATTATAACGAAGGCTGATGGATCAGCTCAAGTAAAACTTGGAGAAACATATGTTGTAGCTGGTGTAAAGGCTGAAATAGGAACTCCATTTTCAGATGAACCTAACAAGGGAGCCTTCACAGTTAATGCTGAGTTTCTACCACTAGCTTCACCGATATTTGAGCCTGGGCCGCCTGATGAAAATTCAATAGAGCTTGCAAGAGTTGTAGATCGTGGCATTAGAGAATCAAAAACAATACCTATTGAAGAACTATGTATAATACCTGGAAGAAAAGTTTGGTTATTATGGATTGACCTTTACATACTTAACCATGATGGAAATCTAATAGACGCATCTGCAATAGCAGCATTATCTGCTCTTGCAACAACAAAAATACCTTGTATTGATGTGAGTGGAGATCAGATTAAAGTATTGGATGAAAGAAGAAATCTAGATATAAGATCTCTTCCAGTAACTATGACATTTTCAAAAATTGACGAGCAAATAATTCTCGATCCATGCTTAGCTGAAGAAGAGGTACAAAGCTGTAGATTAACTGTAACTATAACTGAGAATGGAAATATCTGTTCTTTACAGAAAGGCTTAAATGGATACTTAAAACCTGCCGAAGTACTTGAAATAGTTGAAACTTCTTATAAAGAAGCTCCTACAATTAGGGAAATAATAAAAAGCATGGTGAAACAGTAATGGTCAGAGATGTAAAGAGTTTTGGCTCAAGATATGGAGCTGGTGTACGAAAAAAATATAAGAAGATAATTGACAAAATGAAAGAACCGACTCGTTGTCCATATTGCGACAAAATAGTGATATTGAAAAGAATTAGTATAGGCATATGGCAATGCAAGAAATGTAATACAATATTTACCGGTGGAGCTTATGTCCCAAGAACAACTTTAGGTAAATCCTTTACGCCTGAAGAAAAAGTAAGGCTATAACTAAATTTAGTTTGATGTTATAAATTCATGGCTAAAGAGTTAAGTAATGAAAATATAGATGGAATATTAATAACTACTTCACATAAACCTTCAAGAAGAGTTAGAAGCCTTATAAACGATTTAAGGCTAGTTCTTCCGAATGCTGTTAAAATTAATAGAGGGAAAATGGGATTACGTGATATTATGATTACTGCTTTAAAAAATCAATGTGATAGAATAATTATTGTAAATAGATGGAGAGGTAATCCTGGAAAGATTTGCTTCTATAAATTATCTCCTAATAGGAGTACATATATTCAAGTAGACCCAGTAATATACATATCTAGTGTAAAGCTAATTAGGGAAATTAAAGATGGAGTATATTTCAGACCTAAGGAAATCATTATTGATGTAAATAGTGATGATAAAACTTTAGTTGATTTTGGAAATATGTTGTCTAATGCCCTAAACATTAAAAAACAAAATCAAACAGATCTTTATGTTAAAGTTAAGATAAAAAAATCGCAGAATTTTTTCTGCACAATTCTATTTGTAAAAGACAATACGGATACATTATGTGGCCCTATTATTAATGTGAGACATATATGTCAATTAAAGAATTAAGAAAGATAACTGTAGAGATACCATTTAAAAGTGAAAATATCGCTTTAATCATTTATCAATCCATACTACCAGAAGTTACAAATAGGAAGTTAGCAAGAGGTCAAGTCAAAGCAAAGATTAAAAATAATAAAATTATTTTAGCATTTTATTCGAGAAAGACAACTATAATTAGAGCATTATGGAACTCATATATTAGATGGATATTATCAATAACTAAGGTCCTGGAAATATTTAACCAATAATCTAGAGAAGTTGCTTGAATTCATTTGAAGCTTTTAGGTGTATGGGTTGTGTTGGTTTTTTGTATGCTGTTTCTGGTTTGGGATGTGGGTTTCTTATTTGGTTATGGCTTGGTGAGTTTATGGTTTCCATTTGGTTTATAC
>CALHIW010000062.1 GCA_938030905.1 Candidatus Methanomethylicia archaeon | reverse complement strand
ATTGTTTTCCATCTACCTAAACCTACAATGACAGAGTATTGATTTACCCGATTAATTACATTCTTCACCACATTAGACACTATATAGAAATCATAACTTCTTAATATATTATTAATCAAAGGAAGATATAATTGGGAGTATTCATCTGTAAAAATAATTATTCTTTCATTATTCTTCAGTATAAAATCATTAAGAACATTATTGATCATTTTCAGTGCTTTGTGCCCTACTATTACTTTTTTAGGAAAGAAAATGGTATGTGTTTTCAATTTAGCTCAAACAACTGTATTTACAAAGGAGGATATATCTATTTTGTTAGTCAAATTAACTGAGTTCATTTTAGTATAATTATTTGTATTGTTAGGTGTTTTCTGTTGTTTTTATCTTGCCAATCTTTACAGTATCTCCAGCCAATGTTACTACTACCTTAATATTTCTTTCTAGCCTTAATTTGGTAGAATAATCCAAGCTTTAAGTTTCTAGCTTTAGATGATAGTACTTCAATTATTACTCTTCTAAGTTACCTAGAATTTTCTTGTAATTGAAACAGTTTATTGAATATAGCTAGCATATTTACGTTTTATGCTACTAAATAGTATGTAGGTCTTGTTAGGCTCATGATAGCTAACAAATATATAGTTAAGTCTTACTATAATACTCATTTTAAAATATGTAAGTTAACGATAAAATATATGTTGCATGATAACTTAACAATACAAGCATAGAGTAAGCATAGAAAGGGTAAAAATCAGTACATTAGAACATTCATCACATAATATATATGAAGAAGTTTAAGACAACAAACCATTTAAGTAGCAATCATGACGATGTGAAGACTAATAAGACACAAGCATTCCTTAAAGTTGCAAATCTAACATAATAGCAAAACAACTACATGAAGTATGTAATGTACAAAACCTCATTAATTGTTGAAAACAGTAAATGTATAAACTTCATTTTTTAAGCTGATTAATAACTTTTAATATGGCTCAGCTATTTATTTCTTCATGTAGTCCGATCCCGAGTTCAGAATCATTGCCAGTAGAAGAATTATAATATACTATTTAAACTTTAAGTTTAGTATGGAGATTAATGTTTTAGTATTATCTTAATCTTATTATGTTATTGGTAGTAAAGGTTAACGGTTGTCTCCAATTTTACTTCATCATTATAGGTAATCAATTAGTTGGCACTCTAATACTAATACTTAATCAGAAATAAAACTCACTACTATAGTAAGCATCATTAATATAAGGCATAAACATCCTTAAAATGAACTCAAAAATCATGGCATCTAAATTTGCATATCTACATGCCTAGTTGATTCTCAGATAATTTCATAATTTTTTTAAACTCTGAATTTGTTTTTAATTGGTTTGAAGAAGAGAAAAATTAGGGTAATGTTTTAAGGCAATCCATTAGAGCAATGAAATCGAACTCTTTGTAATTCCATATACTTATAAAACTCTTTATAATTTTTACATCGTAATCTAGCCTCTGGAAGTCAACACTTAACTCTTCCACTTCTTTAATAGCCCCCTTTTCTGAACATATTATCATTACTTTCCTATTGCATTTATCCTCTTACTTCAACTATCTTTCTCTTTATTAGTTCCTTAGCATTTTTTAAATCCGGCTGTCCATCATTGGTTAAAGGGACTCTAGTCATTAAATGAACTACTTTCCCATCGCTTAACTTAATAAATGCTTGAGGAAGGTCAATTCCACCAATATCATCCTTTTGCCCAAAATTTACTAGAAATTCCCAATCTTCCTTTTTCTCTTCAAGAGTTAAACTTAACTCCTTTGCAACTTCATCACAAACCTTTTTAAGATACATGCTTGCTTTCTCCCAGTCAGCCGTAACAATTATTAATGTATCATTGTCCATGTTTCCTATATGAGGATATAGATTTAAATTTTTCTAAATATCAGTAGATGTGCAAGTAAGTTTTGTTCCTTAGTTTATGAATATATTCTCCTTTAGGTTTCAATAGGTGTATTATGTATTTTCAGAGAGCTCAATGTTGCATGCTTATAGGGTAGTGGCATCTAATGTCTCTGAGAGTCAGTTTGGGTTCTCAACATTAGTATTCTCCTGGATGTTTGTTAGCAGATGTGGATAAGCGTGCTATACTCACAGCTACTTAACTTGGAGTTGACTGAGTGCTTAGAAGTTGGGTTAGATATGAGTTTTCTCCAACAATAGGAGGTAAAAGCTAAAAGAGAACATCTATAGGGACTAGGTTCACAATGTATCCTCCACTTTGATCCTCCTCAGAATGGTAGAAGTATAATGTATTAAGCATCTCCAGCTAATTCACTTTCTAGTGAGGATGGTGTAGACTAGCATCATACTTTAAGTAGTTAAGAGTCCTCCTCCATGTAGAACATCTAGCAATAGGCTCCAGCAGAATCCCAGATCCATAAATAGCTTCCCTGATGGGAAAAATTAGGATCCTCATCCTCACTTTCAGCTTAGTTTCATCAACTTTAACCCCTTCCACCTAGACATAGGCTATTAAGTCCATCCAGCTTCTAAACTCAATAATAACAGCCTAAAACCCTAACTAAACGCGATTATATCTAAAATAGAAAAATATAAATAGAGCATTTTTTTCGATTAGTTGAAATTAGTATGATCCTTAGTTCAAATTTACAAAATCCTTACATAAATGCTTACATAGTTTTCATATCAATAATTGGTATTGGAATTGGTATTGGAATTCTTGGGTACATAATTTCAAAACTTGTTTCTATATCTAAATTAGAACCGCATAAAGAGTTAAGATATGAATGTGGAAACCTACCCCAGGGAAGAGCAAGAGGATGGTTCATTATGCAGTACTTTGCATATCTAATAGTTTTCTTAACAATAGAACCTATTATCATACTATTTTTCATCTACTTACCCTTATCATATAAGTTTTTTATAAATTCCGTAATGCTTACATTTATTATTATATTATCTCTAGTCCCATCAATTTTATTTGCTCTTAAGTTAGCTAAAAACATAGATTTATGGCGGGTATAGCATGAGGGTGAAGGAAGAACAATCTTTAACAGGTAATATATATAACTTCGTTAGAAAAATAGTGTTATGGATTATATTCAAAACCCCACTCAAAAGACTAAGAAATTGGGGTATTTCCTATTCTCTTTGGCCTGTACATTTAACTACAGCATGTTGTGGGTGTGAATTTGGCGCATCATCAGCTCCTCGATTTGATGCTGAGCGTACTGGCTATCTTCCATTTGTTGGTCCTAGGCAAACAAATCTAATAGTTATTGAAGGAAGTCTATCCAAGAAAATGGCCAATGCGGTTAGGTTAACATATGAGCAGATGCCGAATCCTAAATACGTAATAGCTCTAGGGGCTTGCGCAATAGATCTAGGAATTTTTTACGATAGCTACAATTTAGTTAGAGTAGATGAAGTGGTTCCCGTTGACGTTTACGTACCTGGATGTCCACCAAGGCCTGAAGCAATAATAAGAAGTGTAGTTATGTTACAAAGGAAGATACGTAGAGGTGGTTAAACTGTGAATATCGATGAAGTAAGCAGAGTATTTAAAGATCTTAAATCAATGATTGAACCGGAAGCCCAAATATCTATATTATCTTCAAACAGATTAATAATTACAACAAGTACTGATAAATTAGAACTTATCGCTAATTTACTTAAGAACTATGGTTTTGATCACGTGAAATCCGTGACAGCTATCGATTATCCAATGAAAAATATAATAGAAATCTCTTATTTAATATCGTCATTTAATAACCTAAATTTATCTAAAATAATATTAACATTGAAAACCTTAATAGACCGCAATAAATCAATTTCCAAATCTTTATATAAAGTATGGCCTAGTGTAGAATTTCTGGAGCGCGAAACATATGATTTGATGGGCGTATTCTTCGAAGAGCATCCTGAAAACACCTCATTAATACTCCCTGAGGACTATAAAGATATTAGACCATTAAGAAAGGATTTTAAACTTATTAAGTAATAGAAGGTGATGAAAACGTCTCTATCTAAACAGCAAGATAATAGAAAAGAAATTGAGCTGTTTATTGGGCCTCAACATCCAGCATCAGGTCATATGAGGTTTATTGGAAGGGTTGATGGTGACATCTTTACCAATTTTATTCCTGATCCTGGATGGGTACATCGTGGTATTGAAAAAATAGCTGAAAACAGAAAATGGATTCAGATAATCCCATTAGTTGAAAGAGCTGCAATTTTAGATGCTGCTAACATGAATATTGGATATGTAATAGCTTTAGAAAAACTTCTCGATATAGAACCACCCCCACGCGCACAATATCTAAGAACACTTCTTTGTGAAATTAACAGAATAACCTCACACCTTTATGGCTTTGGAATTGCTGGAATAATGATTGGATCAAGTACTTTTTATATGTGGCCATTTGCTGATAGAGAGCCATTAATAGATATCGCTCAACTTATAACGGGAGCAAGATTAACATATTCGTACATGATTCCAGGAGGGGTTCGAAGAGATTTACCTCAAGGATTTAAGGAGAAAGCATTAAAAGCATTAAAATACATTGAAAGAAGACTTAATAATGATTACTTTAGAATATTTTTTGATAATCCTGTAACTAAAGCAAGATATCAAGAAGTCGGAGTCCTTAAAAGAGATGATGCAATAAGACTTGGAATAGTAGGTCCAAATCTAAGAGCCTCGAATGTTAAATATGATGTTAGAAAAGTAGAACCATATGCTGCATATCCAGAATTAGAATTTGATATAGCATATGAAAAAGAAGGTGATTGTTATGCAAGACTACTGGTAAGGGTTGAGGAAATAAGACAGAGCATAAAGATTATAAGGCAAATCCTCGACGCTCTGCCTCAAGGACCAATAATTCATAAGAAATATGAAAAATTGGTTTCATTAAGGAAACTAGAAGAATATCAGAAAACAGGGATATTTGGATTACCAGCTATATTTACAGTATTACGTCCTCCAGCAGGAGAAGTTATTTCAAGAGTTGAAGCGGCAAGAGGTGAGTTAATATTTCATATTATTAGTACTGGTGAACTCAGACCATATAGACTCAGAATGGTTACACCATCATTTAGAAACATAGTGTTGTTTAGGGAACTAATTAGTGGAGCGAGGGTTATGGATTTTCCTGCAATATATGGGAGCATAGATTACTTTCCCCCTGAAAGTGATAGGTGATAGTGTGGAGCGTAAAATTTTTAAATTTTCTAATCAGCTAGCCTTAAGCTTCATTGTATATGGTGAAGATCTGTGGAAATTGTAGACTTAATATTAAATATACTTTTACATCCTTCAATCTTTGTCCCATTAATATTTCCTGGATTTATAACCATCCTCATAATTATAATATTATTAATTTGGGCTGAGAGAAAGGTGGCAGCTAAAATTCAAATGAGAATAGGTCCATTATATGTTACAAGAAGATTTGGCGGAATTCTTCAATTACTAGCAGATCTATTAAGGTACATGTTTGCAGAAGTAATAACTTCAAAGGATTCTGATAAATTCATATTTATAGCTTCACCAATAGTAGCTCTTACAGCAACTTTACTTCCATTAGCAGTAATTCCAGCTGGCTCCTTACTAGGTATAGAATTAATAGCACTTAGAACTAATATTAGTTTGCTAGCTGCGCTTGCTTTATCATCTTTAACTCCTATTTTCATCATAATTATGGGTTGGGCTAGTAATAACAAGTTCGCTTTGATGGGGAGTTTAAGGGAAGGGCATTTGATGATATCCTATGAAGTACCTCTATACCTTTCAGCCTTATCAGTAGCAATACTCCATGGCTCTCTTGATATAGTTGATATTGTTAATAATCAGCAAAGAGTATGGACAGTCCTAATCAATCCATTTGCAGCATTCTCATTTTTCATATCAGTGATTATGTCCACATCTAGGTTCCCATTTGAAATTACAGAATCAGACTCTGAACTAGTAGCAGGACCATATACTGAATATTCAAGCATTTTATATGGCTTAGTTATGGGAGTTCCATACATGCGTTTATATGTATTTACATTGCTATTTGTTGATTTATTCCTCGGTGGTTGGTATCCACTTATAGATGGTTTTTCAAGTATAACTTTAATCATAAAAGTATTAATAATTTTACTATTTAGCGTATTTTTAAGAAGCGTTTATCCAAGATATAGGTTAGATCAGGCAATTAGAATAGGTTGGCATATTCTTTTTACTCTTTCATTAATCTCAATAACATTGTCATTATTAATTATTGGATGGGTGATGTAAATGATTATTAAAATTATAAATAATTTCTACCATCATATAAGAGCAATACTTATAGGGTTAAAATACTTGCTTTCACCAGGTATAAGAATAACCCTAAAATATCCTGATGAACTACCAATACTACCTGAAAACTACAGAGGAATGTTAAAGTTAAATAATGAGTTATGTATAAGCTGTGGCTTATGCTCTCAAATATGTCCAGCTGGAGCAATAAACCTTAAGCTATTTGAACATGAGCAAACTAAACAAGTTGGAAGACATCCAGAGGTAGATTATAAACGCTGTATTTTTTGTGGATTCTGCATTGATATATGTCCAAGTAAGGCTCTTGAGTTAACTAGAATTCATGATGCAGCATTTTATGTAGAAGATGAGCTTTATTATGAAGTAAATAGGTTAATTATAGGTCCTAAGATAGATCCACCATGTATGAGATCAAAGTATGTTATATCTGAAATTGATGAGGTGAGAGGTATTGTATATAGAAATGCTTGAACTTATAACATTCATTTCTGCTTCAATATTAGCAATACTCTCAGCCATAATGGTTGTGAAAACTAAGTCACTTATATACTCTGCTTTATTCTTAGGTATGCTTGGCATATCAATGGCTATTTTCTTTGCACTAATGGGATATCAAGCGGTCTCGTTATTTCAAATAATAGTTTATGTAGGTGCCACAGTAACATTTATAATGTTTTCCATAGTCATGCTTAGAGAAACATATGTCATGGAACTTCCTAGTAAAATCCTTTCTATATCTGTTGCTACATTAGTACTACTGATATTTACATCTATTGTATCTTATAGTGTAGGTGTATATTCATCAATACCCATTAATGTACCATATGACAGAGTAGCAGAATTACTAATGGAAAACTACACTCTTCCATTAATAATAGTTACTTTTGCATTAGTAACAACACTGATTGAAGGAATAATTGTAGCAAAAAAAGAGGTGGAAAAA
>CALHIW010000061.1 GCA_938030905.1 Candidatus Methanomethylicia archaeon | reverse complement strand
ATGATATGAAATCTTCATAGAAATAAGCAAAGCACTTCAACATATAGATAAATTTCTTCAGCCCCTATCAAACTTAATAAGATGAACTAGCAATAATGGAGAGCATACATATCCTTAAAATTTAATAAGAGCTTAAGTCTTAAGGTTAAATAATAGTTGAATCTGTAGAGTCCATGAAGGATTATTTAACAATCAAGTTGAAGAAATCAAATGGAGTGTGCTAATTCATCTGCTAAGATGAGTTGGGGGTTTGGGTAGAAAACCTCTTATGATAGTGGGTGGTAGTTTACTATGATGGCTAGGAAATGTATTATTATATCTGGTTGTCCAGGTACTGGTAAAACTATAGTGGCTAGGAGGCTTGCTGACATTCTTAAGTTAGACTATATTAACTTATCTGAACTTGTATTAAACGAGAAGCTTTATAGAAATTATGATGTGAAACGAGAAACCTATATTGTTAATTTAAGAAAGTTTAATCGGAGAATTCGGGAGATTATTGAGGTAAGTAGTGGTATTGTTGTTGATAGCCATTATGGTGATGTTATACCATCAAGATATGTTAAGAAGGTAATTGTTCTTAGACTTCATCCTATTGAACTTAAAAGAAGACTTGTAGAGAGAGGATGGAGAATTGAAAAAATTAGGGAGAATATTGAGGCTGAACTTATTAACTTATGTACATTAAATGCCTTAGATAGACATAAGGGAAGAGTATATGAAATTAATGTAACTGGGAAAAGCGTTGATGAGGTTGTTGAAGAAGCTCTTGATATAGTTAATAGTAAAGTAGCATCTAGAAGATATATTGATTGGTTAAGCATATTAAGTAGGAGTGATTTTACATCACTTTTCCAGTTTTAACTCTTATTTTATGCTTTAACCATTCTGTAGCGTTTCCCCTTTTTAGATATTTTTCCTTCAACTACAAGTTCCTCAAGTATTTTTATAGCTTCCATATGTTGAATATTGAGCTTCTTAGCAACATAGGCTACAGCAACATCCCCTTCCTCCTTAACCAAATTCAGAACCTTATTTCTTAGTTCTTCAGACATAGAATTCCCTAGATAAGTTTACCTCAAACCTTAAAACAGTTACTATTCACAAATAATCTAGATAATAAACTCAACATTGATTAATGATTTTTATTTCCACAACTAGATTGAGATTCAGCCTATGTCTAAATTCATATTAGTGAATCTAAGAATATAGGTTAGCATTTATGTAAGTATGTTTTATAAAACTTTACATACATTAAACTAAAATTTAATAAATCTATTTTAATAAATTTGTAGAGTTAGGTTTAAATGTTTATGTACTTGTTTAAATTGTGATGAGAGAAGAGCCGTCTGAGCTTGCCGATGAAGATCTTGTTATTCTCTGAATTTTGCTTTGTGATTTAATTTAATATTTTTCTATCTATTTCTCAGTTTATGAATTGGCGGACTCTTGATGATGTTTGATTAGGTGTGGTGAGTTTCTGTTTAGCCTTGACTTTCTTGATGGCTATGAATGATGGTAGGGTTACTGTTCCTTCAAGATTGCCGCTAAATATGTAGAGTTCCTCATAGTTGTGCATTATCTCTTCTCAATGCCTTAATAGGTGGCTTAAGGGCTTCACTAGGAATTTGAATAGGTTCATCCTAGGCTTCATCATAGGCTACTCTTGGATTAGGAGATGCATCTTAACGCTGGACATATCTCCCATACGATTCGCTGATGGACTCCAGTAAACCCATTACTATAGCTGTTGAATCGAGTGAAGTTGGTATTCACAAGTCTAATGGACAGGTTACGCGTATACACGATAGGAAGAAGTACTACATTAAGATCCGCTTCGTCGTAGAGATTGAGACTAGGGAGATCGTAGCGATAGAAGTAGCAATGGACGATGTTCACGACTCGAGATGCTACCAGCATTAATCAATGATGCCTCTAAGCTTAGGATGGTTTCTGAGGAGCTCATGGATGAAGTGTTCAACTCAACTGAAAGCTATAGACTCCTCAGAAGAATGAGTATAATCCTCATCAAGCCTAAATGTAATGCTAGAAAAATACACCTAAAGATGTATAACAGTTAGGCTTATCAGAAGGCTGGGTGATGAAGAGTGGGCAAGGATAATGGACTACAGTAGACATAGACTGCTGAAACAGCACATCTCAATCCCCAAACACCAGTACAGAGAATACTACACAGCAAGACATGAAAGCATAGAGAGGAAGTAGCAGCTAAGGCATTCATATACATGCTAATAAACCTATAAAGACAATGTCCAAAAAGAAAACCATAAAATCAGAGAAAAACTCAAACAACAAAAATTAAACCACAAAGTTTAAATTTTACTATTACTTGTGGTGAAGTATATAAGCATGTTATGTACATGTTTTTTATGAGTGAACTTTGGCCATGGATTATTCCTTTACCTGCCAAAACCAATGAGCAGTATCAGGTTCTCACATCCATATTTAGTAGTAGAGTTACTACTAGCATCATTAAATGTATTAAGCTTTATGATAAAACTTATCAGAGAGAAATTATTGAGACTGCAGGTTTCTCTAAGAAGGCTGTTCTAAATGTTCTTAGTAAACTTGTTAGGTTTAATATTTTAAGTGAGGGTACTGAAAGAGTTGAAAGAAATGGTCGTAAATACTGGGTTAAATGGTATACTCCAACATTTCTTGGTAGATGGCTTATTCTTCTTTTAACTCCTATTGAGAAAATTGATCGTGAAGATCTTAAGGAGGTTCTCAACAACCTCTTTAACCTATATGCTATCAGTCTTGCTAGACTATGTTTAAAGCTTAATATAGATTTTAATCAATACTATGTATCTCTAAATAAAGCATACTTTAATGAGCTTCCTAAAGTCTTAATGAATACTAAAAAATGTTGTAGTGTAGTTGTTTTCGGATCTTCAGCTTTAGATTACATTATATTACTAGATGAGTTTCCCGAATCTAACGAGGTTAGAATTGGTAAGGAGATATCCATATCTCCTGGAGGCTCATCAGCTAATGTTGCTGTGGCTCTAAGTAGACTTAAAGTACCTACCGCATTTATAGGTAAGATAGGAACTGATGATGTTGGTCGTGTAGTTATTAAGAGTCTTATTGATGAAGGTGTTGATTTGTCTTCAGTTATAATTGAGAATAAGAGAACACCCTATGCCATAGTAGTTATTAAGAATGGATTTGATAAAAGGATTATTGTACCATTGTCTGATAATATGTGTCTCTCCATATCTAGTCCATCAGAGATTAACTGGTCCATCATTGATGAAGCTAGGCTTATATATATTGGTGAAGTTTTTATTGAAGTTGCTTCAGCATTATCTTCATATGCTAAGTCTAAAGGTAAAATCGTAGTTTACCGTCCATCAACCCCCTTCCTTAATATAGGTTTTGAAAGGCTTAAACCAGTATTTGAAAATACAGATATCTTTATAACTAACAAGTATGGTTGGTCATTAATTTGTAAATCATCTTGTAGGCAGTTAAAATATGATGACTTTATAAATGTTGGCATTAAGTACTTGATCATAACTAAGGGTAGTGAAGGGGTTGATATTGCTACTGAGAATTATGTAAAGACGTTTCCAAGTATTAAAGCTAATATTATAGATACATCCTATGCTGGTGATGTATTTTCAGCTGGTTTAATAAAAGCTATACTTGATGGTAGGAGTATTGATGAAGCTATACATTACGCTAGTAGAGTATCTGCAATAGCTATTTCACGTACAGGTGGACGTAGTAAAATTCCACTACTTGAAGAATTAGCTTAGCCTCCTAAAATTCTACTTAATTGCTGTTTTATTGAATCTATTACTGGTGTTATTGACTTAATAGTATTTAAAGCCATGAGGGCTACAGCAGCTGATGGTATTGTTATTGATGTCCCCCTCCCAAGAACATCTGATAGACATATAATCCTACCTAATCCTAATCTTTCAACTGCTCTCTTAGCTAATATCTTCTCCCCTAACCCCATGGTAAGTATTAGAGGCTCCTCTACACATTCCCCTACAATTCTCGTGTAAACTTGATAAATTCCCTCAGCTATTTGTTCTATTTGCTTATCATATATGTATTTAGCTATATCTACAATATCTCTTTCTGAAAGCATATCTGTATCTGCACATACTATTCGTGCTAATCTAGCTAAACATTCACTTCTAGTTTTACCTCTACCATCAGCTGTTTCTGTTGTGTAATCCTCCTCTTTAATGCTGTTGAGAACTAGATGTACATCTCCTGTTAATGCAAAAAGCTCTGATGATACTCTAGCATATTTTCCTTTAACAGGTACTTTATTAACTATTGTTGCAACGTTTGTTCTTAGTACTCCCGTATATATTAGCTCACCGTTAATGAGTTTCTCAAGATCGCTCATACCCTCAGCTCTACAAACTCCATTAACTACTGGTATTATTGAGCATGTAGTACTACCAACATCAACTCCTATACATGTATCTACGATTTTCGATAGTAGCCAGCCTGTTGCTGCCCAATTTGAGGCTGCAACCTTATTAGGGTTTTTCTCAGCTTCATCAATGCTTAGAATACTTAAGTCATTACTTACAACTTTAATCTTTTCAATACCGTATATGGACACCATAGAGTTTATGATGTGTTCCACCCCCTCCCTCTTTGTAAAGTATATGTCTGAAAGCTCAGCTGTCATTGTTAACCCAATGATATCAATATCCAATTCTCCAGCTATTTTATCATGTATTTCCCTGATTTTTAATGGGAGATTTTCTTTACCCTTACGCCAGACTGGGAAGTATTCCCTAATGGATCTTGTATGAATTTCCCCATCTTCAAGCTTAACTAGATATGTCTTAATATTTGCTCCACCTATATCCCAGCCTATAGATGTAGGCATAGTTTTAAAATCTATATATGAATAAAACTTTTACTACTAAAGTAATGTGACGTGTTCAGTTAAGGATATGGATACTACTCCTTAATGATTTTTGGAATTTTAGCTATTCTGCTTATCATTCATAGGTATTGGCTCCCAGGATTATACGGTGCTTAACATGGTTGTAGTAGGCTTTAGATTCAGGAAACTATTATATACTCACTCCTGCGGTATCAGTATGGGAAGCAACATAAAGTCCTTGAGGTGTTTCTTAATGGCTTTACTGATCCTCTATCATGGGTTACATTTCTCTAGACCACCGCTAAATATCTAAGTTTAGCCTGGTTTCAGTAATAGATACTGTGAACAACTATTCATATAGATTATGTAAAATTACTCTCCACCTCAGATTAGCTATGACTTCACATCTAGTAAATGTGATTTCCAGTTGTGATTACTCTCCGTATGTAGCTACTAAGGCAACTAGGTCTCTATGAGTCCATAACCTCATTCACAATGCTTCTCTCAGTTGGAGAAATCATCTAAGGAGCTATTTAGGCTCTAAATCTAGAGCTAGATAGCTTTTCAACATTTCTTAGCGAATGAAATCATGACTGCTGAAATCCTCTAGCTGGGGAAAGGTATAAGTAGATACCATTTATCCAGTAAGCTACTCTCTAGAGACATGACTTCCCACCTTTCTAAGAAGTCTAGAGAGAAACATCTTAAAACATTAACTAAATATGATTAAAGTAGTTTTCAACCTCTAGTTTTAGTTTTTCAATTTCTTCTTCAGTTTTCTCTATTGTTATATTGTTTGCGGTAATTAATGCTATTTCTTCCCCCCTCTTAATACCGCTTAATGCAATCATGGGATTTATGAATATGCTGTCTTCCCCAATGAATCTATCTAGAGTTCTAGCCTTCACACTCTTTTTAGCCTTTATCTTCTTAATTATTGAGTATCCATCATATTCTATATTTAAATCAACATTTCCATTTATAATCATATCTGGTATGTTTACGTTAATTATTCTTCTAAGACCTATATAGGATGTTGTTATTCTAGGGTTTATATCTGTTATGTATGGTGTATTGTTTGAAATTATGAAGTCTAAACCAATAAATCCATTTAAACATTTTAATGTCTTCACAGCTTCTACTAGAGTATTTGATATATTTCCATCTAGTTTTATAGGGATTAGTCCTCCATTATATGATGATTCTCTATCTGGAGGTTTTAAATCTACATATTGAAGATTTATTGAGAGTATTTTGATATTTAATCCATTACCTATAATACATGCACTAGCATTAACCCCACTAATAAATTCCTGAATTATAAAGTAGTTTTTTAAAGTATTATTCTTAACTTTAATTACTGCTTTCCACAGATTATTAATATTATTAACTAATGAAGATCCAATACATCCAACTCCATCAACTGGCTTAATAACAAATGGGGATTTGATTCTCCTAATTTTTATTAATATATCTTCAAGCTTAAATGTTGATCTAGCTGTTTTAGGTGTTGGTATATTTCCTCTTCTTAATGCCTTATATAGTAGATACTTGTTTGAACATGTTTTCACGCTTTCTAAACATGGTCCAAGGCTTCTTCCACCAGCTTTCCCTATTATACTTATAATTTCCGGAAGTTTTTGTGCTGGAGCTATAGCGATTGTATAGTGGAATTGGCTTGTAAGCTTTTTAAGTTTTATATATGGGTTCTCATGCTTATTAATTAGTATTATTCTATCTGCTTCAATAGGATATATGTTTTGAATTTCACTACTTACCATTATAGTAGCATTATGTTTTGGGCTAAGATCTCTACTAATACATTTAAGCATAGCATACCCTTCTGTAGCTGCTCTGAACTCTCTCCAATAACTAAAACCGCTAGTAGCATATTCTAAAACTAGAATTGATGCCATTCATCTACACCTATTAATGTTAAATTTCATCCATCTATGTAAATTATGTAGCAATGATTCTGATTAGAGTATTCCATCGAATTTTCCCGCTTCCTCAACAATACTATAAATATAATAAATATGAAAAGCATTATTAGAACTAAAAACATTACCATAAATGGTATTGCAACTGGTGGGTAAAGAATATGTTTACTCAAGCTCACACCATATAGCTTTTAGGTCTCTAGCTAATATTCTTTGCTGATCTAGGTGAAGGCTGGTGAGTTGATAGTTCGTATTGAAGTTATAGGTGGAGTAATATTGGTTAGGGGTAAACTTTATTTTAGCTGCTTTTTAAGCTCAGAAACAAGCTCTGATGATATTCTCCCATTTATTCTATCTCCCTTACATGCAGCTCCCCGGAATCCAATTATATCAGCTTCAATTTCTCTAGCTATCTTAATATCCTCTAATCTTAGTGAGCCTGCAAGTGCAGCCTTTAATCCATAGTTATGTGTTCTATTTATAAACTCCTTAAGCTCATTTATTTCTAGGTGATGTAATGTTTTTAAACCATTCTTGATTTTAGTATCTATCATAGCTACATCAGCATTAACTCTATATGCTACATCAGGTATAACTAATGGATTTAAACATTTAGCTTCCCTGTAATCAGCATATCCTGCAAGAACTACCCTAGTTTTCTCATTAGCTGTTTTTACGGCTTTACATGAGGTTTCAGCAAGCTTTAAGGCTTCATCAATGTTTTTCGGACCATACACTCCTATTTTAACATAGTCTACTCCACATAGTGTAAGACCATAACAGGCAAGAGATACAAGTCCTGGAAGGTATGGTGAATCCCCAACAGCAGCGCTAACTTCAACACTTGTAATGGTCTCTCTAATTTTCTTCACGACCCATGGATAATGTCCACCTAGGGAGCCCTCTAAAGGGTTTTTTACATCGATAATATCTGCCCCACCCTTTAAAGCCTCTAAAGCCTCTTCAAGACATGTTACGGAGATTAGAAGCTTTAAAGCCATTTGCACACCATATTTAGATTTTAAAGACTAACTTAAGTTTTACTCTGAATTGATACTGTCAAGTTAGTGTATGTGAGTACATATAGTTAATGGCCTAACTTGACAGTATCCCCTGAATTTAAGGAAATGTTTAAATTTCTTTATGTTTAAGCTACTTGGTGCTATAATGCAGATAGCACTAGAGTTTGATCCTGCAACTCTAAAACTACTGTATACTATAGCTATTGTAGCAGTTATTCTTCTATTAATACCTATTGTTGTAAAGATTGTAAATTCTTTTATTAAAAGAATTATTCCCTCTGGAGATCAGTCCTTAATAATAAAGATTCAGCAGTATGTTAAGATTGTAGTTGTATTAGCTATGCTGATGTTTGCTTTAGGTCAGCTTGGCTTAGAAACAACAATTCTTGCTATTATCGTAGCGTTAGCTATCTTCTCAATTATTCTCGCATTTAGGGATGTTCTTCTCAATTTAGGAGGTGAGTACTATATTAAGACACATCAGCTATTTAAGATTGGTGATTTAATTGATGTAGGTGGATGTAGAGGTAAAGTCATTGATATAAATTCACTTGCTACTACTATTGAAACCCTAGAGAATGAACGTACGGTTATTCCTAACTTATTTATTGCACGTAACTACGTGATTAATAGAGGACAATGTTTTTTAAGTATTCCAATAAGTATAAATAGAAATAAACCCATCAATGACTTAATTAGATTACAAGAGGAGCTTGAAAGTAGGCTTCAAAAATACCTTACTGATAAGCTCATATTAGAAATTAATGGTAAAACATGTAATGTAAACTTAAAACTTAAGGAAAATACAGACTTAAACCTTATTAAAAACATCATTAATGAAGTAGCTAACAATACCTAACTCCAGCTACTATATAGAATAATACTCCAAATAACTATTTTTACATGATTCTAATACTATTCAATACCCCCCATAACTAAGAATACTCATACTTAACCAATACTTCATTATTTACAGTTTACTAGTTACAGCCATTCTTAATACTCCTAAGGTGAAGAGTACATCGTCTCTATTACCGCATTTCAAGCTTAGAATTTACTACTCCTAGGAGATAAGAAGCTAGCAACAATACTCTACAGTAACATAACAGTGTGCTAATGACATTGTAATGAGTTCAAAGTAGATTACATAGCAGTTATAAACCCCCCTCTTTTCCATCTTAAATTCCTCCACTATAAATATAGGTAGTAGGGTTAACTATGATTAATTCCACTAAATTCAATCAAACTATTAGTCAGCTACATTCCACTAATAAACTCTCCACTACTATACAAGTGTATCTAGTTTTCCTACATGGGGGACTTTGGCTAGCCCCCATTAAACTTGTAGGTCCTAAATTACTGAGATCTACAAGGATGATAGTGTCATTCCATAGGTGGTATTATGGTTAGAAGTCTTATTAAAAGTAGAAGAGCTATAAGCTATGGTATTATTGTTGCATTAATAACAATAGTAGCCATTGCCTCATCTGCCTTGATTGCTGTATGGATTTTCGGTGCTGGAGCAGCATCTACTAGGAAAGCTGCATTTGAAGTTATAGGTATCCCACTAATATCAAATACCACTAGGACTCTATCCATAACTGTTAAGAATATAGG
>CALHIW010000060.1 GCA_938030905.1 Candidatus Methanomethylicia archaeon | reverse complement strand
CCATACAGATCCGGTTAACAGAATCCCAAACCTCAATATTAGAAGTATAATTAGTAGCTTAACTCATAAAACAAACACAACCAACAATCATAAAAAGAGAAGACACCTCAAGCTATAAATAGCCTTAATCTTTAAGAAATGGTAGAGATGTAAATGTATTGCTACATCATAAATCTACATGTAAAGTCATAAATCTATATATAAAGCATCCTTTATTAGTAAGGGTTCAAGCAATACGTATAATCCTATTCTAGAACCATAATAGCATCATTAACCATTCTAACATTTTCTTATTAAATTCGATAACTTAATATAAACCATGACAATATAAAATGTATAACTCCACAATAATAAGCTTAAAATAGCTGAAGTCCATCCCTAGATATATGAAATATAAGTATCATGAACAACCAATATAAATACTCCTCCTCTAACAAATTTAATGATTTAAACTATAGTTTCATCATAAATAAATTAAGGAAAATAATCTCAAATAAAGTTAAAGTCCACAGAATGCTTTACATAGTGTAAATATTTTTAAATTATATTAAATCTTAACCATCACTATAAGGTTGGTATTCATGGCTTTTCGAATAGATAAAGTGATTAAAGAAGCTATAGAGCTGTTAGAGAAAAATAATATTGAAGAAGCTAAAAGAAAATTAAAATATGCTTATGAAGTGTATGATAGACATGCATGGTTATCAAAGGATGGTAAGCTGTACGAAAAGGATGTTTATGACCGTTTTTCTAAGAAAGGTGTTCCGTTTAAGAGCACCCACTCATTTGATGTTGATGTAATAGTCTTAGAGAAGAACCATAAAGTAAAACTTATTGAATGTAAAGTTATAAGAAAGGACTTTCTCTATCTTTATCCCTCAGATTATGAAAAGTTGTATATCATTTACCGTAAACTTAAAACATTAGGATATATGCCAGAGCCAATAATAGCTGTTAAAATGCCTAAAAGGAAAAAGGAGAGATTAATAATTTTGAAAGAGGAGTGGATGGAGAAAGGATTTGTGATAAAAATACGTTTTCATCAAGGTAGTCGTAGAATAACTGT
This sequence comes from Candidatus Methanomethylicia archaeon, assembly GCA_938030905.1. Classification (GTDB taxonomy): domain Archaea; phylum Thermoproteota; class Methanomethylicia; order CALHIW01; family CALHIW01; genus CALHIW01. The sequence continues at coordinate 2,585 of CALHIW010000060.1, read as the reverse complement.
CGACTGGTTTGTTCCAAGAAAAATGAGAAATGATTGTAAAAAACTCTAGTCTCTATTAAATTTACCTAATCTTGAGTAATAAGTTGTGTTACGAACTATTGTAAGACATCATTGTCCATTAGGAGAACTATTTACAGTTGTTGATGAGCATTATTCTGATAAGGCAAGTCACGGAAGATGACTCTTCATAACCTTCGCTGTAATGGCTCACATAGTATTCAATGGAGAATAGAGAAGGCTTATAAGATCTTCATAGATGAATTGAAACAAACCTCCGGTACATAAGGTTGTTAAGATGCTTAATAGGTATGATTTTCCTCTTAGAGTGCTTAGACTTTTCAAGTTTGTTCACCACCATGAATTAATACAGAATCATATTAAGGATGATAGAGACAATGTTCTCCAGCTAAAAGAGTACAAACTCAGATTCATAAGAGCAGTATCAATAAGAGGACTACTCATCAAAATAATTCTCCCAATATTAGTATTCAACACAACTCAATTAATGAAGAGGGTTAATGGAAACTATGATTGTAAAAGTAAGACAATAGTAACTAATTCGAATATAAAGTATTAATAACTAAATGCAACTTTCTTATGTTACTACAATGTTAATGGTAATGTTTATTATTCCATCAGTATTTGTTATTCCCCTAAGAAGTTCTTTAACACTACTTGTTACTCCATTAACAATTATAATTTCCAAACATCTTTTTTCATCTAGGTGAATATGCATCGATGATGTAATTAAATTTGAGTATTTATGTTGAACATCAATAATTCTGTCAACCATTCCCTTAACCTCATGATTGTACATTACTAATAATGCTCCAACAACGTTTTTCTCATTTCTTGCCCAATAATGACTAGCTATAAAATCTCTCATTGCAATTTGCACAGCACGGGATCTTTCATAACCTAGACTTTTAGTTAACTCATCAAAGTCATGTAGTAACTCTGGCGGTAATGAAACGCTTATTCGTCTAACCTTACTCTTTAGATTCAAATTATCACCGTAATTTAAATCTCTATCATCAATATAAACTTAACCCAGTCATCATCAAATGCATTTGCTTTCTGTTTTAGTTTTCTCTACGATGATCTCAGTTAGTTGAGAAGTGAGATTATCCTCATAAGGTTTATTATTTTTCCTGTCGTAAATAGACATTATTCTTTAAATGATGATTGTAAAGAAGATGAATCTCTACAATCTAATAGTTCTCATAGCCCCTACTCACCATCATTTCGAAAGAGTGTAAAATACATGGTCATCAAGTATAAAGAGCGAGGGGCTGATCACGTAGAGGACCAGAAGGCTTAGATACCTAAGATTCTTTAAGCTCTTAGGCTGGAATGAATGCATAAACTTTCAGCAAGAGGAACTAATTGAACACTGCTCAGGACCAGAAGACAGACGACTCCCCCAACAACATCTTCTAAGGAGACTAATCTTTAAGATTAACCTCCATAATATCTCACCCTATGATACACCTTCATAAAACACACAAACCCTAAAGACCACGCACTAGTAGCTTAATAGTATTCAAGCAAAGGACTTGGCAACTTAAGATGTAGTTTTTCATCTTCTTCTTATCCATTTTCATTATGTTTAGTATTAAGGATTTGGTTGAGTGGCTTAAGCTGTTTGGGAGGATAGGGTTCTTTTAGACTTTAAGGTTCTTAGTTTACCATGTATTTTCAAACTTCGAACCTTAAGAGGAGGCTAGAGTCTTGTTAGAGTACTGCAACTTTTCTAAAATGGCTGTTTGGGGTGGGTTTGGTTGTTAATAAGCTGTTGAAATATTGTAAGAGCAAACTCGAATTCATTGTGGATAATGCTTCATGGTCATTGATACTCTTATACAGCTTGAACTAGCCCACAATTATCAAGCCCATGGATTAAGAAGCCTAATAGAATCAATCCTCATCATTCGACAACACACAAAAATACTCTTCAACAAAATAACAGTTAACCTAACATAACCCACACCTAAGATGAAAAAAGCTATCGAATGCTTGAACTATTCTGCAAAACATTCACATACTACTGCAACTACCTGAGAGGTAAGCATTAAGTTGCTACATCCAAGCAAAAATAGAAAAATTTAAATATGGTTACTTGCTCTAAAGGTAAGCCTAATGAAATATGGAGGTGGAAGCTTTGAAATGTAGTGAATGTATGTTTGGAGCAGATTATTATGGCAAAATGTTTTGTGTTAGAAAGAAACAGTTTGTAGATCTAAAATTTAGCTGTGACGAGGCGCAATAAGCACTGACAAATACATCTATGATTTACTTCTTCAACAAGATCTAAAAATAGCTTTGTGACCTAGTCTTTTTTGTTATATTCTAAATTATAGTGAGCTGTAGCTACACTAGCAGTCAAGAGTTAGCTAGTGAGTGAATTGAGCACATCATGGTAAAAATATGTTAATACTTTCTGCTGATAGTGGGATGTGAGCTGTAGTTATGGAGATTATAATAGATGATGTGTATGGTCTAACACTCGTAATGAACTGTTAAGTATGGAAGATAAGACATAATAATACTACAACTCTTAGAGATGTTACCTCTAAGCGCTAAAT
>CALHIW010000059.1 GCA_938030905.1 Candidatus Methanomethylicia archaeon | reverse complement strand
ATTCATCAGCTTATTTGAAGCTCTTCCACAGTTAAACCCATATTATGGGCTAGCTCCCTAGCCCCCTCAGATATAGCCCTCCTAACAGTTAAGATAGCCCAACCCCTCCCAGACATAAGTAAACCTTACAACAAACCCCTCCACAAATTTGACCCGCCAAACATCAAAGAGTTTGGAGATGAGTTTCTAGATTATAAATATTTCCTTATCAATATTTCTATTCGTTATGCTTAAGTCGCTCACTCTAAATTTTTCACCATTATAGAGTTCAGCATACTCTCTATTTAAGCATGCTGCTGCTGTTATTCTTCCTAATGCATCAGCTTTTGATAATCCATTACCACTTGTACCACCAACAACAGTTATATTACTCTCCCTATGAACTACTGGTAATCCATCAATTGAAATATCATAGTATCCTGCATGTGAGTTTGATGGATAAATATTTATGAATTGTGGGAAATACTTTACTAGTACTTGGTAGATTCCATACTTATAGAAGTTTTCCTCTGCTGGCGGATCATCCTCCACTACTCCGTAAGCCCTACCTAAATGATCTGAACAACCCATCCAATACGCTAACTCACCAATATCTGGCTTCATCCATAGCCATGATTCACCTCTTACGTGTATAAATAGGAATGGAGCTGCATTAAGTTCATTGAAGCCCCTAGCAAACATTACTTGTTTTAACAATTCATTACTTGCCTTAACTATGAATACTTGTCTCTTCTTAGGTTTAAAATGGCAATCAATACCTATTAAATCAAGAATCTGAGGTGCCCATGCACTTGCAGCTACAACAACTTCATTAGCCTCAATAATTCCCTTATCTGTTAAAGCCCCCTTAATAGTTACTTCCTGCCAGATATGAGGCTCACCAGGTATGCTAAACTCTACTCTTGGACCAGTGATTATCCTACTGGTAAATGTATTGTAAAGTATTTTACCACCCATTTTTATAAACTCCATTTCATAAAATTTAACCATGTTTTCCTGACGCCAATACCCAGCATTTGGAAACATTAAACCAACATCAATATTTCTAAGATTCATAGATTTAGCCTCTTCATCCTCGACATTAACATTTACATTAAGATTTTTAGCTAACTCCTCCTTTGAGTATATTTTGTACTTAACGCCCATAGAATCCATTTTTCTAAGAGCTGGTTTAGCAGCCTCATAAAGCCGATTATCCATCATGAAGAGGTAGCCAATCCACTTCATTCCAAGATCTATTTTAAGACTTTCCTGAATATATTTATAAAACATAATTGAGCTTCTACTGAGGACAAAATTTGTTTTAGAAGTCCAAACATCAAGTCTAAATCCACCAGGAGCTTTCCCAGTTTCACCCTGACCTGGAGAAGGTTTCTTCTCAACTATGATAATGTTAAGCTTAGGATCCGATATCTTCAAGTGATAAGCTGTAGAAAGCCCAACAATACCAGCTCCAATAACTAAAACATCACACTTAACCATATCAGCTTAGAACTTAAGAAGATTTAAACCTTTCTATAAAATAGCTGATACTGGCAAGTTAAGCAATTAACTATACGTATCCACATACACTAACTTGACAGTATCCAGTAGCTTAGCAGTAAAGCTTAAAGCTGGAGTATATTTTATCTTAAACTGTGTAGGTGAACGTTATTATAGCTTTGAACATTACTGCTAGTCTTTCATACTTCATTATTGCTCTTCTAAATGTTTAGCTATACATTAAATCTCTATACTGCTGCTCTCATTCTCCTATAGCTTTACGTCATATAGCATATATTTTTTTCTCCATTCTTGGATGTATTTTGTCTCCACTCCTCTTACTTAATCTACTTCTTATTTCATCCATGCTGAGGCTGCGAAAGCCTTTAAGCTTCTTAAGTTTATCGTAAAGCTTTGGGAGGCTTTGAGTTGTAAATATTACTCTGTTTATCACTAATGCTCTCAGTAATGAGCTACCATCAATGACTACATGGACATTTATGCTCTTCATATGCTTAAATTCGTCATAATTACCGTCTTTGAAAGTCCTAAAACATTTCTACAATGCCACTATAATCATTATGCAAAACGAAAGAATAGAAGACTCCCTATTACTTTATCGAAGAATTCAAAGAATTATTGAGTACATGTTAGCTTAGACGCAAAACTTATTACATAATCACTAGAAACACTAGTAAGACCTCTCTAAATGAGACATGCATCAAAGACAAATAGGCAGATCTATAAGTTTGGTAAGCGCAACTATAAAGTAGATAGATGTTTTGCGGCTTTAGTGATGTTCTCAAAAATATGTGGAATCAAGTTCATCATGGAGGCCTCAATAAATTTATTAAGGGAAATTAGTGGAGGGATAAATCAATACATACCCCCTTACTTAGCTCAGAACCCTATGTAGAAGACTAGTAACTTTATCTAGAGCCATTTTAAACCATACTGTGTAGTTATTGGGATTTCTCTTTATGTCATCTTTTAAATCATTTATATTTATCCATTTCCAATCCTCAACTTCATTAGGATTTGGGTTAACTTCACCATCATATTTCCCAATAAAGACATGATCCAGCTCCCATTCAGTAAGTCCATTATTAAGTTCAGCTCGATATATGAAGCGGGAAACCTCGTTTAAGCTGCAATCAAAGCCCATTTCCTCTCTTAGTCTTCTATGAGCTGCATGCTCTATTGATTCTCCTGGTTTAGGATGGCTACAGCAAGTATTTGACCATAGCCCTCCGGAATGATATTTGTTTCCTGCTCTTCTCTGTAATAGGAGTTCTCCCTTCGAGTTAAATATGAAGATAGAGAAAGCCCTATGTAGCTTCCCCTCTTTATGAGCTTTTACCTTCTCCTCAACTCCTATTTCATTATCATCTTCATTAACAAGAACAACCTTCTCATTCATTAACTACACCACTAATACTTAGCCTTCATTTAATGAAGTGCAATTATATTTAAAACTTACTATCCAAATACTTTACCTTGTAAAGTTAAGCATGTCTTACTGCTGTATTTTAGTATTATGTTTTCTAAAATTCTTTAGCTTTTACGTTATAAAATGCCAGTTTTCCTTCGTTTCCTTAGATATATAGAATATTTAGGGCCATTCTACTTACTAAGATATTCGCCACTAACAAGCATATAAATAGAGCATTAAGGATACATATCCAGGAGACACTATGAAGACTTCAATGAATTAAAGAACAATAGAAATACCTAAACAATATAAGTAAGAGTAAATGATTAAAGGTTATTATATGGATAATAGAGTTCTGCTTTCATAGCAAGAGTTGGATAAAAGCGGATTAAACTTAACAGGGACATAGATGAGTGAGAGTTCATAGGAAAAGCTTATATTACTTCGATAATTTAATTTATGGTGTTAATACTTGATTTTACTAAGCGATAGAGATGTTGAAAGAATTTTGGATATGAAGGAATGTATAGAGGTTGTTGAGGAGGCGTTTAAGAATTTAGGTTTGGGTAATGCTATAATGCCTTTAAGAACTACGATGCCTATTGAGGAGTTTAACGGAGTGGTTTTAATTATGCCATCATATATAAAAGGCTTAAACGCTTTAGCAACCAAAATAGTTACATTCTATCCAGATAATGCTAAGCTTAAACTACCTATTGTTAATGCATACGTAATCGTAAACAATCCTAAAACAGGAGTTGTTGAGGCTATTATTGAGGCAAACCATTTAACAGCTATGAGAACAGGGGCTGTAAGTGGAGTTGCAACCAAATACCTTGCAAGAGAGGATGCTGATACGCTGGCCATTATAGGATGTGGAGTACAAGCAAGAACACAGTTATGGGCTGTAATTACAGTTAGAAATATTAGGGAGATTAGAGCCTACGATATAGATAGGAAGAGAAGAGAAGAATTTGTAAGAGAGGCAAGAGAAAGATTCCAGCTTAAAGTTATATCTACAGAAAATGTTAAGGAGGCAATAGAGGGGGCAGATATAATAGTAACTGCAACAACATCAAGCACACCTGTTATAAATTATGAATGGATTAAACCTGGAACTCATATAAATGCTATAGGTGCCTTCAGACCTGATATGAGAGAAATAGATGGCAAAACGGTTCTTAATGCAAAAATAGTTGTGGATTTAAGAGAAGCTGCTTTAAAAGAGGCTGGAGATATAATAATTCCAATTCAGGAGAAACTGATAAGTAGGGACCATATATATGCTGAGCTCAGCGAGCTAATTCTCAGAAAAAAGCCAGGTAGAGTATCAGAAAGTGAAATTACACTATTTAAAAGTGTGGGATTAGCAATACAGGACTCATCAGTTGCAAACCATATCCTAAATAAGGTTAGGAAGCAGCTATAACATAGATTTAAAAGGGATGATAAATTCATTGAATATTTATTTCATCCAGTTAATATCCACATTAATTTTCTAACATAGAACTAGCTTGAATAATAATTAATAGTTAACCTAATTTAAGGAAGTGAATTCATAGGATCTCAAATAGATCTAGTTTAAGTATTTGCTTAGTAGAAGATGGAATGTTTTTGGTATTGGATACCTCATTAAGTCTGTAAATCTATTCTCCCCAATCTTCCTCTTCAATTTCTGCAGGCTTAATTGAAACTTCGCTCCTATTTATTGACTTTATTTCATACGATGAGCCGCAATCTGGACACGTAATAATTTCACCTATTATAGCATCTATAGGTACCCTTATTTCACCATCACATACTGGACATAAAGCCTTCATCGCATCACCTCTTATAAGTTGAGGAGATGCCTTTATTTAATTTTTCGTTCTAAAAATTACTTTAAAACGATTTCATGTTACATTCGTAACCATACGTTAAGCCCACATATCTAGCTCCTACAAACTTAAACCTCCTTCACATTATAGCAGTTAATAATAAAAATAATGCTTGACCCTTCTAGTGACTGATGCGTTTCAGCCCTCATTTACTAACAAGATTTTATATAGTAATTCCTTTCATATAAATCAGAATACAAGTAAGTTACCATCTGGTAAGAATATCTTCCTAAACTTATTTACCTTATAACAGTTACCTAAATATCTTATAATCACATATAATATTCTCCTAACTAGAGCAGCATACTACCATAATTCATACCTATTCACAATAATAGTAGATAAAAATCATTTAATAGAAATAGAGTTATTCTATAAGCTTAATAAATTTCTTGAAATATATTTTATATTAAGCCTTTCTAAAGTTTAATGAATACTGCCAACTCAAACCTATACACTTAAAATTCCTTTATAAGTATGGACTCTTAGGTTGACAGTATCAGTTTAATGGACCTATAAAATGATTCTTTATGAAGTTTTATAATGAAGTGGGGTCTTTAGTTCTTTAAACAATAATAGACCTAGTGATGTTTGATATGGGATTTTCTATGTATGGTAATCTACTAGAAACTTGAAAGTTTACTGTTTAGAGCGATGTCATGATACGTGAATATTGCAGATATATAATAACATATCTAGTTGAGTTTCCAGAAACAGTAGTGTTAGAGTTTAGGTGGTAATTAATAATGAAGTAGACTGCAATACTTTCTATAGTATCAATGTTTCTTAACTACTAGATGTTTCTTATTATTTAAGTATTGGAGTATCAGAGAAGGCTAATTATCATGAGTACAGGTTATTTTGGAATTTAAACCTTTAATGAAGCTATCGAGAATAGAGAAACTAATTGAGGATATGAGAAGACCTATCTTAAATAGGCTAAATATTTCTGGTGATTGTGGTTTGGGTTTTAGGTTTTTGGTGGTTGCTTGGTGGGGAGGATTTTAAGTCTAGGTAAGCTTATGGATAGGTTTGGCTTTGTATGTTGAATAGTCCATAGCCATCTAAAGCATCTGGTTGGGGACTGTATTGTTTCTGGGGAGGGTTTGAAGCGTGGTCGGGTAGAGCAACCATGCTTTACTC
>CALHIW010000058.1 GCA_938030905.1 Candidatus Methanomethylicia archaeon | reverse complement strand
AGTTTCTCTTGTTGTGCTGGTTTCTTAAGCTATGTGGGGTTGACGGTATTCTTTATATGTTTGCTTCTTATTGGGCTTGGTGTTTTAGGTTTGTTTAAGCTTGCTTCTCTTATTAACTCGTATGTTTGCTTTATGTATCTTAGTTGTTTTCTATGTATTTTATGTTAAGCTTCACTTTATAATTTGATGCGGGGGGTGGGATTTGAACCCACGAAGGCCTATGCCACAGGGTTTCTTAGATAAAACACCTAAGCCCTGCGCCTTTGACCAAGCTTGGCGACCCCCGCATATTACACCTGTTAAAATAGGTGCTTTAGTTGATTATAAAGATTTTGTCTTCAAGACATTTATATATTTCTTATGATACTAGTATTATTACATAAATCAAGATAGCCTATACTAAGTATTATATTTTTAATTGGAATGTTGTTTTTAAACATAGCATCCATTAACTTAGGGTTTTAGGTTTAATTACTAATCATAGGAATTTAAATTCCTTTAGCTTTTATTACCTACGCTGGAAGAAATGCGTTAACGGTTAGGGAACACATTATGTTAGGATTAAGGCATATTCCCGGAGCATAGAGTAACTGTTAAATGGATTACGGCAACTTAGTAATGTACTAGTAGCTTAAAGCTAATAGTACATTAGTGTATACATCCAAAACTTATCTTAAAGGCTTGCTAACATTCAAGAATATGACTTGATGAGAACTAGAGTTTAAAAGTGATTTCAGGCTATAGGTCATACATACAACATATTAGGATCTTATAGTTTCCTTGGTATTTTATTGTTAAGACATTAGAAGTCCTAGTAGAGTAAGTCACAGTCACTTTTCAGCAAAAAAGTGACTTGTAATAGAATAGTTGTTCTAAGACATAATCTGTCAAGGGGAAAACATGTTTTTAGTAAATATCAAGATTCTGATGATTAACTTATCTTTTTACGGACTCAGAGATTACTGAGTTAGATTTGCCGACTAAGCTAAGATTATAGCGGGGGGTGGATTTGAACCACCGGCCTCCGGGTTATGAGCCCGGCGGGGTAACCTTGCTCCCCTACCCCGCTTTAATAAGTAAGTAAAGTGAAAGCTATAAACTTTATGGGTATATCTACTTGGTACTGTCAAGCTAAATCATTAACTATACATGTCCACATGTACTAACTTGACATCACTTACTCACTATGATTTTAGATATTTTAAGCTTTACTATTGCAGGAATTATCTATCTATACCGTAGCTCATCCTAAGTTCCCCAATTCAAATTTTAAGAAATAATGTTAATGTAGTTATAGTCAATGATGCTAAGATTAGTGCAGATTCTCAAGGATAAGACCAAAATATAAAGATGAAATTGAACTTTGTGAACTTTAGTTATGAAAGTATGTGTAGTTGATGTTTAAGTTCACAAAGTAATTCAGATGGAGAATAGCTTAAAAAGAGAACAAATACATTTCACCATAAATTGAGTGTAAAAGAACTAGAAGAGGGATTAATTAACCTAAGATTCTTCCTTGATTTACTCAGCCTATATTACATGACTCTAAAAGATGATAACCTATCTGTGGGCACTATTTATTTAGAAGTAGCAAGCTTAAATTTTTAGCAGCTTAATATTAATTGAGTAACTATGTATTGGAGTGAAATTAGAGATCCTGTTCATGGGTACGTTTCTATCACCGAACTAGAAAGAAAAATTATCGATACTGTTTATATTCAGCGGTTACATAATATTAAGCAATTAGGTGGGGCTTATTTAACGTACCCAGGCGCGGTTCATACTAGGTTTATTCATTCCATCGGTACAATGTATTTAGTCAGTATTCTTAGTGAGGTTTTAAAAAGACAAGAAATTATTAGTGAAGATGATAAGATTAAGTTAAGATTGGCTGCTTTACTCCATGATGTTGGTCACGGTCCCTTTTCACATCTTTATGAGGAAATAGCTATTAAATATCTTGGTAAAACTCATGAAGACCTTGCAACATGGATTATAGTTAATAGTGAAATTAAAGACATAATTTCTAAATATGGCTTTAACTATAAGGAAATTTCTGAGCTATGTGTTGGTCGTAGTTTGACGAGTAAACGATTTTTAAATGAGGCTATAGCTGGTCCTATTGATGTTGATAAGCTTGACTTTTTAATACGTGATTCTTATTTTACTGGTGTTGAGTATGGCTACATTGATGTTCAAAGATTGTTAAATTCAATAACCGTAGTGAACGATCACTTAGTGATAGATACAGCATCCATTTCTGCACTTGAAGCATACATTATTGCTAGATATGAGATGTTTAAAGCTGTTTACTATCATAGAACAGTTAGAAGTGCTAATTTAATGCTTATAAAAATTATGGATTACGCCAGAGATTATTTAGGGTTGATCTCTTTCTCTACACCAGAAGAGTACTCAAGGCTTTATGATTCATCAATTTTATTAATGATGAATTTTGTAAAGGAAAAAGATGAAAATTTAAGCAAAGCTTTAACATTTTATAACTTACTTAGAGAAAGAAAGCTCTTAAAATGCGCATTTGAAGTATTAGTTCATGTTAAAAATAAGTTTGTAAGTGAGCTTTTTACACTAGAAAAATTAAGAAAGGAAATAGAGGAGGAAATAGAAAGAAAGGCACATGTACCTCCGGATTCTGTATTCATTGACGTCCCTACATTGCCAAGCATTCCCTTAAGTAAACATCAAGCTGACCCTATGGAAATAATGATATTTAGTGAAAGAGTGAATGGAGAGAAGATTTTTAGAAAGCTTTCAAGCGTTTCTGAACTTGCCTCAGCATTAAAGCTATATTTAAATGTTATTAGGGTGTATACATTTCCTGAATATAGAAATGAAGTGGCAAAAGCAACTAACGAAGTATTTGGCATTTCACCAATATCAAATAGGGTTAGTTTCTAATTTATTGAGAGATAATATTTACTCATACTTATCAGGTATAGTAGTATGCTAGAAAATAAAGACAGCCCAAATCACTCCTCCACAATACAGATAAATAATGTTTTCTAATATATCATATCTTAGAGCAATATTGCTAATTATTATAAGGTTGATTAGATATAAAACAAATATCAAAGAATGGCCATGATATTTTAAAATTTGAGGTGTTTTCAAAATATTTAAGTTTTTCATAGTTAATATTTCATGTGTATTATTATGTATTTGGATGTTGCTATGGCTTTAAACATCACTGCTAGCTTTTCATACCTTACTATCATTTTTCTGAATGTTTTTAGTCAT
>CALHIW010000057.1 GCA_938030905.1 Candidatus Methanomethylicia archaeon | reverse complement strand
AGTAATGTTTAAAGAGATAAATATAGGGTTGGGAGATATCGTATTCTACTCTTTAACACAATCCTTCTCAGTAATAAACTACGGATACATACCAGCATTAGGAGTATCTCTTGGATTAATTGTGGGATTCTACGTAACAGTAATAATAGCGGAGAAAACTAAAAAACCAGTACCTGCTCTTCCAGCATCACTAATTCTTGCTCTTATAATCATTCAAATACTAAGATTAATCTACTATTAATCCTATAATCCTAGCTACTATTAGTAACTTAACATCGTAAGTATTGGGCTATTACTCCACATAATAATTTATTAAGTATAGCTGTATCTTTAATTAATGAAGATCTATAGATGTGTTTCAGGTAATAGTAAAGTAGTAAAGCTTATTGTTGGCGGCTTACATGGTAATGAAGGCAGAATTATAGGCCCAATTCTGGAAAGACTTAAACACATGAATTTAAAGGTTAATGGGGAAGTTATTCTTATTCCACGTATTTCCTATGGTGAGAAATACATAAGTACTCTAAGTAGAAAATACTACAGGACAAAAGCTGGAAGAAAACTACTTAAACTCGTAGAAGTGTTTAAGCCAAACATATATGTTGAGATTCACTGTTATAGGAGATCAGCCTATGAAAAGCTTGTAGATCCATTTAGAAGATTTAGTATGGGGATACCTCCACTACTAAGTCTTGACGATGGAGTACTTATAGGTGCAGCTTTACCTCAACTCTTTAAGACGCATATGTTTGACTTAGGGCTTGTAATTGAGAAAACATGTAAAAGGGGAGGTGAAGAAACAATACTTAGTATTTTGAAAATTATAGTTGAGATATCTGAATACTTAGAAATACTCTCAAAGCTAAGCTTAAAATATCCACAGCAAATCTCAAAAATAGTAGCATATCATAGTCTAATAAAATCGAAAACTAGGAATATGTAAGGTATTACACATAAAAGTTATAAGCTAGCTTTCTGCTATGAACTTATGGAGCTAGTTAGAAATCTATGGTATCTATGTAAGCCAAGAATACTCCTAGCTATAGTCTTACTTGCAGTTATAGCATATCTGAAAGCTTCAAGATTTCACATATTATTAAGCTATGAGAGTTTTATGGCTGCCATAGCTCTTCTCTGCGGTGTTGGTGGTGCTAATGCTCTTAACAACTATATTGATAGGGATATTGATGTATTAATGGCGAGAACTATGAGGAGGCCAATACCATCAGGTAGGATTAAACCTAAACTAGCACTATCATTTGGTTTAGCTCTAATACTTACATCGCTGGTTGCTGCATACTCAGCAGGTATTGTTACGTTTTCATTCCTCATACTAGGATTACTAAGCTACATTATAGCCTACACCATCATAGCTAAGAGGAAAACAGCTTTTAACATAGTTACTGTTCTACCCTCCATAGCATGCCCTATCTGGGGTGGATGGTGGATGGGTAGGGGAGTACTGGATTTTGAGGGGTTTATGCTTGGATTAGTGGTTATGGGGTGGGGATTCCTACATCTATGGTCTTTATCCTTTGCTTTTTCAAGAGACTATATAAGGGTAAATGTTCCAATGCTACCAGCTATAGTAAGTGGAAGTAAGGCTAAATGGCATATCACTACTTCAGCTATAATACTCATAGTATTAGCTTTAACTATGAGTATATACACAAGCCCAGCATACATATTATCGGTTTCAATATTAAGTATAGTGATGTTGTATTTAATAGTTAAATTTATAATAACACCAACACCTAGAAAAGCATGGCTAATATATAAGTATACTTCTCCATATATTCTACTAGTATTACTAGTATATCTTTTCAGTTAATAGTATATACTGTAATAATTTAAATGCTATATGTAAATAAAGAATGTTTAAAAACTTAATAAGTACAATTACAATACTATAAACTACATGTTTGAACTATCTATGGTAGGATTAGTAGATATTGTTTTAACAATTGTAATAATTCCATTATCGGTTGCTGTTATAACTCTTGCAGTATTATTTACAAGGTTTTTTAAGAAAACCCCATTTGAAAAACCTTGGAAAATACTATTTATAATTCCAGCTTTTTTACTCCTTACAGCATTAATGGATCCTATTAGCAAAACCATAAATATATATGGAGAAATACACTATAACCTAAGACTTATTATACTATGTTTATCAATGTTTATGTTTCTTTATAGTCTCTATAGCTTCTATCAAGTCCTCGTATATGTTCAACCCTATACTGGAGCTGTTGTGATTAAGTATGAAAACCCTAATCGAAGCTATAGAGCTAATCCATACCAGGAGAGGATATTTATAGGTAGAGGGATTTATGAAGAACTTAAAAAACTCGCTGAGGAGAGGGGGATGACTATAAACCAGTTCGTTTATGACGTAATTGTTCCCGAATGGTTGAAGCAAAGAGAATGGAGACAATACACTAGTAAAACTTAAATCCCAGTCTCTATGGCATAGTTTGAAGTAGTATGGATGAATATGTAGGTATAACTAGGATAAAGGCTCTTAAAATATCACTTCTAGCAGTTTCCACAATTGTGGTTGTTGAGTTTATATCAGGATTTCTACTGAATAGTTTAGCATTGATTAGTGATGCAATGCATGCATTATTTGACGCATTTACAACTTTTATACTTCTCATAATAGCAAGAATAAGCTTAAAGCCTGCAGATGAGGATCATTCTTATGGTCATGGAAAGTATGAAGCTATAGGAGGATTTATTGGGGGAATTATACTTCTAGGAGTTGCATTAACCATAGGTTTTAAGGCCTTAGAGAGAGCTATGTTGGGAATTAAGCCTTTAGAGCCGGGAGTTATAGGATTTGGTGCTGTTCTATATGCTTTCTTTATACATTTACTAAGAATATTTATATTAAATCCTAAAAGATTCCGTGAAAGCTATATTATTAAGGCGGATTTTACCCATGCATTCTTTGACCTATCTTCAACAACTATAGCCTTTATAGGCTTAATCCTTGTAAACTATAACTTAAAAATTAGTGACGCTATTGCTGGAATGGTTTTATCAGCTCTCTTATCGTTTGCTAGCTTAAGACTTATATGGTCTACAGTCCTCGACCTATCTGATACGGTACCTAAATCAATATATAGAGAGATATTCTTAACAATACTTAAAGACAGTGGCATTACTGAGGTTAAAAGCTTAAAGATGAGGAAAACAGCATCTAAGTACTTCATTGAAGCAGTGGTTACTTTAAGAAATGGATTAACATTTGAGAAAGCACATGAGGTAAGCATGAAAATAGAGGAATCCATCAGGAAGATTCTGAGGGAGGCTGAGGTAACAATACATATGGAGCCTAAGGATAGTGGAAACCTAGTATCAAAAATTAGGGGTATAGCTTTAGAGCATGATGAGGTTTTAGGGGTACATGGTGTAAAAGCCATATGTACTGATAGAGGAGTAAATGTAAGCCTTCATGTTGAGTTTAATCCTGAAACACCTCTTGAAGAAGCACATAAAACAGCTGAATCAATAGAGGAAAAAATACGTGAACATATAGGTAAAGTAGCAACAGTAACAGTACATATTGAGCCCAGTATTGATAAAGTTTTTGATGGGGAACATGTAGAGGAAGATTTAAAGCTGGTGGAAACTGTTAGAGAAATAATTTTAAAACATCCTGAGGTAAGGGGAATAAATAGAATAGTGGCATTTACATACATGGGGAGGAAGCACATCAATATATCATGTTCTCTCAATAGTGATCTTAAACTTAACGAGGCACACAACATAATTACAAGAATAGAAAGGGATATTGGAAGAAGAATACATAACTCAGAAGTAACAATACATTCAGAACCAGTATAAGATTTATAGATTTTACCTCTCCTCTCTTACCTTTACCAGAGGAGGAGTAATTTAGCATCTCCACGGTGCCTTACCCTATGAGTCTAAGTATGTTTCATCATCTTTATCTTGATATTTTTCTATGAATTTTAACATTTACCTTCTTAAAGAACTTAGACAAAACAGTAATCCTACTTTAAAACCCATACTAGTAGCATTATTAAATAACAATCTCTCAATAACTTAGATAAACCATCGATATAGGTACATAATTCTACAGTAATTAAACATAAAATATCCGAAACCTAGAGTAGTAACAACTAGATAATTTATAAAACCTAGAGTACCATTTTTACTGTTTAAACTATGCTTTATACGTCATGTAACATTCATACCTTAGCAGAGCCTACACTAATTTATCAATAGTGCCTATTCTACCAATAGGGAAAAATTTATAAACTTCCTGAAAAGCTCCTACTGGATAGTTAGTGAGGTGTATAGTATTGTTTGAGGAAGAATGGGAAGAAGAAGAACCGGAGGAATGGGAAGAAGAAGAATGGGAGGAAGAAGAATGGGAGGAAGAATGGTAAATAAATAAACAATATTTTTACGTTTAAAGCTTCTAAATGCTATATACTAGCTATAGGAGTACATTATCAACTACGAATTTTATGCGTTAGCTTTATATTTCTAAACTACTTTACTTTATTAATGGCTGAGGTGGATTTAACCGAGCTTAATGGTGTTGGACCATCGACAGCTCAAAAACTTAAAGATGCTGGATATACTACGTATGAGTCTATAGCTGTAGCATCAGTAAGAGAACTTGCAGCATCAGCAGATATTCCAGAGTCTATAGCTGCAAAAATAATTGCTTCAGCGAGAGAGAAGCTTGAAATTACATTTATGACTGCAGAGGAGCTTTTACAGAAAAGAAGTCAAATAGTAAGAATCTCAACAGGCTCAAAAAACTTAGATAATCTACTAGGAGGAGGAGTTGAAACTGGGAGTGTTACAGAATTTTATGGAGAATATGGTACAGGGAAAACTCAGATAGCTCACCAACTCTGTGTTACAGTTCAACTACCCCTAGAAAGAGGGGGGGTTAATGGTAAAGCATTATATATAGATTCTGAAGGAACTTTTAGACCTGAAAGAATTATGCAGATAGCAAAATCCTTTGATTTAGACCCTATGAGAACACTTAGAAATATAGTTTATGCTAGAGCGTACAATAGTGATCATCAAATGCTTCTTACTGGGCAGGTTAAGGATCTTCTTCAAAAAGAGGATATTAAGCTTGTAGTTATAGATAGCGTTACGGGACATTTTAGATCTGAATATCCAGGTAGGGAAAGCCTAGCTATGAGACAGCAGAAACTTAATAGACATATGCATGAACTTAATAGAATAGCAGGAGCATACAATATAGCAATATATGTAACAAATCAAGTTATGGCAAGACCAGATGTATTCTGGGGTGATGCAACAGCACCTGTAGGAGGACACATATTAAGCCATGCATCAACCCATAGAGTATATTTAAGGAAGAGTAAGGGAAATCTAAGAATAGCTAAGGTTACAGATTCACCATGCCTACCAGAAGCTGAAACAGTATTCTCAATAACAGAGCAGGGAATTAGAGATCCTGAGAGATAAGCAGTCTAAGCTAAGTAAATAGATGTCACAACTACATTGAATATATCTCCATGCACTTTTCCATTGAAAAAGCTAAAAATGCACAGCTAAAACTTGCAGGTAGAGTTATTAAGGAAAACGAGATTAAAGGCTTCAAATATATTGTGGGATTAGATGTAGCCTATAGTAACAGTAAAGGTGTTGGAGTAGCTGTAATTATGGATAGAGACAATAACGTTATTGATGTTGGTATTAAGATTCTAGATGTTAAGGTCCCATATATACCTGGACTACTTGCCTTCAGAGAGTTTCCATGCATGTATGGAGCATTGAAAAATGTTAAGAAAAACTTTGACATTATCCTTGTCAATGGGCAGGGATTAGCTCATCCACGTAGATTCGGCATTGCATGCCATATTGGAGTTCTCTCCAATAAACCAACAATAGGTGTAGCTAGGAGAAAACTTTATGGTCAAGAGGTTAAAGCTGATGAAAATCTATATCAAATAATTGATGGAGGAGAGGTAATAGGCGCTGTATTAAAGATAGACACGTTTAAAATTTACATTAGTATTGGACACATGATAAGCCTTAGAGAATCTATTATAATAGTTAAGGAATTCATGAAGGGACACAGTCTACCTGAACCTATCTACAACGCACATGTAATAGCAACTGAAAAAGCTAAAAACATAAAACATAACTTTAAATTGCAGCAAACACATTCGTATCTAATATAGAGAGCTGAAGAGTTACATAAAGTTTGATGAAAGCCTAGAATTTTAATTCTAGAATAATTGTTAAAAGTTTAAATATTTTGAAACACCTCATAAGATATAGCTATGATTGAGCATTATGGTTTTGGCGAAATAGTTATTAATGGTAAAAGGTATATTCATGATTTAATAGTTTTTCATAATGGAAGAATTAAAGATAAATGGTGGAGATTAGAGGGACACAGGCTTAGTATAATAGATGTTGAAGATGTTTTAAAAGATAAGCCGGAAATACTTGTAATTGGTTCTGGCTACAGTGGATTAATGACTGTAGATAATGATGTTGTTAGGACTCTTAAAGATAGGGGTATTGATGTTATAGTTGAGAAAAGCACTAGGGCATGTAAAGTTTATAATGAGTTAAAGATGAAGTCCAAGAAGGTTGCTCTTGCAATTCATTTAACGTGTTAAATTCTAAACAATGAGTTGCCTTCAACTATTTCCTTAATTTTCGATATTGCTTCCCTTTTCTTGGCTTCACTCTCATTATCGTAACTAATATTACTCTTCTTTAGCCATTCGATATGTTTACGATCTCTCTTCATGAATAGATGCTGGGCTACAGCTCTAGACTTCCTAAATCTTAACTCACATATAGGACATTTAAATGTAAAATCGGGAACTACATATTCCCCAGCCATGAAAACTACAATAAAGAGACATATTTAAACCTTCCTCAATAGCAGATGTTTCCAAACCTTGATGTGAAAGATGTATGTAGTTGATAACTTAAGTTCATATGGCGGTTCACCACGAATAAGATGGGGGCCCAAATAAAGCTAAAGTCTATAGAATGCTAGTAAGGTTTAAATAAATGTAGCTAAGATAATGTTTAGGATGGGACTACTTCATGTTTTCATAACTGATAGAAGTAGGGAGAGTAGAGATAGTCTTACTAAATGTTTAAAATCGATGGAGTATGATAATATCTTCATTAATCTCCCTAGAAAATTTGAAAACATTATTAGAGATGCTGCTATTTCAAGAGATCCTAGCATATTAGGTAGGATAATAGATCAGGAGTTTAAATTATGGCTTAGGTTTACAGAGCCTTTAGCTAGATATCTTATACTTAAAACTCAGCATCATCAAGGTATTTACTGTTTTGTAAGTGATGAGCTTTCTAAAAAGCTTAATCTATTAGCTTGGAAAACCATAAGGGAGTTTTTAAGGGTTAGAATTAAAGATAGGATTAATGTAAAAAGCTGGAGAGATATTATTATGGAGCATATTGAGCTATATAGAAAATATGCTGAGAAAGATGCTGAGTACATTGTTAATAGATGTGGTGATGTTGATGTATGTTTAGATCCATATTATGAGCTTTTTGATTATTTAAAGACCAACATTGATGTAAA
>CALHIW010000056.1 GCA_938030905.1 Candidatus Methanomethylicia archaeon | reverse complement strand
CTTTAGTCTTTAATATCTCAACTGCTTTCTTCGAAGGGCATAGAATTAGTGATGCTTTTTTAAGAATTCTTAGGTTTAGTTTATTAACCATCGAAAGTACTGTAGCTCCTAAGCCGTGTATTATTCCACCATACTCGAGTTTAGAGAAGTAGTAATCTAAAGCAGGTGAACCTACGATGTGCACATAATCATTAAAAGGTGCAGGTATAAACTGAGTATATTCTATTGGCTGATAGTTATGTAGATGAACTACTACTTTCTTACCTTTAATGATGTTAGGGAGTGGATACGCTATTCCAGGCACATATATTACGTCTGCCTCTGTTATTAACTTCTTGATTTTTGGAGTACTTGCCAAAAGATGTGAGTTTAACCATAAATGAGCCTTCCTTTTACATCTTAACAGGGGTGCATATATGTATTTGATGTGCTTAATCCTAGTAGGGTGAGTCGTACCGGTCAAAACTTTAACTTTAAAACCTCCAGCAACGAGATATCCAACTACTCTATGTGTCGCTAGCTCTGCACCTCCTCCCTCTGGCCAGTATTTTTCGCTTATCACTAATATATCAGCCATGGCTACTTTACCTAAGTTTATTTCTATAATAGTAGACACGTTACCTTTTTAGTACTCGGAGAATTGTCGAAACATAACTTGAGGGGGTATGGGCTGTGATGATATAGGGTTTAACTTTCTGGACAAAACTATCTAATATTTCATCTCTCTTTTTCATATAACTAAAGAAATCGAAGCTCTTATTAATAAATGAGTAAGCGTAAAATAACGGATTATTGTCAAAGTAAAACATATAATGTTCTTTCCTACATATATTGATAAATTTATCTGCTGCTTCCTTATAATTTAGTTCTATGATTTCCTCCTTTCTTCCAGGTCTTAAAATGAAAAGGTAGGCTATCTTTGTCCAACCCCGACCTATGTCTAAAGTGAATGGTAATTTTTCTAATTTAATTGTTAAAAGTCTTTGAGAGATTCTTGAAAGAAGGGGGTATGAGAAAACTAAGAAGCCTAAGTGGCTCACCGATTTTATACCTTATTTTAACATTCTTCGTTGGTTTCATTTCTTGGGCTGTTATGTATTCGGCTACAGCATGTATGCTTATAGAGCCTATTCCTTCACCATAACAATCGGCGTTAGAATTTACTAGACTTATGTCGTCAGCTAATGCTTTGAAACCTTTTTTAGAGAGGAGTACTGTGGTAGCCGTTTTTCCGACATCTGGATACCTTGTTATCCCTATACCACCATATGGTGAACTTAAGAGAGCCATGTGAGCGTAAACAAACCCTAAACGTATTAACTTAAGCATTAGAAGGGAGTTAAGCATATGAGAAATGTTTGGTAGGTCTCGTAATGGAATTTTTAGATGTTTAAAATTGGTCGACATTATTAATTCGGTTGGAGATCCAAGTAAGTTCCTAATACAAATAATAAAATTCGTTAGAAGATTCTTTCGATAGCAGACTAAGGATCCATCATGAGAATACATAAATTCTTTTCCTAAATAGTTTAAGTCTCTTATCTTCCCTATTTCCGATTCAACTTTTTGGATCAAAAATATTAAATCTAATAGCCTTAAATTTTCTACTTTATATACATCACTCAAAATAGGAATATTACTTGCTATTTTTAGCATATCCAAGTAATTATAGTAGTACATTTTTGTATTTTTCATACTTCTACCCTAGCTATTTATGAAGAACAAAATTACTTAAGTGCTATTCTTGCAACTATTTCGCTTAAAGATTCTTCTGGGCTTTTATTAGTCGTATCAATTTTATGCGCATCGATCAATTCACTAATTACCTCATAGCACACATATTGTTTTCGTATAAAAGCTTCGTTAACTTCATAACCCCTCCTTCTTATTAACTCATAAATGTCGGCGGTAATATAGAAATTTAAGCGTCTAGCCGCTAATATCAATAAGAACCTTGCGAAGAAACTATTAAGGAAGCTCAAATCCCCAGTTGTAGTAGCTATCCACACTATTAAATCTATGTAACTTCGTTCACCTATCACAATGTATTTGAATGGGAATTGAATTTCATATTTCACCAATATTATTGGGATGGCTGAAATAAATTCCAAAAGCTGCCAAAAGCGCTTATTTCTAGGCGCTTTGATTTTGAAGTAAGGATTATTCTCGCCTCTCATATTATTGAACTTTGACAACATTGATGCTAGTAGTAGTGATAACGTATGGGTACCTCTCATCCAAGATATCTTTACTTTTAATCCATCTTTGATAAGTTCCTGCTTTAGTAGTTTTGCTAAAGTAGTTTTACCAGAACCATCCGGTCCAAAGAAAAGTATCAACCTACCTTTATACATTGATCAGACGCTTAGTATACTATTGTAGATGTGGATAACACGATGCGCCATAATGTCAAGCGAAAAATTGTTTGTAGCATAATCTCTAGCTTTTTTGCCTAAACTAGCCCTATAACAATCATTCTCAAGTAAATAGAGAACCTTTTTAGCGAGCCCTTCATAATCAAAGGGATCAACCAAAAGACCATTTACTCCGTCCTCTATAATATACTTAATTCCTTTCCACCTATGTGAGACGACAGCTTTCCCCATCATCATACTCTCAACCAACGCAAGTCCAAAAGCCTCTTGCGCTGAAAGCGAAACCGAAATATCAGATACCGCATAAGCCGTTCGTAGCTCTTTATCAGTAAGTCTTCCACAAAATTTCACATGATTTTCTAAGCCCATATTCTTTGAGAAAGCTACTAATTTAGACAACATACCTTGATCTGAACCGACAACCAGCAGGATTGCATCCTTACACTCTTTAACTATCAACCTCATAGCTAAAAGCAATAGATCAATTCTTTTGCGAGCCTCTAAACGTCCAACAAAAAGCAGTATTCTCCTACCTTCTATCCCCACTTTTCGAATAAAAGTTCTCCTTTCTTCATCTTTCACCTTTAGTGGATCAAAGAAATCCTTATCCACCCCGTTAGCTATGATGTGCACCCTAGCAGGGGAGATTCCAAGAATCTTTATAATAAAGGAAGCGTCTTCCGGGTTCTGGGAAATTATGGCATCAACATTCTTAAGTAAATATTGACCTAAATTGTGAATATATAATCTCCATAAAGGTAGGTAAATAGTTAAATTCTCAGCAATTTCGATATCATGTGTTGTTAAAACGCTTGGTTTTCCCAATTTTCTCCTTATCTCAAACATGGCTTCCAGAGATATGTTTGAAAGCAAGCCATGAATATTATAAATGTCAACATCCTTAACTGCTCGAATTACTTGATGAATCGAAGGGGATAACACTAGTCCAGGTCCACTTAAATATGCTGGGGCACGTACTACTCTAATACCCTCCATAATCTCACTTCTAGGAAGTTTACTGCCTTCAATGCCTCTAAATTTCATTGATGTTGTTGTAACAACGTAAACTTCGTGGCCAAGTTCTATCAGCTTTTTTGACAGCATATGAACATAAGCTTCGGCGCCACCAATATTCGGCGAAAATCGGTTAATTACGTGAACTATTCTCATGGTCTATTCAACTGAATAGACTCTATGTAGGCTTGTTAGCGAAGATCTTGCAGGAGACAATAATAGTTCATCGAAAGCATGTAGTATGTCTAGTTAGTAAGTAGTTCTCATTCTTCTGATTATGAGATGGGTTACAAAATGTTGTAGAGTTTTTACATCTGCTAAGCTTGTAATCTGCATCATTAATGACCTCTTAAATATGTTATCTTTTCTCATTTTATCAATGATTAATGGTACAAGTTCTTTTATCCTAAATTTATAGTAACCCTTTTTCAAAAATTCATCAAAGATAAGTGAAGCTTTAACTATACTATTCCTCCTTACAGCATCTAAGATGTCAAAGGTTATGCTTAATGGAGATGCAATTATGAGGTCTACATGAAGTTTTTTAGCGGCATTGAGAAAATACTGAAAGTTTACCTCGTTTAGAAAATATAAAGAAATATAATAATGATAAAGGAGGAATATTTGCTCTGGCAAAAAACAATGTGTTAGCTGTGTTAATAATTCATGCTCATTGCTTAATGAGCATAATGATATGGCTTCATCATCTATAAAAACTTCTCTTGAATGCCTTTTAAGTAAATGCTTATTTAAGTATATAACTTTATTAGCTGCCACTTCAAGATACAGATCAACATCATATGGATCCTTAATTTTTGGATTCAAATGATTAGAACATCTTTGATCATGAATTGAGACTGCGTAGGGTATTACGTCAAATATTTGGTACCTGTATTCGTTGATAAGTTTTTGTATAAGTGATTTGAACTCCTTTACATCTATATCATTAAGTATTATCACATCTATATCGTTAGGAACAGCTAGGAATGGCGTCCATGACTTAAACGTTGTAGCTTCGTAACCCAGTTTTTCAAGAACATCTATGATTCTATTCGCTGTAATCATCATTTCCATGTATTCTTTTCTCAGCTTTAGAAAACGTTCCTTAAACGTATATGGGAGTGACATAGTTTCATCAAGATGTTTAAGGAGCAAAAGTTCAACCTTATTCTGTTTTGCCAGTTTTAGTAGCGTCAAGATTTCACGCTGTGATTTTGGCACATATCTAGCATCATAAAATGGAGTTGGTATTGTATATAATAGTTTAAGCATATTTTCCTTGTGTCGTCCAACATACCTATAACCTAACAATTTTTAACATCTCTATATATGATCTTAAGCATAGCATTTGTGGAAGCAATAATGTGACTTTTCATAAACTTGCACCTGATAGTCAGCTAGACTAAAATTCATGATGTTAACCATCTTGTTGCATATAACAATCTAATCTTAAGATTATATACGTGTGAAAGAAGAGTTTTAAAAAGAAGTAGGCTCTTTGAAGAACGTCATAAATTGGTAGTATTAAGAACCCTTGTTAACGCTACCTTTGGGGAGATCCAAAGAGCCATTCTTAGATGATAAATGTTACTCAATCTGTTCAGGGCTATGTTTATACAAAGTAATTTCTAATTATCAGATATTGGTTCAAGTGCTATTATTCTATAAACTGACGATGCATGTTTTATAGAATATAGACCTATATGGGCGCCAGCATCCACTACTAACTCTATTTCATCCGAAGGTATCAGTCTATTGTATTCCTCAAAGATAACCACATCATTTAATCGTATTAATGCTGTCGGTAGGTATAAATACAATACAACCTAAAACTTTATCATCCTTAAATCTAAGTTCTATAAGCGAAATCTCATTAAAAGAGATATGTTGCATAAGGTTTAACATTTGGAGCATTATCATTTTCAGTTTTTTAATTAGTTTCTTTCTTGATTAATTTAATTATTTCTCTTAGTGAATCATAAGAGCGGGATAGAAGATCATACAAAGCTTTTTGCGTATTAATCGAGAATGATTCTCTATGTTTAACTATGTATTTTATAGCTTCAGCGATCTTGTATTCATCTTCAATACCTACATGGAGACCTGCTTTAGACTTTAAAGCGGAGTACTTTAGTTCTAAGCTACTTCCGTAAGACAAATATGGTAAATTATATGCCAAATACTCAATTAATTTTGTTGGAAAAGCATATATTAATGCTTTATTAAAAGCTAAGGGTACTAAACCAACTGTGGCCTTATTTAAAAATTCATTAAAAAGCTTGTCTCTTGAAACAGGATGTGATATTATCACGTTATCGATGTTTAATTGTCGTATTAAGCGCCGCAAATGTTCTTCCTCCTCACCCCCACCAATAAGTAAAAGTCTTATTTCATCATCATGTCCTTCACTATTTAAAATAGCGAATGCCTTCACTGCCAAATGAAGGGCTTGAGGTTTTCCAAAGTTTCCAGTATATATAACTAAGTTATCCTTACGCGATTTATTATCTTTGCATTTGCTTATAACAGACTTATCGAGAGGTGTTGGTAACACAATAATACTTTTTTCAGAATTAATTATGTTCTCAATGAACTTTCTCAACACATAAGACGCTACAGTAACTAAGTTAGAAATTTTGAGAGAGAGGAGCTCGAGACCCCTTGATAATATCAAAAACATTGAATGTTTGCTGTAACCTAAATGTTCAGCCTCCTCATGCCATAAATCCGTTACATCCGTTACTACTTTTTTGCCCAGTATTTTAACAAGCAAAGTCACAAAATGGATGGGTGTTGGCGGAGTTACTGTAATTACTGCCTCTGATGCAAAAGATAGCCCTATTATAATAGGCAAGGAAAAGATGGGAAATAGGAGGTAATTAAATGCGCGTTCGAGGAAATGAGGGCTAGAGGATTTTGGTTGATAACTCCAGACGCGAATCACAAGAACACTATTATCACAAAACGGAACTTTATGAAGAAATTTAAATGTTATCGGAAACTTTCCAAACGGTCTAATCGGGGGAGGGGTCACCACAAAAAATCTTATGTTGGGATATATATTTTGGAGTGCTTTTATAATTTCATAAATGCGTGTGGCTGTTCCATTTACTTCAGGGAGAAAATGATGAGTAACTATTAGGACATTCATTCTTTTGTTGTTTGTCTTCATAATATATATGTGTGCCCTTCCTTTATTACTACTAAGGGTGCTGCAATATTTTGCACACTACTGAAATAATGTCTCAAATTATCCTTTTGTTTCTAAAAGATTCCTTATAATTCAAATCTAGTCTTAATCCTAGCAAGAAACCTCGATTTATACTCCCTAGGTAGCGTCGGCTTTCCATCTTCATCGAAAACCGCAAGCAGATCAAATAATAATGATGAATCCTTAAATTCGCTTCTTTCGTTAAAAAACCTATACTCGACCACCGGCGTTTCTCTTAAGTCCGGCTCTTCTATGGCTAAACCTCTATCAACAGCCTCCATTAACAACCGAGCTATACGCTTTCCCGCTTGACAATCTCCGAGCGGATTCTTAAAGCTTAGCCCCCTTACCTCCTTAATCCTTTCAGCTTGTATCAACGCCAGTTTAACAATTCTATCTTTTTCCACTCCAGCAAGCACGTTAATACCATAAAGTGTAGTTTCAGGCCTCTCAGTATTATATCTAAGCGTCACGGTTGGAGTCTTAAGCGTGAACGCCTCTTCCTGAACACCACCACTATCAGTAAGTACAACCCTACAGTTTGAGAGAAGCGCTAGAAACTCGAAGTATCCTAAAGATTCGGTCAACATCACCTGGCTCAAAAACTTCGATAAACTTGATTTAGCTACAGCATTCCTAGTTCTAGGATGCATCGGAAAAACTACGGGATAATACTGCGAAAGATCATCTAAAGCCTCGAGAATAGACTTAAGCCTTTCAGGGTAATCGGTATTCTCAGCCCTATGCAGAGTAACGAGGATAAAATCGTCCCTCTTAAGACCAAACTTCGATAAGACCTCGCCACTAACCTTGTTCACTCTACTCATGGACTCCTGAAGAGCATCTATAATAGTATTCCCAGTTACATGGATAGACCTGCTGGGTATACCTTCAAACAGAAGATTCAACGCAGCCAGCTCTGTGGGTGCAAAATGTAGGCTTGCAACTACATCGGCAACCCGCCGGTTAACCTCCTCGGGCATACGCATGTTCCAGCTCCTTAAACCAGCCTCAACGTGAGCGAATGGCACAAGGCATTTGACAGCCGAAAGCGCTGCAGCTAAAACCGTATTGGTATCCCCCTCGGCCACAACAACGCTCGGTTCGTACTCGCCGATAAGCCTCTCAACCCCTGTTATGATCTGGGCTGTCTGCTGAGCGTGGCTACCGCTTCCAACCTCAAGATTCACATCAGCCTCGTCCAAGTCAAACTCTTTGAAAAACACTCGGCTAAGCTGATAATCATAATGCTGACCACTCCAGACGAAAACATGATCCACTCCAAAACTTCTAAGCCACTTAACTACAGGAGCCAACTTTATGATCTCAGGCCTAGTCCCAGCAACAAGCATTACAGGTTTCATTTAACAGTCTCCCATGCTATGCTCAAGTAGACACTTCAGCCCACTATTGGATATGTGTCAGAGCTTAAGTCAATTTGACTCTTGCACACCAATAATAGGCTAGAGGAATGGTGGAATGCACGGGTGCCAAGGCCATCGCTTCCAACGATGTGACCATTCCAGAGGTTCACGAGAAGACTACGCCACGAGTGGAACTTTGCTCTAGGCACTCTTCAGCTTACCTCTTTCTTCTTTCAAGCCTTTCTCGATCTCCTTTTCCATTTCCTCTACGGGTTTAGGTTATTGGATTGTGGCTTCATTGTATTCTTTGAATTGGGCAATATGTTTGGGTGTGGAGTGTTTTTGGTGTAGGTGGTGGATTCTTGTTTATATGGTGTTTGGTTTCTATTTCTTCTATGGTCGTTTAGTGGT
>CALHIW010000055.1 GCA_938030905.1 Candidatus Methanomethylicia archaeon | reverse complement strand
TTAAAACTTTACGGTTTACGTGGGAATTATTCAGAATTCATTTATGGGGTTTACTCAATGATAATCTTTAAATATTATACTATGATTTTAAGAATGCTTGTTTTTGTTGATTTCTTAATCCCATCTTCAAGCATAAAGAACAAACTCATCTGGAAACCATTAATTTTTGCAAGATTTTGTTGCGAAGTTTAGAAGAGGCTCATTATAAATATTGATGGATTCCTCGTATAGTTAATATCAGTAGGAGAAAAAACTATAATATACGAGAAGCTGCAACAACATGTTAACCCATATTGCTAAGGTTTTCAGATGAGCTTAACAAATAGTTCTCCTGGTTTCATTTCATCCTTGAACCTCCAATTCCTAAACCCTATCAAGAATAAATTAGCAATAGTGATTTAAATTAAAGAATACTTAAATAGTTTAAAGTACTAAAATTGATAGGGGTTAAATGATTTCACGAAAATCAATCATTGCAACACTCATAGTTATTGGTGTTTTAACTTCTATCATTGGAGCCTACATTTCACTTGTGATTGCTGAAGAAAAGCTTCCGCTAGTTGTTAAGTATGTAAGCATGGAGACTAAATACTATAATGTTACTCTTCCTGAAACTGATACTAAGTTTACAGTTCCTAGTGGTAAAATAATTTTATTACCACTTCAAATCTATGATTACTTAGATGATGAACTTAAAGAATACCTAAGAATCAATAAATCATCAGCCAAAGCCAATATAACATTTTCAGTAAATACGGAAAATACATTGGAGATCAGAATCTATAGGGGCTCATGGGAATCCTCTCCTCAATCTATAGATTCATCAGCTTATGGATGGAAAAATTATACTCTTCCACTTGATGTAAATGAAATATATTATTTAAGTTTTAGAAATAAGGGAAGAAGCACCACTAATGTTGAAGTATACATTAACATATCATATTTATACCATCATTTAAGAGAGAAGACGGAAGTTAAAGTAGAGTTGAATAGATCGCTATGGTTGTCAGGATTGATACTAATTATTGTTGGTGTAGTAGTGATAATAGGTGCTGGCTTCATCAAATATTAGCTATCGGACTTAGATATATTTCTATATCTCTATTTGATACTATCAAGTTAATTGAATTGCTAGTGGTCTTTTAGGGTTTGGTGTGGACTTATGAAGTTATACCATAGAGTATGGAGTCTTATGAAGAGTTTAATATTGAGAATGTGTCTCCTACTTACTGGGAGGTTGTTGAAGAATCTTCATTGTTCTAAACCATTGTTTAATACGGTTTCTTCACTGAGGTTTATGCATCCATCTCAATGGCTTGAAGAACTTCAGGATACTAAGCCCCTTATTGCAATGATTATTAGCTTACTTGTATATGTCTCTAACATCCTCATTAGGAAGACCTTCACGTGATATTCCTTTACTAGAAACCTGTATACCTAGCAACTCACATGTATCAATATCTATAGCAGCCATACACTATTCCCCATTAGCTTTAATCTTAATCTCATCTACGGCTACAGTCCTTCTAGGGTTAGCCTTAATGTTAACCACTATTTACTCTAGCCTCTAACCTAGAGTCTCATGGCTACATGAGTAAGCCTCAACACATAGGCTATATCCCTATAGCTTAATCAGCCATGCACAATAGAATTGGCTTAAGCTTTAAATGCAGCGAAAACTATTAATTCCAATAAACCTCTATCCCTAAAAGCTTTAAGAAGCAAATTAACAACGCTATGCTGATATACAGTACAAATAAAAGTAATTAGTTCTTTATAGTAAATTACTTGAAGTTGAATATAGCATAATTATAAATATACTATACTAGGATTATTTAGGATTAGTTTGATTTAAGTTAGCTAAATATTAACAAGCATAACTAAATAGTTACATGAGCTATAAGGGATGATGTTAGAATTATAATAGGTAATTTTAAAATAAGATTACTATCATTTATGAAGACATTAGCTTGGTAGTGACTACTTAAAGTTAATGCGGATCTTATAAATCTAAGTTGATATTTATGTTTTTCTTAGTTTCAGCGATATTATCCCCTTAACAATATCTTTCCGTATACATTTATAGTCTAATGATTCCATGAATCCTTCTATGAAGTTCGCTATTCCACGTGTATATTTTTCATTTAGAGATGATCCTATACATCTTATATTTATTGATTCACCATTACCCTCAATTATGAAGTCGCTTAAACCCCATATAATGTTTGCTATATAGATTTTTAGTAGATCATGAGGATTACTCGTAAATCTTATTGAAAAACTTTTTCCACACCATCTACCGATATCTCTCCAGCTATTCATTATCTCCTCTATAGCCTTTGAAGTTGCTTTATCAAGTAAGCTGTATATAAGTTCAGCTGGAACTAGTATAAATCCTGATTCTTGAGCTGCTTTTATTATTAGGTATTCATCTACAGCTTTATTTAGGGTTAAGCCATTCTTTTCAAGAGCTATAGCGTTTCTTAACGTTTCATTAAGAAGTTTTGTTACAGTCATTCCCTTCTTTCTAGCAAGATTAATAAATTCATCAGCGATGTCCTTCTTAGCTGCTAGGAATTTACGACTCAAGCTAATCAGCCTCTACAGCTATAGATTAAAGCAATATAAGTTTTATCACAGTTTACATCAATAGATATATTAATGTTTACATTTGCTACTCTGTAAGTTTAAACTCCATAAGGATAACTCCTTTAACAATATCTTTCCGTATACATTTATATCCTAATGTGGACATAACCCCTTCAAGAAAGCTTGCTGATAACTCTGTAAGTTCTACTGGTTGATGTGGTGATATACATTTTAACAGTATTTTACCCTCAAGCCTTACTAGATGAATTTCATTTATATCCCAAAGATATGCTTCAAGAAGATTCTTTAACTCTTCTGGATTTTTTAATTCTCCAAATTTTGCTAGTATGTATTTCCCATACCATCCACCAGTTTCAAACCATCTTTCCCTTAATTCATCAGTACTATTTCCGTATATTTTCTGAATTATTATATGAAGACTTTCCGAAGATATGATTGTTGAGCCGGCATTCTTTACCGTTTCAATCATTATGTATGCATCTATTACTTGACGTAAGGACTTACCCATATCATGGGCTCTTAAAGCCTGTTCGAATACTTCATTTATATATAAGAAGGGGGTTTTACCTTCTTTTGCAGATACAGCATATATCTTCTCAAGAAGGTCTCCAGGAACAGCTATAAGCTTTTTACTTTTCGACACCAATAAGAGACACCATATAACTATTTAGATAGAGCCTAATATACTTATATGTTAATATTATATATAGTTGATGCGTTGTAAAATTAGCTTACGATAACGTTCTAAATATCAGGCTAAGCTTATTTACTTCTTTAAATTACAAAGAATATGAAGGGTGAAATATATCAGTATTTTGATGTTTTCATCTTATTGTTTATTTACTGACTGATGTTGCCGAATTAAAGAATACCTTAATTTCCTATTGAATAATAATTCTCTCTCTGGTATTGCTTACAATATAAATGACAACTTTCTTGTTAATCCGTGTCGTTTAGCATGTAACTATTGTCTTCATAAAACAACATAGAATAGAGATGAGGGCATGCCTAAGTTCACAAGGTATGCATTGATGACGTTAGATTTTTATTTAATTATGTTAACTAAATGTATGGGTGGATTTAAGCTTGAAGTTAATCCTAGCTTGGATAAATGTAGTGAAATTATTCGGGAAGCCTTATCTAATAGGGCTGTTCTAATTATAGTTGGTAACTGTAGTATTGATTATAATGGTAGAGCATCATCCAAAATTGGTTCTGGTGAAAGAATTTTAATAGTTAAATCTGATAATTCAGTAATTATACATAGGCCGGGAGGTATTAAACCAGTTAACTGGCAGCCTAGTGGATCAATCATTAAGTGTGAACATAGTGGAAATATACTAAAAATAAGTTCATACTTTAAAGGCGAGGTTTTAAATGTTGCTTTTAAAAATGTTATTTTAATATCATTTATGAAGCTAGAGGATAAAGCTGAATTCTCCATGTATGCTACGGAGGAAGATATGAAAAAGGCAATACTTATGAATCCAAACATTATTGAAGAGGGATTTATACCAATTACTGATGAGAAACATACATCATCAGGATTTATTGATGTTTACGGTAAGGATTCTAGAGGTAATACAGTAATTATTGAGGTAAAAAAGGATGTAGCATTAAAAAAGGATATTATTCAACTCTATAGATACGTTGAGGGAATGAGGAAAAATAATCCAAGTATTAGGGGTATAATAGCATCACCATCAATAAGCCCTTCAGCTAAGCACTTACTTATAAAAACCAACCTAGAACATGTAAAGCTAACACCTAAAATATGTAGCAAAATAATCCGTGAAGAGGGAAGAGAGTTAACATTAGATAAATTGAATGCAAAAGCAATGGACAATTAATTGATTCCACTAATTAGGAAATGAATGCATCTAAACCGCTTTCCTTCTTATAAGGTTTCAACTTTCATTCATGATTTAGAAAGTAAGCTTAATTTTAATTTATAATAAGAATGGATTAAACCACCAGCGAGCTACATTTTAATTTACATAAAGATATTACAGGTTAACATGAAAAAGCGTATAAAATTAAGGCTTAACTTAACAGTATCTAACTCTAGTAAGATAAAGTTTAAATAGACGAGTCCTAAATTGAAACTAGTTGAGGGACTTTAATGCCCAGTGAACCGCTAAAACTACTATTTAGATCTGTTAATAAGACAGTAATAGTTAAGCTAAAGGATGGAAGTGAATACATGGGTAGACTTATTAAATGTGATCCAACCATGAACTTAACAATGACTGATACACAAGAGCTTAATAATAATGGGGGTATTAAAACAAAATTCGGTAAAGTTCTTATTAGAGGTAATAACATACTATATATTAAGACTGATCTATACTAGGCAACTATTTAAGATAGATCAAAGAGTCTAATTGATCTGAAGCCGTATCTAGCTTATTTCTAAAGGGCATGCTAATATTTACTAGTACGATATTTCTTAGAACATTACTTATTACCATTTAAAAATGTAAGCTCTATCTTATTTTATTAAATCATTTTAAATACAGAATGTCTGTAGTTAAGCTTTAGTTCTTAATTAGCTTTCATCAAAAATCTGAAAATGAGTAAGCTATTATTAATGGCTTAATCACATTAGGCTTCCCATTATTCTGATTACTTTAGGAATAAAATATGGCGAAAATTAAATAAGAAGGAGTAGTTAAATTTCTAGACTATGGGGTTGTTATGTTTAGAAATGTTGTTATTGAGGAGCTTGATCAAAAACCAGTATCCAAGAGAAGTATTGAAATTGTTGAGAGAAAGGGGATAGGACATCCAGATTATCTTATAGATGGTGCATGCGAAGCTGTAAGTAAGGCTTTAAGTAGATACTATCTTAACGAGTTTGGAGCTATACTACATCATAATGTTGATAAAGGTCTTCTTGTAGGTGGTAAAGCAACAGTATGGTTTGGTGGAGGTAGAGTTGAAGAGCCAATGCATATTATTATTGCAGGTAGAGCCGTAACAAGTGTTGTATCTAGTTCTGATATAAAGTATGTACCCATAGGTAAGATAGTTCTAAGTTCAGTGAGAGAGTTTCTTAGTAGTAGCCTTAGATTTCTCGATGTTAATAATGATGTTATAGTAGATTATAAAATAAGGCCTGGATCAATAGATTTAGTTAGTGTTTTTAATCTTGAAAGAGAAATACCTCTTGCTAATGATACGTCATTTGGAGTATCCTTTGCACCCTTAACTCAGCTGGAGAAACTAGTATTAGAAACTGAAAAGTATCTGAATTCTACAGATACTAGGAAAAGTCTTCCAGAGGTAGGTGAGGATATAAAGGTTATGGGCTTAAGAAAAAATGGAAAAATAGAGTTAACAGTAGCTGTAGCAATGATTAGTAAGCTTATATCTGACTTAAGCCACTATTTAAGTATTAAGGAGGAGGTTAAAAGAAGAATAGAAGATTTAGCCTCAAAAATCACGGATATACCTGTTGAGGTTGTCATAAATGATGCTGATAAGCCAAGTAAGGGCATAGTATATCTTACTGTTACAGGTACTTCAGCTGAAGCTGGTGATGATGGTAACACTGGTCGGGGAAATAGAGTACATGGATTAATAACGCCAAGTAGATATATGTCGCTTGAAGCTACAGCTGGTAAAAACCCTGTAAATCATGTTGGTAAACTATATAATGTACTTGCAGATATTATAGCTAATAGAATATATAGGGAGGTTGATGGAATAGAGGAGGTATATGTAAAACTTCTTAGCAGAATTGGGTCACCAATAGATAAACCTCTAATTGCAAACATACAGTTTATACCTAATAAAACGAGGCCTAAAGTAAATATTGAAAGTGAAATTCATAGTATTGTCGATAGTGAATTTAACAATATTAAAAAACTAACTGAAATGATACTTAATGGGAAATGCAACTTATTCTAGTAATTTAATCTATATTTTGAATACCCCCCTACTAGCTCTAAATATGTTAGTAAAGTCAGAGTGAGAAATAGAATAGTTGCAGAATGTAGCATAACTATAATCGTTTACTCCTATACTCCAAAATTAGCTTTTCAAGCTGAGCTTTCTTTATAGATTTTATTTTTTCATTAAGCTTATTTTTTAACTCCCTTATTTGATTTATAGTATTAACATTAATAAATGGAATGTCAAAAATCCAGGTTATATGTGCTTCATCGTAGTTTATTAAAGGTATTCCATTATCTTCAAAAACCTCTATTAAATGATTTGGAGGATTCTTAGAAATTACTCCAAGAACATCTAGCCTAGCTAACTCCTTGATAGCTTCAATACTATAGCTTGATGAGTCTTGAACATACAGTATGTCAAGCCTACCTATACCTATAGTATTTTGAGTTTCTTTAATTGATGACTGTTGTATTGTACGTAGAGTCTTAACTGGAACTATTTCACCTTTAACTATGGTCATTAGGTTTTTCTTAGCATTTTCAATATCGTTTCTTAACTTGTCAATGTATAGTGATTGAGCTGTAAAGTTTTTTGATAGTTCTTCAATCCTACTTCGTAAAGCCTCAATCTCCCGCTCCTTTCTAATCTTTATATATTCATCACTTTTAATTCTTTCAATTTCATCCTCTAAATTTCTAATTTTAAGTTTTAAAGATGATACTTCATCATTTGAGCTTTTAAGCTTCTTAACTAAAGTGTTAATAATTGCTCTCTGAACATTTAACTTTTTAATTAGGTTTTCAACATTAGGCTGTTGCCAAATAGGTAATTTAATAGCTGGAGGGGTTTCAGATATACTAATGGGCTTATTAAGCATATTTAGAGCCTCACTTATTGAATAGCCCTTAATTATTAAAGCTCTTAAATCATTGTGTGGAATCTTTAATCCAAGCGATTGAGCATGTGCTTCAGCCTGTTCCATCTTACTCTTAAAGCTTTGAAAAGCCTTAATAGCTGCAGCTAAAGCATCTCTCTGATGAGGGTCTTGGGGGGGATTTACCTTATGTTCATCTATAAAAATCTGAACTAATGATGTTTTTTCAGATACCCGTAGCGATCTTGATGGGGTGTAGAGTATAAGATTAAGAGAGGAAGCTAGCTTCTCAACAAGTCTTGGGGGAGGATTTACATCAGACGATATTGCAATAGGGGTTCCATATTCTAAGATTACTCTTATAATTTCACTTCTATCAATACCTCTCTTACTAGTTAAAAACAGCAACTCACCATTAACATTTAGTGCAGCTATTCCAGTAACCATTCCAGGATCTACACCAACAATAAGGTAATTATTTCTTTTAAATTGAGTAGACATTAATGCAACCTCACTAATAGGTTTAAATATTAAGGTTTTATTTGGAACAGGATATATTTTAATATTAACATACCCTTTTTTACTATGAATGATTCCATAGAGATTCTCCCTACTACAAAACACTATAAACTTAGCGTTTGAAATACCGCCGTGGCTTCTCCTTATGTATAAATCATAATCTAAACCTAATAGTTTAAGCTTGTACTCAATATCTCTACATAACATTAATATTCGACTTTCAATTCCACGTCTATACCTCTCACTACTCATGCCACCTTTCCTAGTTATTTTTGATGAAGATATCGTAACTATTGTTTTAGGCTCAAAAATCTCAACAACATAGCCGATATTCATAGATGCAAGTCTAGCTATTATTTCTGAAGATTCAAGTGGAGATAGCTTCGACTTACATGTTAATCCATTAGCTAAAGCAAGAGATTCTAATGTTTTAAATCCATGTTCAGGGGAGCCTGTAACCTGCACAATCTTTACGTTTAAGGGTAGCATTAAGGCTATCTTCTTTAAATCTCCAATAGACTTTACCACTTCAAATATATTGTCTAAAGCTATTACTGATGGATTGTGCTTCCTAATAAACCTAATTAAATCTATAAGGGATGCATTATTAACTCTACTGATAACCTTAGATCCCTGTATAACAGTAGCAGCATATCGTCTAATCCCCTGTGGAGAACTCATTGGTAAAATATCTACTCCAACCACTATATCATTAGTTATCGTTTCATGACACCTCGTAGCTCATCATATATCTTATCCACGTTGCTTCTAATACCGTACTTTCTAGTGAAATACTGAGTTATGTTCATAATATCTCTTTTGAGAAGATTATGAGCATCTGGATGATTAACATTAACCCATTGAGCCCAATCAATAATATATGTTGATTGTTCTGGAGTTAACATAACATTATATTCGCTTAAATCACCATGAACTAAACCAATAGATAATGCTAGTTTTAAATTATTAATTATACCTTCAAAAACCTCAGCTGGATTCCCTAATTCATTTACAGTATAGAGTGGGGCACCATTAATGTAAGACATTATAACAACATTCCTATTACTATCTATTGGTTTAGGTGTAAATAAACCATGCTTATGCAGAATTTCAAGTGCTTTAAATTCATTTGATGCAGCAAGTCTAGATTCATAAAGCCATGAGGTATGTCTTCTCAAACCTACGAAGAAACATGTACGTTTAACTTGTTTAAAGCTTGTTTTACCCAAGCGAAAGAACTTGGCTATAACTTTAACCCCTCCAGAAGCTAGAGCTTCATGAATATCAGATTCCTTACCTTTAGCAATAACACTACCAATAGCTTCAACAGTTTTTCTCTTAGATAAAACATTAAGTGCAAGCACATCATAACCATTATAGTTAAGCCTATAGCCAATATATGGTCCAATACGTCTTAATATCAATTTAAGAGCATGAATCTTCGATAAATGAAGGACAGCATCATTGAAGCTTAAACCTGAAATTTTAACTATTAGGTTTAGTGGTGTATAGCTGTATTTACTCATTCCCCTCTCTATAGCTATAAGAATCCTAAGATCTTCAGTAGTAAGTTTTTTCAGTATTTGAGCAGCATATACTGTCATAACATTATCGTTTACTGAATTTATAATGAATAACCTACTAACATAATGTTATAGCTGAGGAAATAAATAATTTTCGCTAATTCAGGAGATACTGTTGAGTTTTGTTTGAGTGTTGTGAGTGTTTTTGGGTTCGTTTGGGTTGTGGTTGGTCTTTTAGCTTGGATGGTGTTTTATCTGTTCTATTTTGGGTTGTGTGTTTTTATTTATGTCTATTTTGGTGTTGGTTTCATTGA
>CALHIW010000054.1 GCA_938030905.1 Candidatus Methanomethylicia archaeon | reverse complement strand
AGATATGACTCCGCCTAAGAACATTAGGGTTATAACTTTAAAAATACCGAGGAACTTCTTTTTGAATAGAATTTGCCGTGCCCTCTTCTTCCTGAACATAGGGGCGTTTAAGTGGGCTTCGATGCTTAAGAACTTCGACCTGATTATCGCACATCACTATCCTCTAACGTATTTGGCTTATATGGCTAGGAAGAGATATAACGTTAAGTATTGCTTCTTTAACCATGGATCACCATACAGGAGTATTCCTGAAATTTCCAGGAACTTTATCGAAATGATTTATCATATGGTCATGAATAAGCTTGAAGAGTGGACAATTAAAAATGCTGATTTCGCTATTTCGAATAGTAAGTTTTCGAGAGAGAACTTGAAGAAGAGAGTCGGAATGAATAGTATGGTTATCTACAATAAGATAAATGCTGAAAGATTCAGGAGTGATTTAAACGGTAAAACAATCAGAGAAAGATATGGTATAAAGAAGAGTCCTCTTATACTGTTTGTTGGCAGAATTACTCCATCGAAGGGTGTTCACTTGCTAATTGAGGCTTTTAAGATCGTTAAGCAAAAAATACCTGATGCAAAGTTAATAATTGTTGGTAATCCTTATTATAAAAACTACGTTAAAAAGCTAAAAGAAATAAGCGACGACTCGGTGATATTTGCGGGTTACGTTCCAGATGAGGAACTACCTTATTATTATGCTGCGTGCGACGTTTACGCTACTTGCAGCCTGTGGGAGGGATTCAACCTTCCTTTGGTCGAGGCCCAAGCCTGTGGCAAACCAGTAGTAGCTTTTAATATTGGTCCTCATCCCGAACTTGTGAAAGACGGCGAAACCGGTTTTCTTATTCCACCAAGAGATGTCAACGCCTTCGCTGAAGCTATAATCAAACTACTAAAGGATGATAAGTTGAGACGGAGAATGGGTGAAAGGGGACGTGAAATAGTCAAAGAAAAATTTTCTGTATTAAAATTCGCAGACACAAATAAATATACATAAAAATTAAATGGAAGTTGATCCCTATATGAACTCCATCAGAATTAATCTCGGAACTAAGAATGTTATAATATTTGCCCTAGCAATTCAAATAGCACTTTTAACATCATCTGGACTTAGCCAAATGGGAATACACATCTCTGGCATGAGGCAAATTGCTGGCTTCCTTTACTTATCGTTTATCCCTGGACTCTTAATTCTTCACATCCTTAAGCTACGCGTAGGTAGTATAGAGACTATCCTCTATTCAGTAGGGTTAAGTCTCTTCTTCGTAATGTTCGTAGGCGCGGCTATAAATTTCCTGTATCCTCTAATCGGCATTTCTCAGCCCATTTCGGAAATTCCTTTAATTGTTACTTTCGGCATTCTAACTTTTACTCAGGTCATTCTCTGCTATCTGTGCGACAAGGATTATTTGCAACACTTTTTCATAGATAAGGACAAATTGCTATCATCCTCAGCGCTTTT
This sequence comes from Candidatus Methanomethylicia archaeon, assembly GCA_938030905.1. Classification (GTDB taxonomy): domain Archaea; phylum Thermoproteota; class Methanomethylicia; order CALHIW01; family CALHIW01; genus CALHIW01. The sequence continues at coordinate 2,394 of CALHIW010000054.1, read as the reverse complement.
CTTTTTGTTGCTACCAATATTGGCGATCTTAGGAGCTCTTTTGGTTAACTATTATAGAGTTAATGTGCTGCTTTTGCTTCTCCTTCTAGCTATTTCCCTTGTTCCCATTCTCGTAGCATTTGAGAAGATCCAACAGCAGATATTTCCTCTAGCAGTATGGACGATCGGTCTTGCTCTTTTGCTTCATAATTCTCTAGTCTCGAAATATTTAATTGATTTTGATCTTCATACAGAATATTATCTTGCTAATCTAGTGGTAACTAAGTCTTTTTGGAATACGAGCATCCCTAACAATATAAACGCTATGCTTAGCGTCATAATGTTGGCTCCCATACTCTCTATTGTATGCGATGTGGACCTCGTTTGGGTGTTCAAAGTTATTTATCCTTTGTTGTTTTCACTGGTTCCACTCGGACTCTACCAGGTGTTTAGGACGGTTTTTAATGAACAAATTGCATTTTTCTCATGTTTCTTTTTTGTATCGGTGAGCACGTTTTTCACGGAGATGTTAGGTTTAGCAAGACAACAAGTTGCTGGGTTTTTCCTGCTCCTGCTTATCCTCTTAATGGTAGACAAAAGTATTAAGGTTGCTAAAAGGATTGTAATGGCTGTAATCTTCTCATTCTCTTTAGTTGTATCGCATTACGGCTTATCTTACATCTTCATGTTCTCCCTACCATTATTGTTCATTTTATTTATTTTATTTTCAATTAAGGCTCAAGAACGTAGGAAAAAGAAGGAGCTAAGACTTGTTTCTTCTAACTTTATTTTTTTGTACATCGTGTTCGCCTTACTCTGGTATACGAGTTTTTCAAGTTCTTCAGCTTTTAATACGATTGTAAGACTAGGATACCACATTATAAGTAGCCTATCTGAGCTCTTCTCTCCTGCAGCAGGCGGTTTAGAGTATTTAACGAAGGAATTTACAATAGCTAGGCAAATTTCCAGATTCCTTTTTCTTCTGTATAACTTCTTTATAGGGATAGGCATTATAGATTTGCTCCGTAGCAAAAAATTGGATTGCGATTACAATGTTTTCTCAGTAGTTTTCTTTGGATGGGGGTTAGCTAGCATGTCTGTGCCTTATCTTGCTCATGGACAAGCCTCTATCGGCTTAACGAGGTTGTACATTACTTTATTGACTACCTTAGCACCTTTTAGTGTACTAGGTGGAATGGCTGTGGCTAAATACTTTTCCGTAAGAGTTAAAGTTAAAGACAGAGTGGAGGAGAAGTTTCTTAAAATCTTTGCCTTATCCCTTACAATCTTCTTATTGCTAAACAGCGGTTTCATCTCTGAAACTATAATCAAGGATTTCCGTAGTAGCCCCGTCAGCAGTAAGTATATTATCGAAAATGGAAGCATAAGCGAGAAGAACATTTTCTATGGTTTGTATCCGGTGGTACATGATGTTCTCAGTGCTCAGTGGTTATCTAAATACAGGAAAGATGGTTACCTAATTTACGCCGATAGAAGAGCCATATATAACGTATTAACCAGCTATGGTATGATGGGAACTCCGGAATTAAATGGGGATCTCCGCTGGTTAAGAGAGAACGCAAAAGTGGATAAGGACGCATATATATATTTAAGGTATTTTAACAATGTCGATCAGGTAATATCAGATGGTTTAAGCCCGGATGCGTGGTGGAGTCTTTCCAAAATTTCTTATCTCTTAGAGAAGGGAAACAAAGTATATTCTAATGGTGGTAGTGTTATCTATTACGTGGGAAGCTAAACTATGAGAATTGCCTTTGTCATCGACTATATCTGGGACTATAGGCTTCCACTTTACCAAAAGCTAAGCCTGCTAGGCGAAGTAGTGTTCTTCCTCACAAACCAGAACTATGTCGAAAATACAGCTAATATAAGCTATAGCATTGTCCGTTCTAAGCTTAGACTAATATCGGTTCTTTTGAAGGAAAATTATGATATAATAATTTGGGGGGAGGCGGGCTCGGCTAAAGGAACGATGGGACTAGTTTCCAACTTGGTTAATGCTATTATATGCTTGTTCATTGGCAGAATAAAGGGAAAGCCTTTCATCCTTTGGTTTGGGGGCTGGGAGTTCGCTGAAAAAGATCACTGGAAGGATGGTGTAATAAACGCTATTAAGAGGATAGGGGCATCCTTTATTTATCCCTGGTTGTTGAAAAAACCCGATGCCATTGTAACTTATGGAAGTTTCCATAAGGTTTTCTACACTTCACTAGGCGTGGACCCGCAGAAAATATTTATAGCTCCGAACAGTAGTGTCATCTCTGAAAACGAGACTGATTCTGAGAAGCAGGTTGCCGCACTGAGGGCGAGGCTTAAACTTGAAGGAAAGAAGGTTATCCTATATGTGGGGCGCCTAGTAGAAAGGAAAAATGTCGATATTCTGATAAAGGCCTT
>CALHIW010000053.1 GCA_938030905.1 Candidatus Methanomethylicia archaeon | reverse complement strand
AGTCTAGGTAAGCTTATGGATAGGTTTGGCTTTGTATGTTGAATAGTCCATAGCCATCTAAAGCATCTGGTTGGGGACTGTATTGTTTCTGGGGAGGGTTTGAAGCGTGGTCGGGTAGAGCAACCATGCTTTACTCTCTCTAAGCATCTGCTAGATGCTGTGGAATCCTTAGACATCGAGACATTTTAGAGTTGGAGTATACCCTTCGAGAAAGACGGATTATACAGGAAGATTAAAGACAGATACGGAGTAGAAAGATACTTACGATCAAATAAAATCTATTTCAGTCTAGTTTCGAGATTAGTTCAAAGAAAATTAATGTTCTTGGGCTCTTCTGGATAAGGTATATATACCTGCTAGATACCCTAATACTTATCTTCACATGCTGGCTCATAATAGATAGTACAGATGAACAATTATAGCGTGAAATGATGCTTATAAGTATACTTATCCCCATATATAGGGGTTCAAAGATATTAGGTAAAGTATTGAGAAGATTAGTTAATCAGGATGTTGATAAGGAAATATTTGTAATTATAGATAAGCCTTCAAAAAACTCTCTACGTATTATTAGGGAACTTGATGGTAAGGTTTACTTCATTGTAAATATGGAGAGAATTGGTAAGGTTAATGCTTTAAATGAGGCTGTTAAAAGATCTAGAGGGGAAATACTTCTCTTTCTTGATGGAGATGTAGAAATACCTGAGGACCCATACTTTCTTAGAAGAATAATTGATGAAATGAAGAATGTTGATATCTTGGATTTAAGAAAGGAAATAGTTAAAAACTCATTTCTCTCAAGAATGATGTATTATGAATATGTCATGATGAATATCTACTCATGGCTAGCTTCAAAGCTTGCCGGAAAAACCCCTGCTATTAATGGCGCTGCATTTGCAATTAGAAGAGATGTGTTCAGTTCTCTAAATGGCTTTAGAAGAGTTATAAGTGAAGATCTTGATATAGCTACAAGAGCATTTCTAAGAAATCATAGATTTAAATATGCTGAAGAAGTTAAAGTATATAATCATGTCTACTTAAACTGGAAACTTTGGATTAGGCAAAGGAAGAGGTGGGCTATTGGGGGGGTGCTATGGTTTAGAAAGTGGGGTATTGATTTGGCTAAAACATGTCTAAAATACCCTAGGCTGCTTCTTCCATTAATAATTCTAATTCTTCCTACCTTCATAGCGCCTATAGGACTATTAGTACCAAATCAACTAATACACGAATTACTTATAACAATAATACTATTCTTCATAACTAAATATAATAATATATTTCCGACACTACTATTAATGGTTCCTATCAAGTTTATAAATGAATCCTCAACTTTACTTCTAAGTCTCTCATCAACATTACTCCTCTACTTTATCCTATCGAAAAAACTTGGATTCAAGTTTAAAGTTTATGAATTTATTATTTATAGCCTTCTCTACCTACCAGTATACATAGTAATCCTAATATTATGTTTCATCCAGATATTCATCCTCAAGAAAAGAATTAGGCTAAACTGGAAGGTTTAGCTATGATAATATGATGTTTAATTTAGAATATTGATAGCTTAAATTTAAGGTTTAAAGTAGTCAACTTCAAAACCAAGATGGGTTTCTCATAAGTTAAAGCTGCATTGCTAGATCCCGTAGAGTTGAAAATAATTATTTCACCACCAATCCCTCTAGTTTTTTTTTACTAACCACCATTTCACCTACTTCAACATAAATATTGGCTTCAGTAATTACTCCTTTACATAGAAGCATTAACTTCACCTGAATAATAACTTGCTCAAAACCATCAATAATGACTTTGCCTTTTGAAATTAATGAGGCTAACTCTTCCTTTAACGGAGCATCTACTTCTATTACATTAATACGCATATCCTTACTAACTCATTCATTTTCAACTATGGGTTGAGTTAGGGTATAGTTGTAACAAGAATATCCAGAGCCTACCGCAACAACTCTAACTTCTTTCTTAACTAATAATGCTAGGTTAAGATAATTCATATTTCCTTAAATTTTTACCCCTCCTTTAAGGTTTTTTATATAAACTCTAGCTTCTTCTATATTGAATACTTTGTTTAGAGCTGAAGGCTAAGTTCCTGCTTGTGATCCAGCATCAATAATTCCAACTATTTTAGAATTTCCTCTTACAAGATATTTGCAGTAATTTCTCGGGTAGCTGTTGCATATCGATAATCCATATTTTCAAGATTTCGAGAAAGAGCACTAACAATTTTATGTATTCAAATCCAAGATCAGATATGTAGTAAGGCATTACTCTAAACTTACCTCTGGAAATGTTACATAGAGTTTGGAGACGTTTGAACTCTTCCAATACCTTTAACTTTAAGGCAAATTCAACAACATTCATTATTTCCTTTATTGAAGGAATTCGTTCAATACCTCTTCTAGGAATTAGTGAAATCTTCATTTCTAATCATCAGAATACACTATTTACTTTAAGCTAGTAATCTTATAGTAGAATACTATGTAAACTTTAAATATGAAAATATTTATATAGCTAATGATTATTCGCAAGATAATAGAAGGAGGCAAGAGTTTAGCAGAGCTAAATATTCAAGTAAATGATATACATAGACTTTCATAAGGATGATTCTACTATAGTTTTAACCTCTTCTTCCTTTCCTCCTCTATTACCTTCCTAATCTCATTCTCTACATCTTTATCTAGGGGTTCAGGCTGATGATCCCTTAATATTTTAATCACAGTTTCCCTTACTTTCTCCCTTAATCTTTTCTTTTCATTAAGCCATCTATTTGTTGGTTTTCTATCTACAATCTTAGGCTGTCTATACTTATTGAGGTTTTTTAAAGTATGCTTACTCTTTAAATAATGTCCTTCAGGTCCAACCTCTTTAATCGCTTCAAATGCTAACTCCTCCTCATTTACATCTATAGCTTTCAGGAATCTATCTACATAGAATACTATTTCACTATCTATAATTGCCTTTTCAAAACTTACTATATCTACTCCAGGCCCCATCATTCCCCCTCCAGCATTCATTATTAGGTTGCATCCTGCAAGAGCAGTAACGAGAAGAGACATACCTGCCTCAAAGCCTGCCTGTATATCAACATCCTTAGATTCAGTTATTCCAGCAGTACCTCTAGATGGAAATCCGTAAAATCTAGCTATTTGAGTAGATGCAGCATTAAGAAGCATACCTTCAGGACAGCTATAAACCATAGTTCCATATCTCTGATCAAAGATAGCTGGTGCAGTACCATAAATAACCGGAGGCCTTCTACCTCTTTCAGATGCTGAGTATGCAATAACAAAACTACTTAGGATCTCTGCGTTTTGCTGTGCTAGAACCCCTGCTAAAGTTATTGGAGCTGTTGAACCAGATTGAGGGGCAGAAGCAATAAGTATTGGAAGGCCAAGCTTTGCAAACGCTAGAACCTGATGAAGCTGACTCTTAATGTGGCTTAATGGACTTAACGGATTCTCCCATGCAATAATCGATGGCTTCCTCCTCAACTCATCAATTCCACCAGCAAGAATTGAAGCTATTTTAACTATGACATTTACATCTTCCTCACTAAGCATTGAGGTTGGCGCAATAGGCTTTACTGTATTTTTAAGCTTTACAAAATAGGTTTCTAGAAGCTGCATAGTTGCAGGTACATCTACTGGAAAGCCTGGTCCAGCTATGAAATCTATTGAATCTAATGCATCATAGAGCCTTACAAGAGCTTCAATATCCTTTAAAGTTAAACCCCTTACATCTCCATTTAAATCCATTATCTTTAATGGTGCGCCACCATCTAAATAGTTAACTACACCATTTTCAACAGCTATACTTGACCCTCTACCATAATATGTAAATCTTG
>CALHIW010000052.1 GCA_938030905.1 Candidatus Methanomethylicia archaeon | reverse complement strand
ATTTAATAATGCTATCTTCATTAATAGAAATACTGCAAATTTTGGATGTTGATACTAGTAGTGCTGTACATAATGCGGGTACACATCCAAGACCATATCTTAAGTCAAGTGGGATGTTTATTGTAAAGGAAAGATTTCCCACATTATAATCCATAAGCATACTTTCAATCAATCTTAATAGTTTAGCAGTATAATCTGTGTTTTCCATTACGCTATTAATTTGAAATTCAATAGTGCCTACTAAAGACTTCTTTACCCATACTTCTACATACTTATTTATAGCTAATGATATTTGTGGTTCCCCTAAAATAGAAGTCCATTCACCTGAAATTGAAACTGATAGTGGAGCTGATGCATAGATAAGCATTGCCTACACATCAACATTTATACATTGTTATGCTAGCATAACCAACAACTGATGAATAATCTCCTGTAACATCACCAGAATTAGCATATTTTAACAGCATAGATTTTGATGATCCGACGGTCTTCACTGCCGTAATAAGTGCCATAATAGGTCCAGGACCGCAAATTGATATACTAAGAGTATTAATAATGTTATAGAACGCATCTTGATTAAGCTCTAGGATCATTTTTATTGCTTCCTCATCTTTTCTACGCGCTGTCCAATATGATTCGTAATGGGTAAAGTCAGAGGAGGCTATTATCACAATATTTTTATTTTTACATATATCTCCTAATACTTTGCCAATTTCAATACTTTCTCTTAAGCCCTGTAGCATCATTACTATAGGTACTATTTTAAAGCCATTACCATAAATATATTGTAAAAATGGAATTTGAACCTCTATAGAATGCTCATAAATGTGCGCTTCATCATCAATGTCTATAATATTGCTTCCCCCAATAATTAGCCTACCAACTTCACTATCTACCTCAACATCACCTAAAGGAGTTCGCCATATCCCATCAATCATTATAGATACTCCGGATCCATAGCCTGTATGATTTGGACCTATGATTATAAAGGTTTCAGGTTTACCATCATTAGCTAAAGCTGAAAAACCATGCGCAGCTACAGGACCAGAATACATATATCCAGCGTGAGGAGAGATTACTCCAATAATTTTTCTTTCTCCATCTTTATTAACTTCAGGAACAGTGCCTGGCCCAATTTTGCTTTTAAAGCAAAATTCAATTTGTCTTATTAAATCAGATTTATTGTTACTATAGAATGAACCAGCAACAGCTGGAAACCTAACTTTACGTAATGTATGAGGGAAATGTATATTCACAGCATCACCCAATATTTAATTTATTTTAGCCCCACTCATTACAAACTAATAAGTTAAGAACAAGTTAATATATTTAACGATGTTTTCTACAGCTCTGCGAATTTTATATGAGTATATATGATTGACGGTTTGAGTTTCAAGACATTTCTACTCTTCCTTGGGAGATAATGCTACTTTAGTTTCAAACTCATCTATTGGTACTTGAAGTTCACCTGTCACCGGTATCGTTCCCCTTTCACGTAAAACTTGTCTGGCAAGAAGCCAAAAAATAAGAGCCAAGGCTTTTCTACCTTTATTGTTACATGGAATTATTAAATCAACAAGCTCAGGCATATTCTCCGAATCACAGAGAGATATTGTAGGTACACCAACTTTTGAAGCCTCTTCAAGAACTTGTTTATCAGCTTCAGGATCAACCACAATCACAACTTCAGGTTCAACATATGTTTTAAGTAGTGGATTTGTAAAGGTTCCCGGTATGAACCTGCCAGTTATTGGTATGGCACCGGTAACTACTGCAAACTTTTGTACTGGTACTTGTCCATATAATCTAGCTGATGCTGCAACAACATTACTAGGCTGAAAACTTGAAATTAATTTTGCAGCAACCCTTATTCTTAAATCTGTTTTATTTATGTCAAGTATAGATAGACCATCTGGTCTCACTTTATATATAAATGAAGCCATAGGGCCTGTTCTAATTCTTGTCCCAATATGTATCCCAGCTGTAAGATAAACTTCAAGGGGTACAAGCAGTTCTGCAGTAACTGTTATACTCATTCAATCCCCTCATATAAAATTAAAAACTTTAGCTCTCTCACCAAGAACTTCTTCAATTCTTAAAAGTTCACATAACCTAGCAATATTTTCACCACCAATAGTTCCAGTTTTAATTATTGGGCAACCAGCAGCTATAGATATATGCGATACAGATTCATCTAAAGTTTCATTTGAATGATTACTTATGATAGGTTTTAGGTTATAGTTTTTTGCAATTGATATTATATTCCAAGTACCTGTTAACGTACCAATTTGATTAGGGTCAACTATTAGGGAGTTTGTACTTTTAAACCTAACTCCTTTAGATATACGCTCAATGTTTGCAGCATATATACTGTTTCCACAAACCAATACATTTGGAAATTCCTTCAATATTTTTGAAAAGCCATCAAAATCATCTTCATATAGAGGATCTTCAATGTAAAATAAATTAAAGTTTTCTATGAGGCTTAATACAAAAGATAGTTGCTCTTCAGGTGTTAATTCAATACCCTCATGTCGATAAATGTATTTGTTAAGCTTAGAATTCCATAGATTTGAAGCGGCGAAATCTATACCTATTCCTAGTTCTGAATCAAATTCTTCATTAGCTTTTACACAAGCTTCATTAATAATGTTTAATGCCTCTTTTATCTTAAGGCTCATCATCCAAGCACCTTCACCACTATACCCACCAGTAAAGCTTAAATCATACTTCCTTATAACATCTGGAATTTTTTTATGAACCGAAAATATAATCTCTAAAGCTTCGGAGAATGAAGAGGGGTTTTTAGGTATTATAAGCATTTCATGTATATCGATTGATAAGTCCCTAGTATATACACCCCTACTTATAATATTGCCAAGCAGGATAGGAAGAGTGCATGCCATAGCTCCTCCTAAATGCTGAAATAATGGTATACCATGTGAATTTGCAGCTGCTTTAGCTACTGCAAGAGAAGTTGCGATAGCTACAGAAACACCAATTTTTGAGAAATTATTAGTTCCATCGAGTTCTTGAAGGATTTTGTCAATAATTTGCTGTTCATTAGCATCTAAACCTACAAGCTCGAGAGCTATAACTTCTTCGACTTCTCTTATGGCCATATTAATATCCCCTTCTGGAAATGCTATAGCTTCATATTTTTTGCTACCCAGTCTACTTGAAGCAGAAGCTCTTCCAAATCCACCTATGGTTACAACATCAACTTCGATTGCCTGATTACCGTAACTACTAAATATTTTCTGTGCATGTATGCTTTCAATTATTGTATCTTCATTCATTTAAATTACCTCCTTACTCTAGAGGTATGAACTGAAAATTGCTCAAGCAGATCTACATGACTGAGAAACATTCTTCTACAACATATACGTGTAAAGCCTAGGTCATCAAGGATTTTAGCAGGATTTTCACCATTTTGAACTCTTGAAGTGAACTCCTTCCATTTATCGCTTATAAGCTTTCCACATGTGAAACATCTAATAGGTATTATCAATAATATCACCTATATGATTTCTGTCGTCTCCTTCTAGCTCCAGGTCCACCAAATTTCTTAGGTTCGGTTTGACGGGGATCGCCAGCTAGCATTGTTCTATCATAATTTATAAAATTAAGCTTAAGTGTCTCATCCTCAGTCCATTTAATAAGACCTCGAGCTATAGCCATTCTAGCAGCTTCAGCCTGCCCCATAAACCCCCCACCACTAACTTTAACATCAACATCAATACTATTTTTAACACTTTCATCTACAAGTAGTAGTGGCTCCATTATTTTCCATTTTACAATTTGATTTTGAATAACTTCAAGTGGGATTCCATTTACCCTAATTCTACCAATGCCATTCCTAATTTGAGCGATAGCTTTTGCTGTTTTACGTTTACCAAGAGTTATTACTACTGCTTTCCTAGCTGATGTTTTTAGGCTCAATTAATCACCCTACATAACCTAGATGCTTTACAAGTTCGCTAATATATATGAATTTCGATGTTTCAGGTTTTAATTTAGCCTCATTTATAGTTTCAACACTAACATTCTTAAATTCCTCCGGTATGCCCACATAAATTCTTAAGTGCCTGAATACATTTAAGCCATGGGGTTTCCTACGTGGAAGCATACCTCGAATAACTCTTTTAACAAAGAAATCGGGTCTTCTTTGAGATTTGTATCCTCTTAATTCAGGGTTTTTGTAAGTTCGCCAATTTAACCTTTTTTTATACATATTTATGACCATATGTGGAGAACCCGTAATAACACATTTTTCAGCATTTACAATCACTATATTTTCACCTGTTAAAAGACGCTTAGCAACTATTGATGCCATTCTACCTAGTATAAGATTTGAAGCATCAATTATAGTTACTTTCATTTGATCACCTTAATATAATTACATCATTTCCACTAGGATTTATCTCTACAGCATCATACAGAGAGAGACACTTACCCCCACAAGACTCTATTTTTTCCTTTGCTTTCTTCGTAAATTTCAGGGCAGCAACAATAATAGGATTTTTAATATCTCCCTGTCCTAAAATAACCCCAGGCACAATAAGCATTTTGGGTTTCATTTTTAAACTGTCATACATTTTTGAAATCTTACCTACATTGACTTCTATACGTTTACGTCTTGGATATTCAAGTAAATTTGCGGTTGTCTTCCATACTCTAGCTCCATATTTCCTATATTTTTTCTTCAGTAAACTTATGAGCTTCCTGGTGTAAATATTTGTGGGTCCTGTTCTCCTCATTGGCTATTCACTACCTCTCTAATTTTGGAGATTATCCTATTAAACTTATCAATCAATGTATTAATTGCTGTTTTAAGAATATCATTAACACTTAGGGCTCCTATTGATTCAATAGTGAATATGAATTTATCGTTATGTAATATGACCTCTATAGCCTCTTCCTCGCAAATACTGACGCACTCCCTACATATAATACATTTAAACCATTTATTGACTCTAATATCAGTATTATTCTCTACTGTAAGTATTTTCTGGGGGCATACTTCAACGCATTTACCGCATAGTATGCATTTAGAGAAATCTATAATTATTTCAGGAGCATACCCATATGCAGCGCACGATACTGGTTGCCATTTTGCATGATGCTTACCATAACCGAGCTGAGCTATAGCTTCTAACTCTAATGATTCACCAGGGTTAAGTAAGACAATGGGTATGTTTGAAGATACTGGAAAGATTTCAGGGTCTTCAGATATAAGATCTCCAGAAGTAACAAGTATTGGGGTATCCATAGCTTGTTTTTGGAGTGTAAACTTGACTTGACAGTTTGAACATCCTTTACCATTACAATTAGGACATAAATCAATCAGATAATATTTTTCCAAATTTGTTTTTAATGGAATTAAGCCTAATCTATGAGCTATTATTTCATCAAATAAACTTGAGCTATTACTAAAAAAAACAACTTCATGTATAGCCATAACTGGAACCTCAGATATTAATGCCCTTCTTATTGTGTTTGCTAGTGCTGAATCTATGCCTTCAATTATAAATTGAAGCCTATAATCATCTCTTTCAAGTATTGATATCTTAACCATTTAAACCCTCCTTCCACGTTTACCTCCTGGCCTTCTTGTCGTATCATGAGGTATTGGTGTTACATCTTCAATTCTTCCTATCATTAACCCGGCGCGCGCTAATGCTCGTATTGCTGCTTGAGCACCGGGACCTGGAGTTTTTGATTTGTGCCCTCCAGCTGCTCTAACTTTAATATGAACACCTATAATACCCTTATCCATTGCATCCTTAGCAGCTTTAATTGCCGCTGTCATAGCAGCGTATGGTGATGGTTTTTCACGATCAGCTTTTACAACTTGACCTCCTGAGGACCACGCTATTGTTTCAGCTCCTGATAAATCCGTTATATGAATTATAGTGTTATTGTAGCTACTATATACATGAGCAATACCCCACAATCCTTTTTGTAGACTCATCTAATCACCTTAGATAGGTTTATGTGAAGACAATAGCAACTCAATTGTTTCCTCCTTATCTCTTGGAACTAAATAACTTGGTACTCTTACACGATAACCATTAATCACTATATGTCCATGGGTTATTAGTTGTCTTGCCTCATGAATACTGCTAGCCAACTTCCTCCTATAAACTATTGTTTGAAGCCTTCTTTCAAGAAGCATTTTAACATTAAGTCCAAGAACATCGTCAAGTGTTGCTTTTTCATTTATAATACCTTGTTTAACTAGACTTCTTAGAAATGCTAATTCTTTAAGTTTACGTTGTTCTGCTGGAAGACTGAGAAGTAACTTAGCTTGAGCTCTATATTTATCTAGTAACATTTTTGCTCTCCAAAGCTCTCTTTTATTTCTTAAACCATACTCGCCAATTAAATTGAGCTCCTCTACCAGTTGATCTTTTCTCCATGAATGTTTAGGACTTTTCCACTTCTTTCTAGATCTCTTAGGATCACCCATAGAAATCACTTAACTCTAGGTTTTCTAACAACTCCAATAGTTACCCCAGTTCTACCAGTTGTACGTGTAGATTGACCACGTACCTTTAAACCTAAACTATGTCTAATGCCTTTCCAGCATTTAATTTTTTTCATAAAATCAACATCCATTTTAATAGCCAATACAAGATCAGAGCCTATGAGGTGATGAGTGTGCCCAGTTATAGGTTCTTTAGGTCTATTAACAAACCAACTAGGTAGGTTGTATGATTCAGGAGATTGAAGAAAGGACTCAATTTTTTTAATTTCAGTGGAATTAAGAAATCCAATTCTCTTATGCAAATCAATATCTAACATTCTTAAAGCAGCCACAGCAGTATTTATACCAATACCTCTAATTCGAGCTAATGCATAAGCAACTTTAAGACTTCCATCTAGATCTACTCCAGCAAGCCTAACTATATGCTTATACTCATTTGACATTTAATATCACATAATTTAATTATGACATAAGTAAGCAAAACCTATAAACTTTTCGCTTAAGACAATTAGTACAGTTCACTTATCATCATCTATTACAATTAACATGACAAAGTAGTTTATTCCATACTTAATGGAAGATAATTCTTTCAATACTCTAGTCTCAAATGATGCGTATCCCGGTACTTCATGTATCTTAAGAATGTTGTAATCTATAGAGTTTAAGTGATCTATTATGGAATATAAAATACGAAACTCTGGTTAAACTATTGTTGATTTCCACTCAAGTATTTAAGTTGCATTTAACGCAGAACTTAAAGCATCCACGTTTAACATGATGTGTCAACTCCCTAAATTTAATAGGGGAGTATAAGTATTTTAAAAGCCTTTGCCAACCCTCATTAGTAGTTTGTGTATTTATGTTTTGTTGTGGGGTTGGTGCTGTGGGTGGAGGGTTATCTATTAGTTTGTAGATGTGGTTTAGTGGGGATGGTTGGTGTAGATTTAGTGAGGTTGTTGGAGGCTTTGATTTATTGAGTTTA
>CALHIW010000051.1 GCA_938030905.1 Candidatus Methanomethylicia archaeon | reverse complement strand
AGTCTAGGTAAGCTTATGGATAGGTTTGGCTTTGTATGTTGAATAGTCCATAGCCATCTAAAGCATCTGGTTGGGGACTGTATTGTTTCTGGGGAGGGTTTGAAGCGTGGTCGGGTAGAGCAACCATGCTTTACTCTCTCTCTAAGCATCTGCTAGATGCTGTGGAATCCTTAGACATCGAGACATTTTAGAGTTGGAGTATGCCCTTCGAGAAAGACGGATTATACAGGAAGGCTAAAGGTAGATGAACAGTAGAAAGATGCTTCTTAACGATCAGGTAAAATCTATTTCAGTCTAGTTTCGAGATGAGTTCTATTATTAGTATTATTGAGAATCTTACAAGTCCTTCAGGATTTCTGAGAGTAGCTGTTAGGATCGCCTATTTGAAATTTTCTTTCAGAAATCAGTATTAAGAATTTTAATTAGGGAGAGGGGGGTAAAGCTATTTCTCTATGACCATAGAAATCAACATTATCAAGAACTAGAATCCTCATTCTAGAGATAAATCCATCTAGAAGCGCTCCCTTACTATATGTAGCTATTTTCTTAATTTCATGCATTAGGAAAGCGGGAAATTGGTAATGAGAACATCCTGCATTGATAAGTTTGACCTTAACTTGCTTCCACCATAGATTTTAACAAACTCACTTCTCCTTACTGAACCAATAGCTACAACTCTATAGTTAAGAATCTTAAATATTCATTAATTCTTCTAATTTGATCATTAGCTAAGGTAAGGGCTGGATATATTGTTATCGTTGGTACTTTTATGTTTAAACGTGTAGAAGCCAGCCTCAGTTTTACCTGATTCTACCCCAGACTTTAATATAATATTCCTTTCCAAAGCTGAGATGATTATAGGCTTCAAACTGGGGCTTATAAAGTAAGCTATTATATATTAGTAATTCCTAAGATTCAGGAATTAGATCATTAAACGATACACTAATAAGAGGTGACTAACTTTCTCCTCAATACAGGAGTAGTGTTCAAATCCTAAGTCTTTTTAGTATTATTGATGAATCTAGCTTCCTCTCACACTTAATCCTCCAGCTACATATTTAGTAATACGCTAACTTAAATACTTAAGCAGTGTAGTGGGCTTTACATAAATTTGGCAAGAAAGCCTACTGTTTTAACTGTGAATATGGATTATCAATAGTTTAAACATGGTGATGAATTATGCAAAATCATTATAATTATCAACATGCAATTTCTAACAGGAACTTCATTTATCCTAGGATACGAGTTAGATCATTCTTATAATGAGCTTACACCAAATTGATATGGAGAAACTGTTTTCGTTGCATGCTGACATGTTTAAGGGGAAGAGGGAGGAATATGATATGGGAGTTGTTAAGGCAAGCAAGTATAAGACATAAGCATAAATCCATTCGCTATTAGAGAGGTATAAGAATGCATAGAGGCTTATTTTGCTACCTAATGTTTCACAAGACTATCAATGGAGGCTGTCAGGGTCATAAATATAGCAAGAAAAGATTGAACCATAATCTTAAGCCTCGTATGGAGTAGGGATGGCGGACTGATGGTATAGTTTTGCCTCTAAGATGGAGTGAGAAGTTTCAAAGACAATGAGTAACCAACCAATGAAACCTTAGAAGCAAAAATCTTCCAATCTTAGTCATGGAGTATGTCAATAGATTGATTAGATATTTAAATCTAGATAAAGCTTATTAAAAGCTTTGTTTAAACTATATTATGAGAGTATTTAATTTACTTGTTTCTACTATTCGTAGACGGGAAGATGAGTGTTGTAGTGAACTTTGGGCTTTTCTTAGAGAGTTTGGTGATGAAGACGCCAAAATAAGACCTGCAGGTCCACCAGGATTAGTTATGGTGAAAACTAGTTTGGATCCCTTTCTTGTTATTGAGAAATTTAAAGGAATTCTTAATGAAAGACCTTGGGAGCTACGTTACACTCTTAAAGTAGTACCTATAGATTTATGTGTTGAAACTGATCAAGATAAGATTAAAGAGGCTGTTTCAAAGCTTATCTCAAAAATTGGTAGAGATGAAACCTTCAGGATAACTGTTAATAAGAGGATAAGTGATATTGACACTATGAGTTTAATAAGATATGTTGCTGAAGTAATAGATCGTAAAGTTGACCTTAAAAATCCAGATAAAATAGTTCAGATAGAAATTATTGGTAGTATTACTGGAATATCAGTTTTAAAGCCTTCAGATATACTTTCAGTACAGAAAGCTAGAGTATAGTAACGGTATTTTAGATTCATTAATTTAGTAGATATTACCTCATTTAATTCTCCTTTCAACTTGTTGAAGGCTTTAAAATACCTACATTTAAAGACTCAGCATTATTACAATATATTACTTAAAAATTGCTGGAATGATATCTGCTAGTAGAGTTTAATCTTTAAATAAATGCTTTAGCTTAGTATTTTATGGGTAAAAATGTATTGCAACTTTAGGTCCAGCTACTAGTGATATTGAGGTTTTAGGTAAAATTGCCTTATATGTTGATGGCTTCAGAATTAATTTTTCACATGGCTCTGAAGATGAGTGAATACATATTTGATGCTATTAGAAGTTTTTAAAGTAAGCTTAGAAAGCATTT
This sequence comes from Candidatus Methanomethylicia archaeon, assembly GCA_938030905.1. Classification (GTDB taxonomy): domain Archaea; phylum Thermoproteota; class Methanomethylicia; order CALHIW01; family CALHIW01; genus CALHIW01. The sequence continues at coordinate 6,777 of CALHIW010000051.1, read as the reverse complement.
TGCAATTATTGGGGATCTTCAAGGTCCTAGTGTTAGAATAGGATTGATGAATATATTACAGGTTTCAAGTAATGGTGCTGTGTACTTTAAATATTGTAGTAGCTGTAATGATGGAGTACCTGTTCCAAATCATGAATTTTTCGATGTTGCTCAGCATGGAGACATAGTGCTAACTAATGATGGACGTCTTCAGTTAGAAATTAAGAGAGTTGATAGGAATGGTGTTGAAGCCTTAGCTTTAACAAGTGTTTTCCTGAAGAAAGGAAAGGTTCTTGTAATTAAGGGTAAGGAGTATAGTTTTCCATCAATTACTGAAAAGGACTATAATTCGCTAAGATTTACTGTTAATAAGGATTTGGACTATATTGCTGCAAGCTATGTTAAGTCTCCAGAAGATATTAGATGTATTAAAGCAATTCTTAGCAAGCTTAACTCACTGGATATTAAGATTATTGCCAAAATCGAAACGAGGATGGCTATGTTGAATATTGATGAGATCATTAATGAATGTGATTACATTCTTGTAGCTAGAGGTGATCTTGGACTTCACTTTAACCTTGAAGATATTCCAAGTATACAGAAGCTAATAATTGATAGAAGTATCTACTATGGTAAACCAGTAATGGTTGCAACTCAACTTCTTGAAATCAATGATTGAGAATTCTATACCAACTAGAGCTGAAGTTGTAGACATATATAATGCTGTTCTTGATGGGGTTGATGCCCTACTACTAACTGGAGAAACTGCTGTGGGGAAATATCCAGTTGAAGCTGTGAAATGGCTTAGGAAAATATCTGAAAAGTCCGATGCTGAATTTTAAACTATTAAGAGAGAAAATCTAAACCTAGAAAGTATTAAGGATAAATTTGCTTTAGGTGTTATTAGACTTGCTGAGGATATAAACGCTAAGGTATTAATATATACTAAAACAGGATTAACAGCTTTTAGAACGGCTAGATTTAAGTCTAAAGCTGAAATTTATGCTTCATCATCAAACCTAAAGACCACAAGACAGCTTAACATACTACGTAATGTTAAATCATTCTATGTTGAAGCCGAGGATTATGAGGATGGATTAGAAATTTCATTAAGGAAGTTAAATAAGCTAGGCTATGTTTCAAGAGGAGACATGGTAATATTAACTTATGGATTACGCGATACTCCAGTACATCACGTTAAGATAGTATTAATAGTATAGATATCTTACTCCCCAATTACTTCATCTTCATCAAGTATTAGCCTCATAGTATCTGCATCAGGAGGCATTTGATCGAGAAATTGTTCTGCTGCTCTTCTTGGGTCATGGCTTCTTACTATATATCTCCCAACAACTATTATGTCTGCTCCCCCATTAAGTGCTTCTACAGCTGTTTCAGGTATTATACCTCCTGCAACAGCAACTTTACATTTAAACTCCTCCTTAATACCTCTAATATCACCCCATTCTGTTTCAGATTTTAATCCTCTCTCAGCTATTTCTCTTTCAACATCAACACTCCTATGTAAAACAACTATATCAGGTTTTACTGATAGTGTTTCAAGTCTAGCTCTTACGTTTTTAACCTCCATCATATCTAGAACAGCATATATTCCCTGCTTCCTTGCTTCTTGTATTGCTCTTTCAATAGTTGCTTTTGAAGCAACTCCTAAAATACATACGGCATTAGCTGTAGCATCAGCAGCCTCTTTAACCTCTATTCTTCCAACATCCATTGTTTTAAGATCCGCTATTATGAATGCATCTTTCCTATACTCTCTTATTTTATCAATAACACTATATACTCCATAAGCCTTAATTAATGGGGTTCCAGCTTCATATATAAGTCTTTCTCTTACTGGAAGTTCTTTAATGATTTTTTCAACCTGTTCTAACGAATCTATATCTAATGCTACTTGAAGATATGGTGGATTCCATAGTCTCGGAATTTTAAATCCCATTATTGGATGAATAGCTCTATCCTTCTCCCTAAGAACTTTTAATGCATTAGGATAACCCTGAAGTGCTCTTTTAATAGCTAATTTTGCTGCTCCATAGTTGTATTGATATATCTTCCTATAGTCTTTAGCTTTAGGATGTACAAATACAGATGCTATAATAACCCAGTCTTCACATTTATCCACTGGTATAATTCCCTCCTCAACAGCATCAGCAACAGCCTTTGCAACTGCTGCTTGCGCAGGACCGAAAATCTTATTGGCATCATCAAGGCTTTTAACAGTTACTTTTGGGATTATTATAGTGCTTGGCTTAACAGCTAGATTAGGTCTAATAACAGCTAGAAGTGGTGTATGTCCAGATGAAATGTTTGTTAAAGCATTTGTAAAGGCCATACCTACAGGTCCATTTTTATGTCCAATAATTAAATCTATATGTGCTACTTCATCACCAATACCTATTAGAGCCTCCCCAACATAGAATACCCCATCTCTATTCATAACACCACTAAATTATTTACTCTACAGAGATTATAAACCTACCCGTTAATGTATAGCTATAATCATCATATTGATGCTGCACCTATGTGAATCTAAATATGGAAATATACGTATTCAATAGCTTAAGTTAGCAAGAAATACTGCTTATAGGTTTTATTCAACAATTAGTTTGATTCCAGGTTACGCTATACATTTCTTCACGCTTAGGGTCTACGTACAATGCAGCCTGCTTTCAGACATCTTAACTTCTTCCTTGAATCCATTGATATCAACGAATTACTGGACACATCTCTGCTGATACTGTCAAGTTATTAGTGTTGTCGATATTTAGGTTTTGGCGTGGTCTTATGAAGTTGCCCAATAAAGTGGGAGCCCTATGAGGATCTGTTTTCCTACTGAAGAGTTATTTAGGAATTGTTGGCTTCCATAGTTCTGAACCCTATTCAATGTCCTCGTTAAAGATACTACAAATTCACTTTAAGTCTAAAAGTAATTCAGAGCACCGTAGGCCTTCATCCACGAGGAAACTTGATCATACATGCCTCAACCCTCCTTAAAAGCCTTTAAATAGAGCATAATCCCCAACATGAAACCCATCAACCAGCAGTAACACATACATAGCTCCACTCCACTAGTTCTAATCAATCAACTATCACCATCCACCCCATCAACACCAACAATCATCCTAGCACCTAATCAAAGCCCCACATACCCATAGCTTAAACTAGCTATGTAAGCAGAACACTCAACTACAATAAAACTTACAATCCTAGCAATTTCTATGAGTTTTGAGAAGCCACCTAATAAAATCACCCAAACACTACCGAAATAACTTAACAGTATCTTCTGCCCATAGTAAAGTTTAACAGTATGATTTTAGCTTAAATCAGTGATGTCTTGGATTCACTGTTTAAATGCTTCAGTATTCGTGACTTCACTAGGTCTTGCAATGAGTATATATATGATACCAATCTATGCTCAGTATTTCAATGCATCCTATTTTGATCTTGGGCTTCTAGGTCTTACCCGCTCATTACCTTATATGGTAATACCCTTAATTGCAGGTTATTTTTCAGATAGATTTAATAGGATTTTTATATATTCTATCAGTATAGCTGTAAACTCATTATCAATGCTTGCCCTATCATTCTCAAATACATTAACACACATATACATTGCTCAGATACTTGGGGGTATTGGTATATCCTTCTTCTGGCCTATTGCTGAAACTATTCTTTCCGAAATTAATAATTCTGAAGAAAGAATTAAATCATATAGTCAGTATAATATTTCATGGTCTTTAGCCTTCCTTATAGGTCCCTTTACAGGCGGTGTTTTAGTACAGTTTTTAAACCTTAAAGGCTTATTTATGCTTTCATGCATAATAATTATATTATCTACGGTGCCTGTTATTATGGTTAGTAGAAGATATAAGTCCATAAGGACTTTACGTAGTAGCGGCTTCAGCTTTAATATTAGCCTTATTAAAATGTACTGTTCAATTATTCCATATAGTATAGTTTATGCATCTACTGTCTATATTTTTCCTGGATATGCTAATCTGCATGGATTAAGTGAGTTTCAAATAAGTGTATTATTTACTGTTTTCGGGCTAGCTAGAATAGTTTCCTATTATCTTACACCATGCATTACTAAATTCAATCTATCTAGGCTTTTACTTATCATATCGCTACTTATGTCTGGATCAATGATGCTTATAGGCTTATTTCCTGGAACTTATACATTTATTGTTTCATTATTCATACTTGGATTTTCCCTAGGATCATTCTTTCCATTGACTCTTAACATGATTTCAAATAAGCTACCTGTAGAAGGACTTGGTTTTGGAGTTGGACTTTATGAAGCGATTTTTGGCTTTGGTTTTACAGTAGGTCCTCTACTAAATGGTATGATGGCAAATACTTTTAATCCTGAACTCTCATATATTATAATTGGCCTTCTAGCATTACTTATAATTCCATTAATTGATAAATTTAATGATTAGTTTAGATTTGCCAAGCCTCCGGCACTTCCTTGACTGAAGTTAATGGATTCCTACTTCTGGTAATGATTCATAACTTAACAACACATTGATAATCTTCTCTTCACGGTTTACATCCCAGAGTAAAGGATGCACCATCATGTACCTATATAGAACTCAGAATTATCAGCGTTCTCAAAGAATATGAATCTTGCCTCTACTCTCAACAGTAAGCTGCATCCTTTCAACGGTCATGTTTAGTTAGGATTTCAAGTTGTTCTCTTCTAGTCTTCCTGGAGGGAAGAAGTCATGTTTGTAGATAATTCGTTAGATAGCATTGTATACTGTCCACCATACCTCTTTCGCTTAGGAGGTTTCAGTAGCTTTGATGTCATTCGTTAAGAAGTGTTAGGAAGCTGTTTAAGCTCTGGGTCAAAGCTTAGACAGCTTTTGAAGGTTTTCTTCAAATCTGAAAGGTGTGGAATTTTTATGTAAACCTGCAATTATTGTAGTTATCCATATAGACAATAAGTAAGGCTTAAAAATGGTTTATTATGTTATTATTAGATTTTAATCTGTCCCCCATTTCTAATGTCAATAAGTTCAACTCTACCATTAATATGCGTTGCTAATACTGGTATACCTCCAGCTTTTAATGCTTTACTTAATAGATTTCTCCTCTCCCCCTCTTCAATAAGGTTACTCCATTTACACTGTATCAGCATTATTTTTCCATGTTTAACAGCTAGTAGATCAAAAATTCCCCTACTTCCTCTATTACGTATAACAATCCACTCTTTAGCTTCAAGTTTACGTTTAACATAGTGTTCAAACGCTCTACCTTTAACGTATGAGGAAGTCATTAAAACACCTTAAATTCATATTTGCAATACCTTACTATAGGACATACTTTACATTTAGGTTTTCTGGCTTTACAGTATTTTCTACCGAGAAGTATGTGTAAGAGATGTGTCTCAAGGTATTCTTCCGGTTTAAATAAATCCATGAGTTCTCTTCTAATTTTCTCATAATCTGCTTTACTATTAGCATAGCCAATCCTCTTTGATATCCTCATTAAATGTGTATCTATAGGTATTGTGTACTTACCCTTTAAAAATAGTATTAAAACATCTGCTGTTTTTGCTCCTACTTGAGGTAGCTTCATAAGCTCCCTTCTAGCTTCTTCAGGTGGAAGTTCAAGTATTTTATCAAGACTACCATTATATTTCTCAATGATTTCCATCGATATTTTCCTTAATGCTTCAGCTCTTCTTCTATAGATTCCCGCAGGCTTTATGAGTTCTTCTAGTTTTTCTAGGGGTGTTTCTATGATTTTCCAAGGAGTTATATCAACTAGGTTGTCAATAAGATTTTTAAAGGCCTCTAAACTATTTTTGTCACTTGTATTTTGGCTTAGAACTACAGCTGTAAGTAGTTGAAATGGGTTTTTAGACTGTATAGCCTTCAACACTATAAACTCCTCAATATCGAATTTTTTAAATTCTTTCCTTAAGGTTTTAAGAATCTCCTCAGCTACTAACTTATCCATACAATCACGGAGTATCAGACTGCAGATTCTTATATTTTTCCTATTCACGTATTTATTATTATGTATCTGTGTTAGAGATATTATGATGCTACTGAAATCTAATTAGTACCTTCATCTACAAAATAGAAAGAATAAATGTTTATGATTTAGTAGCTTTAATTAATCTATAGTGATGTATTAATGAATTACAAGCGCCGTCACTGTTCCTCTAACACCCTTAATTCCCTGTATTTTCTTAATAACAATATTTTCTAAGTCCTCAATACTTTCAGCTTCAACTTTAATAATAACATCATAAACCCCAGTTATAACATGTGCCTCCTTAACTTTATTTATTTTTTTAGCTTCAAGCATAACTTCAACAGCTCTACCTGTATCAGTATGTACGAATATGTAGGCATGAACACTCATATCAAAAATATAATATCTACACTATTATTTATTCTTTATTAAATTAGAGAGAGCTTTGTGAACAAGCATACTCATTAGACATCACCCACAGTAACTATTTTCTAAATGCTTTCATTTCCTCTAATGTAGGCTTATGCCTAAGGATGCTGCTAATAGACAATCAATACTAATTTCCCTCAATTTAATCTCCCTTTTATAGCTCTAGACTAAAACTTACAATTCCAATGTTTGCTAAGATGCCAGAACATGGAAAACAGTGTTTTATAGCTTAACACTTTCTCCTTTTCTTCAACATCCCTTTATTAACAATGAACTCGCCCCTTCAAGATATTTTGTAAATACTTCACTATATTATGATGAAGCCTAAACTATACAGCATAAAAAGTTACATATCCTATT
>CALHIW010000050.1 GCA_938030905.1 Candidatus Methanomethylicia archaeon | reverse complement strand
GAATAGATTTAGTAATGTATTCAGCCTTCCTACTGTAGAATCTAACTTTAGAGTTTTCCAGAATCCTCCTAACAATTTCCCTATTTTCCAACTCCAACTCCTTTACTGAGTTCTGGAAAAGCAATCCATTTAATGCCCTACTATTTGCTACAGATATGCAGAATGCAAGCTCAAGCTTTAAAGTAGAGTATACTCTTAAATCTATAAATGGATTAAAATTAAAGATTACACTTCCATTTTTACCAAGAGTTTTAAACTCCTCTATTCTCTGACTTACATAGTATGATGGGGTTCCAGTTAATGTTTTAAGAAACTCCATAAGCTATCTAGAAGCTACTACTAGCAGTAGTAATACCCAGCTCTCTATGTTTTCTAAGAATTTCATCTGCTAATCTATCCAACTCCTTTAAATCCTCTACTCTTGGATATCCTTTAACAATAACTGGCTTAAGAAACTCCACCTGTAGATTAGTTAGTAATCCAGTAATCTGCTCCAGCATTCTACCTCCCCATCCATAAGAGCCAATTATAGATACATACTTCAGTTTTGGTTTTAAAATATTAACGAGATAAACTGCATATAGAACATTTGGATGTGGACCGGTTAAAACTGTAGGGGATGCAACTACAATAGTAGCAGCATCCACAAGAGCTATTGCAAGCTCTCCAATATCTGTTTTAGATAGATTAAATGGCTTTACAGTTACTCCTCTTTCAATTAATGCATTTACAAAGTAGCTAACCATTTTACCCGTACTGCCATGCATTGAAATATACGGTATAACTACCTCATTCCTTACATTATCAGAAACCCATTCTCTATAGGCATTTAAAATAAATTCGGGCTTACTATAAACTGGGCCATGACTTGGGGCAACCATTTCAATTTCTAAATTCTTTATTTTCTCTAGATTCTTCCTAATCATCATTCTAAAAGGCATCATAATCTCTGCATAATACCGTTTAGCAGCTTCATATACCTTCACATCATCCACTACAAATAAATCACTTGCTGCCAAATGGGAACCGAAAAAATCACATGTAAACAGAATACTATACTCCCTTAAATAGGTAAACATAGTTTCAGGCCAATGAACCCATGGGGCAAGAATGAATTCAAGAGTTTTACCACCTAGCGGTAAAGAATCTCCATCATTTACAGTTATGAATTTATCACTTGAAACTTGAAGTAAATCTATAAGCATATCCTTACATCTCATATTAGTTACAATCTTAGCTTCAGGATATAATTCTAATACTGTAGGTATAGCTCCAGAGTGATCCTGCTCTGCATGATTAGCAACAACATAATCTATTCTTTCAATCTTAAGCCTTTGAAGATTTCCTATAAGCTCCTCCCTCCTAGCTGAATCAACAGTATCTATGATGGCTACTTTCTCACTACCCATTACTAGATAGGCATTGTAACTTGTACCATTTGGTAGTGGAATAAGCTCATCAAATAGTCTTCTGTCCCAATCTATTACACCCACATAATAAATGCCGGGTTTCAACTCTCTAATAGTCATGAATTTCCATCCTCTTACAGCAAGAATAAGATGCTTCCTTAATAAGTTTTGTGTTGACCTCTTATGTTCTTCATAAATGTTCTTGCTCTTCTTTCAAGTAGATCTTTGTTCTAGGTTTTCAGGATCTTAAGTGGTGTTATTGCCCGTAATGTAGTCTAGAAGAGTGGAGAACCATGGGAATTATGAATAGGCATCAAACACACCCCTACAAAGCCTATGGGGAAACTTCTAGGGAAACAAGTATTTCAACAATCATTACAATTAACACCTCTCCACTAGAGTAAACATTGTAGCTCTAGATCCTAGGAGACCGGGATGGTTATTAGGAATAGCTTATCTAGCTAATGTAAAATTATGGCTATAGGTATTTGTAGGTTAGGTTTCAGTAATTAGTATATAGGTGTAGATAGGGGGCTAAGTAGCTTAAAGTTATATAGCTGTATCATCATAATAACCATGGTAGATAGAGTGGAGAATATAGATAAGAGTTTCACCCCAGTAGTATTAAGGAAGCTTATCCATGTAATACTTTCAGCAATTCTTATTTCCCCCTATATTTTAGGGGGAATTCAGGATGTAGTATATATTAATGCTTCAACACTCTACTCAGTATTAAGCATATCAGTTTTAACATTAAATGTTTTACAGCTTAAGAAGCCACTACTAAGATCGGATATTAAGAGGACTATGAGGACAGGTAGGAGGATATTGTTTGATGAAATTCTTAGAATTATTCCATTAGGGAAACCTATACTGCAGATTCTTGATGATGTTGATGATGTTATTAGGAGGATTGAGGATTTAATTGATGATCAGCTATCTAGAATTGAGCGAAGATATGAGAAGGTTGGTGGATACATAGGTTTAACCTACGGTGTACTTGGTACAACAATTTCATATTTTCTATTTGGAGACTATGTTTTCTACGGTATACTAGCACTTATGACTGTAGACTCTACATCAACAGTTGTAGGTAAAAGATATGGAAGACATTTAATACCATTTATTAATAGATCTATTGAAGGATCTATTGCTGGATTTACAGTATACTACATTGTATTAATAGCTTTAGGAATAAATCCATTAGCTTCACTTATAACATCAATAATTGCAACACTAACTGAATTATGTAGTATTGAGGATAATTTGTTCATACCATTAATCGCAGCGTTAACTACTCAAATACTAGGTTTACCAATAGTATATACTACAAGATAAGGAATTAAGCATCTAGTAAATGATTCTTTGAGCTTAAATGTGAAAGTGTATGTGTTTAATGTCTTAGTTTATAAGAGGCAAAATGAGGATCAACTTTAAACTAGTATGTAATGTAGAGCTCTACTAATAATGTAGCAACCTTCCTACAGACTAATTGAGAACGATAATATTTCCATAATGTTAGCGAAATTCTTAAATAATTTACGACCTCTATTGAATTGAGAGAAATGTGTGAATTTAAGGTTTTTATTAGGGATGGAGAAGTTAGGAAAGTATATGATGATGTTGTTTATGTTAAAATCAATGGGGAAACTATAGTATTAAAGGATGTTTTAGGTATAAGGAAAGCTATTCCTTCAGCTATCATTGAGGAGGTAGATGTTCAATCAGAAACCCTAAAGCTTAGAGGAGGCAGTATTATTGGTAAACTACTAGTTTTCCTAAATAGATATGATGATTTAATTAGTAGGGGGACATATAGTGGGGATGTAGAGAGATTGTGGGAAGACGTTAAGAGGGAGGGGGATGCTATGGTGGAGAGACTACGGGCTTCAACATATAAATAGCTAAGCTATAATATACATAGTATGCTAAGTAGTGAAATTGATATTCCAGGTCTAGGAAGATTTAAAATTACTATAAATATTATGGATAGCAGTATTACCTTTAGAATTACTAAATCCATAAAGAGTGAAAAGCTTAATGTTAAAGTCTCTACAGTTAACGATAGGAAAGTTATTGTTGATCTAGTTCCTTCAGATACCTTTCAAAGAAATGTTGAGTATGGAGTAGCCTATACATATGTAAGGGGGGATAATGCTACCCTAACAGTAATGATATACGACAAATCCAGTAGTAGTAGAGAAGCCTTAAAAAACATTTTAAAATACGTTGAGAACTATCTTAGTCTGAGAGGAGTTAAAACAGTTAAGCTAGTAAATATTGGAAACTTAGCTTCAAACATGCTAGTAGAGTTAGGGTACTCATATACAGGTACTTATAGCTTTACAAAGACAATTCAACCAAGCTATATATGCTAGCTATATTATTGCAATATACTTATATATTACTTAGCTGAGCATACTTTATGACATTTACAATTGCAGTAAGCGGTAAAGGAGGAGCAGGTAAAACAACAGTTTCAGCTCTAATCATAGATTATCTTAGCAGAAATAAGCTAGGTTCAATACTTGCTGTTGATGCTGATCCAAATACAAATCTTAATGAGGCTTTAGGTATTGAAGTTAAAAAGACTTTAGGTGATGTTAGAGAGGAACTTCTAAAAATAGGTGAATCAGCAAGCTCAAAAGAAGACTATTTTGAATATCTTATATATAGTGAGGTTATCGTTGAGGGGGATGAATTTGATCTCCTACCCATGGGTAGACCTGAAGGACCTGGATGTTATTGCTACATTAACCATATCCTTAGAAAAATCGTTGATAAGCTTTCCAGAAACTATGAATACGTCATCATGGATACTGAGGCAGGTCTTGAACATTTAAGTAGAAGAACAACTAGGGATGTTAACATAATGCTTATTGTCACTGATCCAAGTATAAGAGGAATTCTAACAGCTAAACGTATAAAAGATTTAGCTACTGAGCTAAATAATAAAATTAAGAGGTTTTACATTGTAGCTAACAGAATACCCGAAAACAGTCTAAACTATATTAGGAGTGAGATTGAGAAAATAGAGATTGAATTAATAGGCTATATTCCGGAAGACCAGAACATTTTAATACATGATTTAAACGGCCTACCCATAACTAAAATACCTAGAGATTCACCTGCAATTAAAGCTATTGAAAACATCATGACAAAAATAGTAATGATGAAAACAGAAGATTCAATATCTAAAATACTAGGCTAACTGCTTCTAGTAAGCAGTAACAACAACTCTTACCGGCTTCTCTAATAGATTATTTGCTATTTCTATTGCTTGCTTAAATTCAGCTAGTTTAAATCTATGAGTTATCAAGTTTTTAACATCTACTTTTCTTTCAGCTATAAGTCTTAAAGCTAGGGGATACTCCACCGGGGAAATGTAGCTAGTGAATAGCTTCACCTCTCCAACAACTCCTAAATCTAGATAGCCCTCAAACCCTCCTACCAAGGCAATTTTTCCAGCTTTCCTAGCTAGAAGTAGGGTTTGCTCAACAGCTTGTCTAGTTCCCGCAGCCTCAATCACTATATCTGAGCCACGTCCAGTAATTTCCATAACTCTACTAGCTGAATTCTCATATTGAGCATTAATATAGAAGTCAGCACCAAATCTTTCTGAAAGCTTTAATCTATAGTCAAGCATATCAATTGCAATAACTCTACATCCCTTAAGCTTCGCTATTTGAGTCATCAATAAACCTATTGAACCCTGACCAATTATAGCTACCCAGTCGTGAATTCTCGGATTAAGCATATCTAAAGTATGGATTGCAAGAGCAACAGGCTCAAGAACTGCAGCCTCCTCATCACTTACATTTTCAGGAATTGGAAGAATATTTCTTTCAGGTACTACAACATACTCTGAAAAGAAGCCATCATAATCAAAACCTTTAATCCCCCCATTTTCACAATGATTGAACAAACCTTGAAGACAATACCAGCATAAACCACAATAAACAACTGGGACCATAGCAACTCTCACCCCAGTATCAAGCAGCTCTCCACAAGCATCATGGCCAATAACCTGCCCAGCTCTTAGCCCACTCCACTCACCACGATAAAAATGTAAATCTGTACCACAAATACTACCAGCTCTAAACCTAACAATAACCTCTCCCTTAGATGGGGATAGATTAGGTATATTCTCAACATCTATCTTTCCAGGACCTTTAAATATAGCGGCCTTCATAACTATATATTCTAAACTTTAACAAATTTAACTTTAACCAGCTTATTAATCAATAAGTATTTAAGATGTTGTTTTCCTAATTTAGGGGATGTAAATTGAAGGTTTTAGGTATAGTTTTCAGCCCTAGAGAAAATGGGAATACTGAAATAATTGTTCGTGAAGCACTTGAGGGAGCTAGAGAGGCAGGTGCTGAAACTGAGCTTATTACAACTAGAGACTATAAAATAAATCCTTGCAATGGATGTGGAGCATGTCATAAAACAGGTGAATGTAGTATAAACGATGACATGCAGATCATGTATAAAAAACTTCTTGAGGTGGACGGTATAATATTTGGTACACCTGTATACTTCTGGCAAATGTGTGCACAGGCAAAAATCTTCATAGACCGAACATATGCACTTACCTTTCCAAATCTAAAACTCTCAAACAAAGTTGCTGCAGCAATCGCTGTGGCTGGTAGAACTGGAGCTGTTGAAACATTAAACTTCTTCAACAGATACTTTATCAGTAACCACATGATATGTGCTGAATCTGTTGAGGGGCTAGCCTACGAGAAGGGAAGCATAGTAAACGATGAAAGAGGAATGAAGACAGCTAGAGAACTTGGAAAACAAATCGTATTAATGATAAAAAATGGAAACCGCTTCCCAGAGGAGCATGATATACCACTATATCGTATAGCACAGGAGAGATATGGTGCTTCAAGATATCCTAAGCCATCTAAACAATAAATCAATTTTTACAAGGTTAGAATAGGGGAATTAACTAAATTACCATTCGTAGAAGCCTAGCTATAGAGTTAACTCATGAGTACTCTTAACATTAAGCCACTATAGCTGTATCTGGAAAACACATTTATCAGCTCCGGCTGCGAAGCTCTCCATAACCCTAGCTCTAACAGGTTTCTTAGCAACTTTCCTGAATATGTATTCGAGGAAGTTAACAGCACATGCTGAACATAGCTTAAAAGTTGGCTTAACTATGTTTCCTGAAACTAGTGGGCATACACATTCCTTAGTTTTAAGCTCATAAACAATAGTATTTCCAATTATACTAATACTTCGAATACTAGGCTCTAATTGTTGAATAAGCCTTATCCAGGAATTTAAATCATAAGATGCTGGATCATAACCGTAGGAATCAAGCCAGATTTTAGCGCAAGCTTCACCGCATTCTTTTAGAATCTTTCTAGCTATTTCCTCACTAACCTCATTTAAACCAGCTACAATTCCCTTTATCCATTCACGTATTAAACGCTCATAAGCTTCACTTCTCCATTTCTCAACCACATCTAACACCACGTAACCTATCGTTAATTAATATAAATCTTTCTATTTCACACGTCAATTCAACTCTACACGTTTAAAGTTAACATGATTAAAGCTGCCTTAATGTGAGGCCATACGCTTACTCTAAACGTATAGATGATAGTATTTTGAATGTTTTTGACAGTATACAATTATTGAGCATGTTAAGCCAAGATTATAGCTTGATAAAATATCATAGTATATGTCTTCATTTGAAGTAGATTAAGTCTTAGAAACGGTAAATGGTTAGACCTATCATGATGTGGGGTTTCTTAAACTTCTCAAAATGAGCAAGTAGATGTATGGGTTTGGCGGAGTCTATGAGTAACCTTCTCATAGACGTGTTCTAGTCGTTTCTAAGATGTATGAGTATTTTGGTCTTTTAGTGCTGTTTAACTATGATCTTCCATCCACCTATTCCTGCTTGCTATAAGAAAGGATTTCTCTTTAGTTTAGTAGAATAATTTAGACTTCCAGTTTAGATAATGATTCAATATTACCATTGCACCTCCATACTCATAGCTTATTTAAATATTGAAGAAATACGATGTATTCAAATAAATATCATATATGGAATCAAACAACTAAATATGCTTAAACCATGGAGAAATCGTTTAAACATGAGTAAAAACTTAAATAACCCTATGTACTATCTGATCATCATGTATAGAAATAAGGAGGTTATTGATAAAAATCTAAATCTTCTTAGAGAAGCTATTTTAAATGGAGATTCTGAAGCTGCTAGGAATGCAGCATTAATGCTAAGTGAAGTAGAGACCCCGATAGCTAAGATAATAAATGAAGCTATCAAGCCAGCAATGGATATCCTAGGGGAAAAATATGAAAGACTTGAAGTCTTCCTACCGGAGCTTGTTTTAGCTGGAGAGGCTGCTCAAGAGGCTTTAAAAATTCTACTTCCTAAGGGTGGAGTACAGGCTTTTAAAGGAAAGATAGTTATAGGAACTATTTATGGTGATATTCATGATATTGGGAAAAACATAGTTTCAGCTATACTAAGTGCTAACGGCTATCAAATTATAGATTTAGGTAATGATGTTCATCCAACTAAATTTGTTGAGATAGCTAAAGCTGAATCTGCAAACATTATAGGTATTTCATGTCTTTTAACCCCATCCATGTTCTACATGAGGGATGTGGTTCAGAGACTAATAGATGAAAATATTAGAAATAAATTCTACATTATAGTTGGAGGGGCTGCTATTAGTCCTGAATGGGCTAGGGAGATAGGTGCTGATGGATGGGCTAAAGATGCTGAAAGAGCTGTTAAACTATGTAATCTCCTCATGGAGAGAGGGGATAAATTAGAGAAACCCATTATAATTGGAGAGTGGCGCTAGGGATCTTTATGGATCTTCTCTTTAACATACTGGATAAA
The DNA here is from genome assembly GCA_938030905.1 of Candidatus Methanomethylicia archaeon. GTDB lineage: Archaea > Thermoproteota > Methanomethylicia > CALHIW01 > CALHIW01 > CALHIW01. The sequence continues at coordinate 584 of CALHIW010000050.1, read as the reverse complement.
ACCCTTACTGGACCCATTACCACCAAGCGAGAATTCGAGTTTAAACTAGTTCCACAGACTACTAGACAAATACTGAAAGAGTATGGTTTAGAGAAAACATTTGATCCTAATAATCCAGTAAATACTGATTTAAAGCTTGCTGATGAATTCTATAAGGCTGGATATGATTTGGCCTTAAGGCTTGGAATGTTCTGTCCAGATACAGGTAGAAGAATCACATTTACTGAGGGGGAAATAAAGGAAGCACTTCAAAACATTCCATCAGAGATAACTTTAGGCTATGGTAAGGATAAGGTTACAATTAGAAGTAGAAAACCTGAAGATAGAAATCCCCCTATTGCTGAGGGGTCATCCCTAGGTATGGCAATTTCAGAGGAGTACTTTATCCCACTATGTATGGCAATTGCGCAGTATAAAGTAATAGACATTATTCTTGCACCTACTCTAGACACAATAAATGGACGTGAAATTAGAGCTAGAACCCCCTATGAAACAATAATGGGAATGTATGAGGCTAGATATGTTAAGGAGGCCCTAACTAGAGTTGGAAGACCTGGAATGCCTCTACATGGAGTAGAGGGGGC
>CALHIW010000049.1 GCA_938030905.1 Candidatus Methanomethylicia archaeon | reverse complement strand
AGCTTGATGAAATTTTGGCTAGAAGAGAGGAGCTTGGAAAAAAGCTTACTGAATTGCTTGATGTAGCTACAGATCCTTGGGGTATTAAAGTGACAAGTGTAACGATAAAAGATGTTGTACTTCCAGAGGTCATGTTGAGGGCAATAGCAAAGCAAGCTGAAGCTGAACGTGAAAGAAGATCTAGAATTATTCTTGCGGAGGGGGAATTACAAGCAGCTAAAAAAATGGCTGAGGCAGCAGGAATGTATGCTGAAACTCCAATAGCTTTAAGGCTTAGAGAACTACAAACCCTTGCTGAAATAGCACGTGAGAAAAACCTTATAGTCGTAACACCAACAATAACACATGGAGAACTCATAGCACTCGCAAAGGCAACTCAAGCTAAATCTGAAGTCCAGTGAAAACATGAAGAAAATATTAGTAGTTACATTAATTATTTTTTTATCAGCTATCACCTTAACTACCAGTAGCTTTTCAAAAAACGTTTTGATTGTTAAAATTGATGGCATAATCAATATAGCTACTGAGGAGTTAATCAGTGAGGCTGTAAATTTTGCAGCCACCTCAAACTCTGAGGCTATAGTTATTCTTATTGATACTCCCGGGGGGATGATGGATTCAACATTTAAAATAGTTAACATTATTGAAAATTCAAAAATTCCAATTATTGGCTATGTCTACCCAATTGGTGGGAAAGCATGGTCTGCTGGAACAATAATTTTAATGTCATGTCATATTGCAGCCATGTCTCCAATCTCTATTATAGGATCATGTCAGCCAGTATCGTTTAATCCTCTTGGAGGGTCAACACCTGTAAATGATACTAAGATTATTAATGCTTTAACAACATATCTTACTGAAAGAGCGAGAATGCGTGGTAGAAATGAAACTGCTGCAAGATTTTTTGTTGAGAAAAATCTAAATCTAGGAGCTGAGGATGCTTTAGAAAATGGAGTTATAGAGTTTGTAGCTTCAAATATAGATGATTTACTTAAAATGGTTGATGGAGTCCAAGTACGTACTATAAATGGTGATGTAATACTAGATACTGAAAACGTTCAGATAATCAACTTCACACCGGGACTAAGAGTTAATATACTTAAAATTATATGTGAGCCAACTATAGCATACCTATTTCTTCTCTTAGGGCTCTATGCTATAATATTTGGATTTGCTACCCCAGGATATGGAGGAGAAGCAGTAGGAGCAATACTTATAATACTTGGACTAATAGGACTTGGACTATTATCAGTCAACATATTATCCCTAATACTAATTGGACTGGGGGCAATATTCCTAGTAGCAGAGCTAGTAACACCTGGATTTGGAATTATTGGCTCAGGTGGAATATTCTGTATAATTATTGGAACTCTACTTCTAATCTCTGAACCAATACTTGTAACAGGTGAATGGTTAACAACATTTTACACTGTAGGGGTATCTATAGCAGCAGTGCTTGGAGGATTTATGCTTTTCACAGCATATAAGGTATTAAAGGCTAGAAGGGCAAAACCAATAATTGGTGCAATAATCGGAGATATAGCAATAGCTATTGATGATATAGATTCAGGGGGCTATGGATTTATAAGATATCATGGAGAGTACTGGAAGGCGAAAGCAAATCAAAACATAAGGAAGGGGCAAAAAGTTTTAATTAAAGGTAAAGATGGACCAATGCTAATTGTAGAGCCAATTGAAAGAGCAGAGGAATAGCCTAACCATACATCCTATCTAGTAAAATATAGATATATTCAGGTAAATTAATAAACCTTTACATGTTAGGAAGACTTTCCTAAGTATTCCAGTAGCTAATGAATATTATGGATCCCTAGTATTTAAAAGTATGAAATATAACCTTTCTTAAACCTTAACTTTTCAAGCTCAGATCTAAGCTTATATTCAAGCTCGATCTGCTTTAAGGATATAACATTGGGATTCCTGATAACCATCAATGGTCCCTCAATTGCAAGCTTACCAATAACTTCACTAATAGGCTTAGGCTCAATACTTAAAATCTTTCTTACCTCATCACCTATAAGAATAGGACGGTTTCTTAGTCTAATCACTTCCATAACTTTTCTAAATAGAGAGTTGCTTAAAGGCCTAAACCCATACTCATAAATCTTAATGTCTTGAATGTTTAAATCATCAATTCTCGTTTTAAAGCCAACACCAATCGGTTGTAGTTTAAATGGGCTATCAAACTTTAAAACATAAGCATCACCAGTATTAAAATTCATAATATAGAGATTGTAATATCCATCTCTAGCTCTACCACTTAAAACACGCCATCCACGTGGATTTTTATTGTAGCTCTCCATAAACTCCTTCTCAACACAGTCCATCGGAATAGTTTCCAAGATACCTCACCTATAGGATTTAAAACCAATTCAGAATTTAAACCTAACGTAAACGAGCATATCAGCATAAGTTTACTTCCTAAATTACTAACTTCAAACTGAATTTATAATCTAGCATAGTAGTTACTAGGGCATGGAGAGATCTTACTCATGAGATACCACTCTTAATACTCCCTTAATTTATACTCATCTAATTTAGGACTATTGGTTCTAGAATGACTCTATAGGCTTTCAACACATTCCTTATCAAAACTAATAAGGAGGCAAACATAGTATTTATACGTTATCTCTACTGAAAGCTAAATACTTAGGTATGGTAAAAATTATGTAAGCCTAAATAATTATGAGTAGAAGTTACCCTTATAAACTTAATAATTTTAGCTAATTCACATATAGATAAAAGTTCATAGATGAAGCTTGGTTTATAGGTTTCTAAGCTACATTATACTATTATACTAACAGTAAAAGATTTAAAAGTGGATATAGATAGTTGTTGTTAAGTAGAACTCGACATTGTAAGATGATTACATAATGGAGGAGGAAATATTAAAGTTCTTTCCATATGATGAGTTCCGTCCCTATCAAAAGGAGGCAATTCTATTTGCATACAGAGTTATATCTAGAGGAATTATTGGTTTACTGAACTCACCATGTGGAACTGGAAAATCAGTATCAGTTCTTACAGCTTTCTTCATAGCTAAAAGCAATCGCAATGCTGGAAAATTATTCATACTTACACGTACAAGAAGCCAGCTTGAAATATTTTGTAGAGAGCTTAAAGGTATTAAGCAGCATAGTGGTAGAAGCTTTACAGCATCGATTTTAACAAGCAAACAGGAAATATGTCCTAAAGCTAGAGATGATGAAAGACTAAAAAGATTAAGTTATCGTGACTTTATAAAATATTGTAGAGATATGAGGAAAGCGGAGCTGGATGAAGGATGTGAATACTATACCAATACTATAGAGAGATGGAAGCTTACACCAAGAGCTCAGTATGCATTATCAAGGTTAAAAGCAATTAGCCCATTATTACCAGATGAACTCTACATCTTCTGTAAAGAGTTTAAGCTATGCCCCCATGAAGTTAGTAAAGCATTAATGCCATACTCTGAGGTAGTAGTAGGAAACTACAATTACATACTATCAGAAGCAATTAGAGAGTCCATAGTTTCAAAAGCGAAAATTAAGACTGGGGATATTGACTGTGTATTTGATGAAGCACATAGCTTGCCTGATTATGCTACTGGAATGTTTTCAGATGAGCTTTCAATAATAACAATAGATAGAGCTTTAAAGGAAATTGAAGAGTTTAGGGTTGATGACTATGGCTTTATAGAAGCCTTAGATCATGTAATTAGGAAGTTAGGATGGGAAGCTAAGCACCATCATAAATTTGATGAGGAACACTTAATTGAAAGAGATAGGATAATAATGGAGATCAAGAAATTAATCAATTTGAATGATGTAAATAATTTATGTGAAAAGCTTATTTCAATAGGAGAATCTATAAGATTTATTAAACTTGAAAGAGGGGAGAGGCCAACATCATATATTGGAAGATGTGCTGAATTCATATATTCATGGATAAATGCGGATAATAAATCACATGCATTCTACTCACTAGCAGTAAAGGGTGAGGATAAAGAGAATATATATAGAATCGGATTTAAGTGTATGGATCCATCAATAGCTGGAAGTGTAATAAATCAGCTTAGATCAACAATATTAATGTCAGGTACATTATGGGAGTTTCAATACTATATCGATGTCCTAGGAATAAGGAAACCATATGAGATTTTAAGTTTACCAAGTCCATTTCCACGTGAAAACAGATTAATACTTGTTGATAGAGCTGTAACAACAAAGTATGAGAGAAGGAATTTGGAGGAATACTATAAAATAGCTAAGCATCTTGAGGAACTTATTAAAAATATACCTGGAAGAGTAGCTGTATACTTTCCATCATATGAAATGGTAAATAACATAATTAAAAGCATGAATGTAGATATACCAATACTTAAAGAGGAAAAAGATACAAACATAGCTGAAGTTCTTGAGTTTTTAAAATCAAAGGATAGATGTATTATTACAGGTGTAGCAAGGGGGAAGATAAGTGAGGGAGTTGATATGACTGAGGAAGGTAGAAGCTTACTATCGGGAGTTATAGTTGTTGGACTACCATATCCTAAAAAAACTGAACTACATGAGGCTTTGAGAGCATTCTACAGAGTTAAGTTCGGTGAAAATGCTACTAAATACTCAGATGAGATACCGTGTATAAACGCTTTAGCCCAATCTATAGGTAGGCTAATTAGAAGTCAGGAGGATAGAGGAGTAATAGTCTTAATGGATAGAAGAGTATCTGGAAGATTTAAAAGTAAACTACCGGAAGACGTAAGGAAAGATATTAAAGGCTTTAAAAACTTTAAAAATCTTATAGATACCCTAAGAAGATTCACAGCAGCTCTTTAA
>CALHIW010000048.1 GCA_938030905.1 Candidatus Methanomethylicia archaeon | reverse complement strand
TTGCTCAAAGAATCGGGCTAAATATTGAAGAAATCAGCGGAGTAAAAGAAGTTATCTTGAAATTTGATGATAGGGAATTAATTATACAGAATCCCCATGTTACTCTAATGAATTATGGCGGAGAAAAATTCTATCAAGTATCCGGCAAGGAGACTGAAAGATTACTAGAAATTAAGAAGGAGGAAGTACCTGACGAGGATATAAGACTTGTAGCTTATCAAACTGGAGTATCATTTGAGGAGGCGAAAAAGGCACTTATTGAAACAGAAGGAGATCTTGCACGAGCAATCTTACTATTAAAATCTAAGCAGTAATGGATTTAGATCTTATAGACATTAATCTTTTTATTCTGAAAATGTCTTCACGTTCTCTTTCACTTAAGTACTGCTCAATATTTTTTACTATTCTTTCAATTTTGGGAATTATAACATATTCAAGCGCATTGACTCTTCTTTTGACCGATTTAATTTCTTCAGCAAGAGCTTTTAAGGTAGACTCTGCTTCGGCCATCTTAATAATAGCTAATAATGTATTATTAGCTAAAGCATATGCATCATCAAATGCAGAAGATGAATAATGAATGCTGTATGGTATTTGCGTAGGTTGAGATTTTATAAGCTCGATTACTGGTGTATAGACCCCCATTATATTTCTAAGCTTTATTTTAGTTTTTACATTGAAATTAGAGGAATAAATGATTTCATAGAAATTTTTAATACCAATACTCATTTTAGCTTTAATTACTGATTTAAATGTTTTTTGGAGGAGAAAATCAACTTGTTTTCTTAAATCTAAGTACTTTTGGATTATGCTTAAAAATTCCATCATTAGGGCATCTTGCTTTTCCCGAAGTAAATCATGTGCTCTTCTTGCAAGTTTCAGACGTTTACGCATTCCAATTAATTCCATTCTTGTTGGCTTATATACTAGTAATGACATACTTAGCTAAGTTTATTATTTAAGCATATATTTTGGATGATATTTTCTCATTATTTCGGGATCTATACGTTTAAGTTCACTTTCTGGAAGATCTGATATTAAATTCCATAGCAAATCTAATGTTTTTTCAATAGATCTATCTTCATATAAACCTTGATTCACGAATTCTCTTTCAAATCTATCTGCGAATTTCAAGTACAATTTATCTCTTTCACTTAATGCCTCTTCACCAATAACTGCAGCTAGACCTCTATTATCTATACCTTCTGCATACGCATAGTATGCTTGATCGCTTACATATCTATGATCTTCTCTAGTTCTTCCTCGGCCTATTGCCTCTTTCATTAAACGTGAAAGCGAGGGTAAAACATCAATTGGAGGATATATACCTTTCCTATGAAGAGCCCTACTTAGGATTATTTGACCTTCAGTAATGTAACCTGTTAAATCGATTACAGGATGAGTTATATCGTCTCCAGGCATTGTAACTATAGGCATTAATGTTATTGAGCCCTTTCTGTTTATAATCCTACCTGCTCGTTCGTAATTTGTAGCTAGATCAGTATACAAGTAACCTGGATAGCCTCTTCGACCTGGAACTTCATTTCTTGCCGCTGATATTTCCCTTAAAGCCTCACCATAGTTCAACATATCAGATATAATAACCAGAACATGCATATCTTGTCTAAACGCCAAGTATTCAGCTACCGTAAGTGCTAGCTTAGGTGTTAGAAGACGTTCAATAGCGGGAGCATTAGCAAGATTAATAAACGCTGTGGTTCTTTCAAGAGCACCATGCTCTTTAAAGTCACTCATAAAGAACATCGCCTCCTCAGTAGTAACACCTATAGCAGCAAAAACAACAGCAAAGCTTTCTTCTTTACCCAATACTTTTGCTTGTCTAACAATTTGAGCAGCTAATAAATTATGTGGTAATCCTGAGCCAGTAAACAGTGGTAACTTTTGTCCACGTGAAAGGGTATTCATACCATCAATAGCTGAGATTCCAGTTTCTATAAACTCACGAGGATAAGCTCTTGCTGATGGATTTATCGGTGAACCATGTATATCTAGGTATTCATCAGCAATTATTGGGGGCCCGCCGTCGATTAATTTACCCTTACCATCAAATATTCTTCCCAAGACATCGTTTGAAATCGGAATTTTCACTGTTTCTCCAAGAAATCGTACAGAGGATGTTTTTATATCAAGTCCTCTTGTACCTTCAAAAACTTGGATAATAGCATAACCTTCTCCAGTTTCAAGCACGGTTCCTGTTCTTTTTTCACCAAAACCAGTCTCTATTTCAACAATTTCACCATATGCAGCATCAAATATATTTTTAACTATTAGTATTGGACCTGATATTTCACTAATAGTTCTATAGGAAATAGATCTCTTCAATAATGGTGATCTTATCATTAACTTTCAACCTCTTTGTAAAGTTGAATAAAATCATTTTTAATTTTATCTTCAATTTCTCTACATATAGTAGGGATTTTTTCGCTTGGTACTATTTTTAACCTTGCAATATCATCACGAAGTGGAAGACTAATGATTCTAGAAGTTGAAATACCCTTTGTAACTGCATCATTTGCATACTTATAGAATAATAGTATCACTCTTATCATCCAGTACATTTTCTGCAAAGAGCAAAAGGAGTCAACAGGATGATAAGCATGTTGCATTAAATAGTCTTCCCTTATCATTCTTGATATCTCAAGTACTAACTTATCACTTTCTGGTAGCGCATCAGGGCCTACAAGTCTAACAATTTCTTTCAGTTCATCTTCCTTTTGAAGTAACGACATCGCTTCAGCTCTCAGTTTTGGCCATTCTTCGGCTATATTTGATTTAAACCATGGATCTAGGATTTCATTATATAATGAGTAAGATAAAAGCCAGTTTATTGCTGGAAAATGTCTGCGATACGCCAAAGCTGTATCAAGAGCCCAAAATACCTTAACAACTCGTAATGTTGACTGAACAACAGGTTCTGAAAAATCACCTCCAGGAGGTGAAACCGCTCCAATGATGGAAACAGATCCAGTTCTATATTCTCTACCTAAGGTGACTACTCTTCCAGCTCTTTCATAAAACTCTGCTAATCTTGCACCCAAATATGGTGGGAAGCCTTCCTCACCAGGCATTTCTTCAAGTCTTCCAGAGATTTCTCTTAAAGCTTCAGCCCATCTAGATGTCGAATCCGCCATTAAAGCTATATCATAACCCATGTCCCTATAGTATTCCGCTATTGTTATTCCTGTATAAATGCTTGCCTCGCGAGCTGCTACAGGCATATTTGATGTATTAGCAATGAGGACGGTTCTTTCCATTAATGGACGGCCTGTTCTAGGATCCTTAAGTTCAGGAAAACTTTCTAAAACTTCAGTCATTTCATTTCCACGTTCTCCACAGCCAACATATACTATAATGTTTGCATCAGTCCATTTTGCTAGTTGATGTTGCATAACAGTTTTTCCAGTTCCAAATCCACCAGGTATAGCTGCTGTTCCACCTTTAGCTATGGGAAATAAGGTATCGATTATTCTTTGCCCAGTTAAAAGAGGAACTGTTGGGGGGAGTTTGCTTTTGAATGGTCTTGGAACTCTAACAGGCCACCGATGGAAGAGTTGTAACTCTACTTTCTTTCCATTTACTTCAATTATTGCTATAGTAGTGTCTACTTTATACTCACCTTCTGGAGCTATATAAACTAGCTTCCCATTAATATTAGGCGGAACAAGAATATAATGTTCTAGTAGTTCGGTCTCCTTAACTGTAGCTATTATATCTCCAGCCTCGATTTTCTCATTCTTTTTAATTTTAGGAATAAAATACCAATTAATATTTCTGGGAAGAGAATATGTTGAAACACCTCTTTTAATAAAATCACCAATTTTACTTCTTATTTCCGGTAAAGGTCGTTGTATTCCATCGTAAATTTGACCAATTAAGCCAGGACCGAGTTCGACAGATAGTAAGCTACCCGTCGGTTCTACAGGTTCACCTGGTCTTAGTCCGGATGTTTCCTCATAAACCTGTATGATGGCCTTATCACCTTGAAGACGAATTATCTCACCGATAAGTCTTTCCTCACCAACTTTAACAACTTCATACATTTGGCAGCCAAACATGCCATTCGCGGTTACAACAGGACCCGCGATTTTAATTATATTAGCCATAGATTTTACACCATCTAGATTTAAGAAGACATCGATAGAGATAAAAAATTTTCAGCATTTAAGCCACTAATGGGATTTCAAACCCTATTGTTGACCTTATAATCTCCTTTACAACGCTCATCTTTTTCTCAGTTTTGATTGTGGGAATTGCGATAATTAATGGAAAATAACCTTTAGCTCTTTTTTTAATTATATCTTTCACATAGGGCATGAAGACTTCATCAATAAGAATCATTCCTACATCTTTTGTTCTTAACTGATTCTCTATAACTTGCTTTACTTCTGATGGGGATTTTACAACTAATGTATCTTTTACCCCAGCTATTAAAAAAATGTCACCATTCCATTCGGAACATATTGCAACAATTTTCATTAACATCACTCAAAAAGAATTTTACTTATTACCGGTATTAGGGGCTCCTTAATCCTATCTAATATAGCCTCAAATGTATAATCATAACTTATCTTTCCATCAGCGTACCTTGCTATGAAACCTCCCGTTGCTTTAATTTTCTCTTGCGAAATTCTAAAGGAAACATCTGTATTAAATTTATGATTTATTTTTTCTTCAAGAACCTTTATCATGTCCTCTAAGGTTACAGTGTCAGAATCGCATAATAATACTTCTATCTTGCCGGATCTCACATTCAATGCTATTTCTGTTAGGGATTTTTCAAGAAATCTTACATAAACATCTGCTGTCATATACTGCTTTAGTTTACTAAGTACATAATCGAATACCGAGTAAATTAAATCATTTTTTTGTTTCAATATTTTCTGTCTAGCATTAAATTCAGCTTCAGCAATACGTCTATTTTTAATTTTACTAAACTCATCCTTAATTTCGTCTATTTTCTCTAGATATAGAGATTTAGCATTAGCGATAGCTTCAGAAATTATTTCTTGCACTTTTTTTTCAGCATCTAGCATAATCTTAGAATATTGTTTATTTAACTCTTCTTGAATATAGTCATATATTTTTTTAACTCTATTTCCAGGCATGTTTTCAAACATTAATTTCACCAAAAATATACTTTAAAATAAAATTCATTGCCTTATCCCTATTAGATTTAGCTTTTATCTCAATTTCATTTAATATTTTTTGAGTTTCTGTATCTATTTCAGTTAATTTGTTATTGATTTCAATTTCAAAGCTCCTTTGAATCTCCTTCCGTTCGGCTTCTATTTTCTGTATCACATCATCCATTATTCTTCTAGCTTTCTCTTTAGCTTGCTCAATCTTTTTACTAGCTTCTGCCTTCGCTTTGTCTAAATCACTAGTAAGTGATGACTCAAAATCTCTGATACTTTTTAGTGTATGTATTAATAACGTCACTGTCATGAGTTATACTAAATACTTTAGTATTTAAGTCTAACTGCTCACTACCCATTTGTCTATAGTGACTCCTTCTATAGAGGAATTCAAAATACTATAGTATTAACTTTAAGCATGAGTATGATCCTGAAGTATTAGTACTTACGAAACTCTAGTTCTCATCAAGTTTAAGTCCTCATCTTGGCTAGATTAGGTTTATGAATTATGGTGGGGTGGCATCCTCGTTAAGAGGGTTATATTTACAGTTATTGATGGACATTATCCTAGTAAGGCAAATCATGAGAGAATGAGCATTCATGATCCCATAGCCTTGCTGTAATGGCTCACACAGTGTTTGATGGAGTATATAAGAAGGCTATAGGCTCTTCGTGGATGAGTTGAAGGCCCTTCCCAAACATAAGGTATAATAAGGTTGCTGAGGGTTTAACCGGTACGGGGACTCCCCATAGAGTAAGGCTATTCAAGCTAGAGGGGAAAGCTGTTCTCGTTAATACTAGGCCTATAGCGACGAAGAATCTTGTAAGGTTCGGGAGACATAGGAGAAGGAGTGAATCATCATCATTAAGAAGGAAGAGAGTGTAGGCTATGACCCATTAAAAGGGGTTCTACGTAGGTTATAAGGCTACATGCTCTACAGATGGAAGATATGTAGACCTCCTATATGCCAGACAACAAGCACGACCTAACAATTGTAAAGGAGGAGGGATAACTTCGCAGAGAGATTTAGAAAGCGCAGTCCTACTCGACAAGGCTTATGTAAATGGAGGCTTCTCTGAAGAAATGCACTCCACAGGAGTAAACTACATAGCTATAAAAGGAAGAACATGATCAAGGATGCGGATAAGGGGAACTATTACAGAACCCTGTCTAGGATTAAGGAGAATAATAGAAACGATGTTCTCACAGCTAGAAGAGTACGGACTCAGGTTTATAAGGGCAGCATCAAGAAAGGGATCGACCATCAAAATAACCCTCTCAATACTAGCGTTCAACATAAGCCAAATTGATGAAGAGAGTTTAGTGGGAAGTACGGTTTACGAAGTAATATGGTTTAATATTGGTAGGAATAGAGAGGTGAAGAATGGAGTCTAGGCTTTTTCTCTACAATAAGAGTTACATAGTTAAAAAAATATTTGCACTTCGTCTTTTATTGGGTGGTTATTGTTATTGGTTGTATGTTAATTTTGGCTTTATGTTTCGCGAGGGTTTATTTGGATTTTGTTGCTCTTGAGGTTTGGTGTTAGTTGTGGCCTTTACTCTTCCACTATGGGGGAGTTTATGAGTTTTATTTTAGGATTTTGTGATAGGTTTTAAGTATGGTTGTGCTTATTGATTATGTTGGGTTTTAGTAATTTGTTATGGGGTGTGTAGATTTACTTTGGGTTTGATTAAGTTTAAATGTTTTTAATGGTGGTTGTTGTTGGCTTAGTCTCTAACCTAGATTGAACAATGGGCTCTTACACTTAGTCTGTATTCCTACCACTTTACCTCCTGTTAAGCTATAAGAGTGACTTTCAATAACATCATGAAGAACTCAACCAACCCAATAACCTTCTACCATAGATCCATTGATCTCTTAAGTTTCTAATGAGAGTATCGAGACAAGGGCAAATATTTAATAGAAGTGGGCTTTATAAGCTTAGGTATGAAGATATTGATGGCTTAAGTTCACAGAGTGTAGAAGTAAAAACAATACTTATAGTAAGAAGTATATGGAAAATTTACATTAAATCCCTTATTTGTTCAAGGTAAGTAACAGCTTTCCATATTTTAGTTCTTGCAAAGAGAGGCATATTAGTATCTTGTGAGCATTCATCTAGAATAGATAAAGCATTTGCAGCCCGAACAGCTGGCGTATAAGACTTACTTTCAAGTAATTTTATTGCCTCACTAGCAGCTCTACGAATATTCCTAGGGATTCCTCGATCTTCAACTATACTTTGAAGGATTACAATTACATGTTGAATTTTATCCTCAGACATATGTTCACCTCTTAATCTAGATAAAATTAGGAGTAGGAGACTATTATAAGGTTTTCTCTTATGGATGTTTGCCTTGGTAGTTTGTGTATTATATTTGGTTATTTTCTGTTATGTTGGTTTGGGTTTTGTTTGTGTTGTGTATGGTTGGTTGTTGATGCTTTAGTGTATGTTGATTGGTGGTGTTTGTGTATT
>CALHIW010000047.1 GCA_938030905.1 Candidatus Methanomethylicia archaeon | reverse complement strand
AACGTGATTAAGCTTTATTTTGCAATGCATAGAGCCTCTTTATCCTTTCAACACCATTAATTTCTTCAATGATTTTTACAGTAGATTTTGGCACTAGGCTTTTCCAATCTCCATCTTCAATAATAAGTCTTCTAATATTAGTTGCATTTAAGACTTCCCTGTTAATGTAAGGTATAGGTTCAACAATACATCCATCTGCCTCAAGAAGCATACGTGTAAATGGATCATTACTAAATGCTATAGAAAATTTTGGGCTATGTTGTTTAATAAGCGAAACCCAAATACAATGCTGCTCTGTATCTGGAACCTGAGTTAGAATACATTTATCTAGAAGATTCTCATCCTTAAGGAAACACCAAATCATTTTAACCCTTTCACCAACAGTAAATGGATTAATTAGTGTGTAGCTATGTTGCGCTGAGCCAATAGCAATTATAACATTTGAAACTTTACTAATAATATACTTTATAGCATGACCATGACCATTATGGAGCGGCTGAAACCTACCGATGTAAAGCCCCCAATCATCCATATGCTCAGTTTTCAAAAGTAGTATTTATCTTTAATTATTAACACTAATAAAGCTGTAGCTATTATTAATTAGGTCAATTCTAAATCTCCATAAAACTGTTCTTCCTCAGCTTAACAATAGAATTAATGGTTTAACTTGTCCCTATGTATCTCAAGAACATCTAGCTCCTACCCCTGTGGATTGAGTGTCATCTATGTGAGGTAGCTTCTTAGCTCATGTCCCCATATATCTTAATAAGCTTCTCAATCCCTCTTCCTTTTGGAATTTAGATTTCCCTCCTTAAGAATCTATTAGATTCTATTATTGGGTTAAGTTAAGCTTCAATTCTTTAGGAGGATTAAGGTATTCTCCTATAGCTCTCCATCCCTGCTCTCCTCCTTCATAGTCTATTCTCTTAACTACTATAATATGTAAGACATCATGTGACTCTTAAGAGAACCTTATACAACCCAACACTAGAACCGTAACTAAACAAAATATTCAACTCATAAGAGAAGATGCCTAAGTTGGCAACTCTAAGAGTAAGAGAGAAAACATTAAATATTTTAAACTTTACTTCATTTATGAGCGAATTTTCAATACTTCATGCTCCATGGCGTATTAAATATATAGCTATGCCTAAAACAGATGAATGTATATTCTGTATTAAACCTAAAGAAGGAAGAGATGAAGATAACTATATAATCCATAGAAGTGCTAAATGCTTTATAATTTTAAACATGTTTCCATACAATACTGGTCATCTTATGATTGCTCCCTATCGTCATATTCCATCATTTGAAGATTTAACCGATGATGAATCCCTAGATTTAATGAGGTTAGCATCATTAGCTTTAAAAATGTTAAGAAAAGCCTACATTCCTGATGGTTTTAATATTGGTGTAAATATTGGAAGTATTGCAGGTGCTGGTATTGTAGATCATATACATCTTCATGTAGTACCTAGATGGATTGGAGATACAAACTTCATGGTTGTAATATCTAATACTAAGGTTATTCCTGAAATGCTTAAGTCTACATTTGAAAAGTTAAGGAAAGCATTACTGGAACTTACTGGAGGTTAAAAATTAGTTTACATTTCATTTATTATTGTTTTTATAAAGTTCTCGATGAATATTGTTTTAGGCATTTTAAACTTTACAATTGCCTTCAAAACATCTTTTAATGTTGTCTTTACACTTATATGGTATGAATACCTATGTCCACCACCATTAAATTTAGTACTTAAGGCTGTGAAATCTATGTCACTGTCTACACCTCTCTGAAGGCTTAAGTCCCCTCCCTTCTGTATTAATAATAGGAATGATGCTGAATGTTTTTTTGCAATCTCTCTTCTTAATATATCGTAGTTTAATGTATGGACTTTACGTAAGTCTACGATGACAAATCTCCTTCCTCTCCTCGTAGTCATCACCATATGTGGTTTATCTTTTATGTATTTCATAGTTTCCTCAGCTATTTTTACCCCCTCAAAATACATTTTATTAGTTTCTTCACTTTTTTCGTTTAATGCTAGTTTCTGTACAACACATCTTCTATATGTTGTCCTATTAACCCTATCATGTGTTTTAGCCCCTTCAAGAGCTCTTCTCCAATAATTATCCCACTCCTTATCCTCACTTCTACCCATAAGCAAGTTTAGTAGGTTTAATGAGTATTCATCCTCCATACCGTAAAGTCCATACACTATTTCAGCATTATATCTGGCCCTCATATTTAATATAAGTTCATCTACATTTTCCTTAATGGCCCTCATTATATTTAGGCTCCAGGTAGCATGGTGATCTACCCATACTATCTTAAATTTATTTCTCAATTTCTTTAACTCCCTTATAACCATGTTTATAGTTTGGTTTTGAGCACTTATATCAAGTATGAACAGCTTACCATTCTTTATATTTCTACACGATTCAGTGAGAGAGTTTAGTGTTTCATGAAGTCTATTTGGTTCACTGAAATAGATATATGCATTAGGATATTTTCTAAGAAGAATTGCAGCAGATATATAGCCATCCAAATCATTATGGGTACATATGTTTACATGAATTCCCCCTTCACATAATATTTCTATCTTTGAAGCTTTTTCTTTGCTTTCATTATGTTCATCCATGTTTTTTCATCTACCTAATTTAAACCTTCAAGAAATCGTGAGGAGGCTACTTATAAATTTTAAATCAAATCGGGATTCCTCTATTGACCCCACTTTCTTAAACTATATTTTAGCTTGTATACTTTAAGATGTTTAATTATTAAAAGATGTTGACAGCTCTAATCTGTCTTGACCTTAAAATTTTAAAGTTTATAAGCTAGTAGTTATGTTTTCCGTTATGATAGGTTATAAAAAGTGGAGGCTAGTATTTATTTCTCTCATAGTGTCTGCTATAGTTACACTTTCTGGATATTATCTGTCTTCATGGAGGCCTCCATATTTAAGTGAGATTAAAGGTTATGTTTCATTTACAGTACTTTTAACTCCACTCATTTATGCGCTTATAAAACTCTACCTGCTTGAAAGGAAAGGTTAGGGCTACAATATGATGGGTTCTACTAGAATTGTTTCGAGAATTTTAGATATTGAAATTGGGGCTGAATATATAGATCAGCTTGAGTACATAATAAATAATGCGTATCTGGAGTCTAAGAAGCAATTTATAGATTTCATTGTTAGAAAGCCTGATCCCTTTAATCCCTCCATAATTTTTAGACTTAAAGATAGCTTAACTGGAATGTGGGCTGAATGCTCGATAACTATAGGTGGGAAACCTATAGTTTCAATTAGGGTTCCTTCAACCTTTAGTATTAAGGAGCAAGATGCTCTGCTTAATGAGCTTGAAGAAGTTTTATACTTGTTAAAGGAGACGGGGGGTTATGGTAAGCTTTACTTTACATTTACATCAAATATGGAGCTAACACATATAAGAACTAGGGAGTCGTATAAAGATGTATTTTCAAGACTTTTCTTTAATAATCTTGTATTTGTATTTGCTCTTTCAATAGTTGTAACTAGTACTATATGGTTTTTATCGCCGGATCTAACTCGTTTTTTAGTTAATATAATGTTGTTTCAAGCAGTTCTCCTATTACTGTCAGATAGAATCGTATTTGCATTCTGTAATTGGAAAATTGATGAGCTGAATAGATATACTTATCTTGTTGAATGCAAGGTTCCCTTAGGTAATTATCAAGATTTCCTTAAGAAATGCTATGTAAAAAGAACTGAGATAAAGAGAGATATTTTCAATAGAACATTAGCTTTGAAGAAAGATATAGATTTTGAAACTGTTAAGGATGTTCTACTAAAATATGGTTTTGAAGCAACTCCACAAAACACAGCTCTTAGAAAAATCGATGTATACTCAATTGCTAGGAGGGTTGCTGATAAATGTGGTTTAAGAATGCCTAGGAGAATTGGGGTTTTAAATATTGCCCTACCTAATGCTGGAATGTCTGGCACCTCATTTAGGATGTCAACCTTAATGGTTACAACTGGAGCTATAGCTACATTAACTGAGAATGAGATGGAAGCTGTGCTTGCACACGAATTTAGTCATTTAAAAAGGAAGGATCAAGTACTATTTTTCATTTTGTCCTCGGTTGAATATATTTCAAGAATATATCTGATATCTTCATTCCCTATCTTCCTAACAATTTTAGGCTGGTTTTATCTCTTCTTTTCTTTAACAGCCCTTTTCTTCATAGCTAAATTTATTGAAACACGAGCAGATACCGATGCTGCATACATGACTGGTAATCCTAGAGCACTTGCATCAGCATTAAGAAGAATAGGTGTCAGACGAATTCTTATGGAGAGGGATAAAAGGAGTATGCTCATGGCTTGGCTTAGATGGGATCCACATCCACCCGTAACATTTAGAATAAGAAGGCTTGAAGCTATGAGTACTAATCAAGATGCAAAGGTATGGCGAAGGTCGATAGCTGATTGTATAAGAGATTTTATAAATTTAGCTTTAAACCTTAAACAATAGTGTAGTTTGCTCTCTAATAGGATGCTAATGGTGAATGGCGCTTGCTCTATGTTTAAAGGTCTTCATCAATTTCTGATTAAATTTGAAATCATCAACTCCTGAAGCAGATATACCAATAGCCCCCTATACCAAAAAGCGTATATTTTATATAACAGCAACTTATAGTGGTTACCTATGGTTGTTTATATTAGTACAGAACTCCTTGAATCTTTACTAGCCTATGCAAGAGATAGATATCCACATGAAATACTACTGTTATTAAGAGGGAGTGTCAATGGAGAGGAAATATATATTGATGAGATTCTCGTAGCTCCATTTACAATACAAGGCGAAAACTTTGCATCATTTAATCCATACATGTTGCCAATAGATTCCACGATTATAGGTACTGTGCATTCACATCCATCCGGTGTTTTAAGCCCATCAATTGAGGATTTAAATCATATGTATGGAGTAATAATGATGATTTTAGCATATCCATATAGAGACATCAACAATATTTCTGTTTTCAACAAGGATGGAGAAAGAATTTTGCTAGAAATAGTTTAACTTTAAACTCATCTTTAAGCTCTGTATTTTAGGTGATTGTTATGTATGCTATTGTTGTAGAGGCTTTGTATGTTGTTGTTAGCTTCATATCTTATTATTCTTATTAGGTTTTAAGCCAAGAATCTTTAATAGCAGACCCCATAAATCTGATGCTATACTATATGGTTCCCCACCTCTAGGATTTACAGTATATTTGCCTCCACATTAATGAATAATATCCTACCCCATATATCCCCCACTTAAACCCCAAAGCATTCCTAAGAAGTAGATAAAACATCAATCAAAACCCATCATATAGAACACCATCATGATAAGCCCATAATCAGCCCAACCCACCAACAATAGCACTAGAAAAAAACAATCAAACCCCCTATCAAAACCACAAACAAACCATAACCAAGAAAAACCTAAATAATTTAGAGATAAGCTCATAGTTAAGCTTAAGTTTATAAGCACTTAGAATATTATTTAATAATGGTTTATAGATTAGCAGTTATCGATGTTGAGCGGTGTGTTGGCTGTGAATTATGTATGTTTGCATGCTCAAGACGTTTTGGTGAAGGAGGACTTGCTAAATCTGCGATTGCTGTAAGATCTATTGGTGGTGTAGAGAGAGGATTTATTGTTATTGTATGTAGGGCTTGTTCAGATCCCCCCTGTGCAAAGGTATGTATAGTAAATGCTTTGATGATAAGAAAGGGGGGAGGAGTTGTATTAAATCAATATAAATGTATTGGATGTGGTCGATGTATTGATGCATGTCCTGTTAAAGCAGTATTCTGGAATAGTGAAATAAATAAGCCTAACATATGTGTCCATTGCGGATACTGTGCTAAATACTGTCCACATGAAGTACTTAAATTAGAAAAGGTGGTTTAAATAAAGGAATTAAGTAAAGTTCTATATATTGATTTAACAAGAAGAAGCTTTCACATAGAGGACAGATCTGATCTATTTGAGAACTATATTGGTGGAGTAGGTGTAGCGGTTAAACTTCTACTTGAGGAATGCCCTAAAAACGCTAATCCCCTAGGATCTGAAAACCCAATAATATTTGCTGTTGGGCCATTAGTAGGTGTTTTCCCACTAGCATCTAAAACTGTTGCTATGTTTAAATCTCCTCTAACAGGTAATCTTGGTGAAAGCTATGCAGGTGGCAGAAGCGCTACTGCTATTAGAATGGCTGGATATGGGGCTATTGTTATTAGAGGGTCTAGTGAAACTCCAATATATCTTGCAGTTCATGGCGATAAGGTATATTTCCGAGATGCTTCAGGAATATGGGGGATGAGAAGCAGCTACACAGTAGGTAGAATAATAAGGGAATTAGAACCTGGAGCAGGATTTAGAACAATTATGAGAATTGGTAAGGCTGGTGAACAACTAGTATCCTATGCGTGTGTCATAACTGAAACTTACCGGCACTTTGGCAGACTTGGACTTGGAGCTGTATTTGGCAGTAAAAAGCTTAAGGCATTGGTAATATCTGGTAAACATTCAATAAAGGTTCCAGATTCAAGGGTTTATAGAGAGGTTTACGATAAAATATTTGATTTAGCTATTAAATCACCACTCATGAAGAAATATCATGATCTTGGAACGGCCTACAATGTAACACCACTAAACGAGCTTAAAGCTTTACCATCATTAAATCTTAAACAAACAAGTTTAGAGGAAGCTGTAAACATATCTGGAGAAACATTAGCAGAGAATTATTTAGGACGTAGAGTAGCATGTATACACTGTCCGGTAGCATGTATACATTTAGCATCTTTAAGAGAGCCTTATGAAAGGGAGCCATACTTCTACAAAACAACTATGGTATCATATGATTATGAACCTCTCTATGCATTAGGATCAATGCTTGGAGTAACCAATACAATAGGGTGGCTTAAATTAATGGATGAAGTAGAAGTTCAGGGATTAGATGCAATAAGTGTAGGTGTTGTATTAGCTTGGGCAACTGAAGCCTATGAGAAGGGATTAATAACAGATAGGGAGACGATGGATATTAAGCTTAAATGGGGAGATTACAATGCATACATAGAAGCCGTGAGAAGAATAGTAGCTCAACCTAATGAATTCTATGCTTCATTAGCTAGAGGAGTTGAGTATGCAGCATCAAAATATGGATGGCTAGATTTCGCATTATCATTTGGTGGTAATGAAATGCCTGGATATCATACAGGCTTAGCTACATATATAACGTATTTAACTGGTTCACGACACAGCCACCTAGATAGTGCAGGATACAGTTTAGATGAAAAAAACATTAAAGCAGGAAGAAGACAAGCACCAAATGAAATGGCTGAAGCACTATTTAAAGAAGAGTCATGGAGGCAAATACTTTCAAGCCTAGTAGTATGTTTATTCGCAAGAGGGATTTATACATCAAGTACTGTTATAGAATCATTAAAAGCTGCTGGATTTAGCTCAAAGTTTGAGTTAACAGAAGAAAGTTTAGCTAGGGTAGGAGTTGAAATACTTAAGTATAAGTATATGTTTAAGATTAGAGAAGGATTCAACTATAAAAATTTAAGAATACCAAAAAGAATACTTGAAACACCAACTCCTCTAGGATTATTGAATGAGGAGGAAATTAGAGAAACCATAAATATATTCTTTAAGTTTTTAAGGTAGAATTTGCTGAACTACGGAAAATCGGAGCTGTAAAATCTTCTTTAATCGTTGTTAAGACAATATGAGTATTTGTTCTCTCAACATATGGTGTTGATAATAGACCTTTAATAAATGAACTTAATTCACCTCTATTTTTAAACTTGGCAATAACATATACATCAACCCCACCAGTAACATCATAAACAGCTTGAACACATGGATTTTTAGCTATGGTTCTCTCAACATCTAGAAGCTTACCACCAGATACGGTAACTTCTATAACTGCTGTAAGTTCATAGCCTAGCTTATCAAAATCTAGGCGTAAAGTATATCCTTTAATTACACCATCATTTTCAAGCTTTTTTACATGTTTAGCTACAGTTGCAATTGGAACTCTTAACTTCTCCGCAAGCTTTCTTAATGACAGTCTCCCATCAGTACTTAGCTCCTTCAATATTTTAATATCAAGCTCACTTAACATAGCAATCCCTCATAGATCAAGATAAATTTAAAACAGAGTTAATAAACATTTTTATAAAAAATCTTTAAAACCAAAAACAATTGAACATAAAGTTGAGGTGAAAATTTAAAAAAAATAACTTTAGTAAAAAACATATGGAAAAGCTTAGCTTAGTAAATGATTTGGAGTTTATTATACTATGCTTTTCAGATTTAACTGGAATGCTTAGAGGAGAAACCATACCAGCTAGAGTTGCTACCGAAGTTATTAATGATGGAGTAGGATTTGATGCATCATCAATTCCAGGATTTGCTGAAATATGGGAAAGCGATATGATCATGAAGCCAGATCTAAATACACTTGTAAGATTTCCCGACTACTTCTATAATCATAAAGTTGGAGGAATTATATGTAATATATATGTACCTGAAGGATTCCCTTTAAAATATGACAGTAGACAAATATGTATGAAAATGGAGGAGAAGCTTAAAAGTCAGGGGTTCCAGCCATTAGCTGGAGCTGAACTTGAGTTCTATCTTGTTAAAGCTAGCGGTGAACTCATATTTCCAGTTGAGGATCATATACATGACAATCATAGATACCTTGACATATCTCCTGGAAGAGATTTAACTGAGCAATATAGAATGGATTTATCAGCAACACTTATAACTATGGATCTTAACGTTGAGAGACATCATCATGAAGTAGGACACTCTCAAAATGAGGTTACATTTAAATTTTCATCAGCTACAGACAATGCTGATAGGATTCTATGGTATAAGATGGTAGCTAAAGCTATAGCTTTAAAAAAGTATGATTGGATAGCTACATTTATGCCCAAACCGTGGATTGGAAAACCAGGAAATGGACTACATGTACATTTATCACTTAAATCCGTAAACAATGGAGAGAATATATTTGCAGACACCAATGATAACTACGCTGGAATTTCACAGATATGTAGATACTTTATTGGAGGACTACTTGAACATTCGCGTGCATTATCAGCCATAGTAACACCAACAGTTAACAGCTATAAGAGGCTTGTACCTGGATTTGAGGCGCCAATATACATAGCATGGAGTAAAAGGAATAGATCAGCTTTAATAAGAGTGCCGGAATACTATCCAAAAAGACCATGTAAAATTAGAGTAGAGTATCGTTGCCCAGATCCATTATGTAATCCATACCTAATGTACACAGCCATATTTGAAGCTGGAATGGACGGTATTAAGAAAAAAATAGATCCAGGAGATCCCATTGATGAATGTATTTATCACTTAAGTGAAGAGAAAAAGAGGGAGTTAGGTATTAAAACTCTACCATCATCACTAAAAGAAGCTCTTGAAGAATGGCATAGTGACGACATATGCATTAAAGCATTTGGGAAAGATGTTGCTGAGAAATACTATGAGCTTAAAATGGAGGAATGGAGGGAATATATAAAACATAATTCTAACCTAAAACCAAATGAAATTACAAAATGGGAGATTTATAAGTATCTCTACATGTAAACATTGTAATAATAATTAATTCGGCTTAAAGCTAAAATTAACATCTTCCACTCTTTAATGGAAGGCTGTTAATATACTTGCTTTATATATGAACTCATCTCTAAATTCCATATCTTAAATGTATTGTT
>CALHIW010000046.1 GCA_938030905.1 Candidatus Methanomethylicia archaeon | reverse complement strand
TACATATGTTTATTAAGTTTTATTACCCCCCTCTCCTGCATTGCTTTAAGAATATCCTTTAATAACTCTTCACTAATTGAAAGCTCATCTGCACATTTTCGTAAATTTAATACACCTTTATGTACAATTAGATAATTTAGTATTCTTTCTTCAAGTAAATCTGATAAGTATTTTGAAGTAATCTTAAGTTTACTCTCAATATTTTCTATATGTTTTCTCAAGCATTTTATTTCTTCATCTCTTATGGAAATCATGGCCCTAGTTTTTTTCACTTCTTCCTCAAGGTTGATTCTTATTGTCTTTTCTTCATTTAATTGTTTTTCAATATCTGATGTCCTTATATGCATTTCATTAAGTTTTACCACCATACTCTCAACTTCGTTAAGCTTCAATTGTAATCTTCCAGATTTTTCTCTTTCCTTTTCCAGCTCCTTCACAAGTTCATTGTAATCTTTTTTAATTTTCTCCAGCTCCTCTCTTTTTCTTTTCTCCTCTTTAAGCATTATCTCTAGTTCTTTTATTCTGTCTTGCTGATATGCTAATGAATCTAAAAGTTCTGTAATAACATTTACATGTTTAATCCTTTTCCAGATAATATATGAGAAAACCTTAAGTAGTAAGGTAAGCTTCATAGGCTCCTCAGCTCATATTATGGATAAACTTTATAAATGTTCTTTAATGATACTATCATAGTGAAGTTTAACTATTTCATGTAATACGTAATAATTACCTTAAAACTCTACTTATTAATGGTTCTTTAAGTAGAATAGTTTTATAAGAGTTATTGTAAATGATATGCTGGGTGAGTAATTGACTGCGCATTTATGGGTTAAAGACTTTGAAAAACTTGTTGAAAGTATAAAAATGTCTAATAAGAGAATGCAGGTTATTGCGGAGCTTGCAAAATCTAAAAGAATTTCTCAAGTTACTTTTGAATATCTAAGGAAAAGCTATGAATCAGAGGCAAGAAGCCTTGAGGAGAGGAGAAAATCTCTTCTAGAGAAGTTAAAGATGTATTTTGATGAAATAGATCAGCAAATAAAATCTCTTGAGGGACGTGTTGTTAGTGTTGAAATGAGATATGCTATAGGGGAAATAAATGAAGAATCTTATAAAAGACAAGTAGAAGCACTAGAGGTAGCATTGCAAGGAATGATTGAAGAATTGGAATCAGTTAAGGGATCTATAGCTGTATTAGAAGCATCTAGAGTTGAAACACAAATAGTTGTAGAGGAGCGGATAATTTCAGAGGAAAGAAAGGAAGAGTTAGAAGGAGTCTAAAACTATTAGAGCAATAATAAAATCATTTTTACCACTTACAAAGAGTCCGTAGTCTTTAATAAAGCTAATTATATGTTATGATGTGTGAAGCTGTATTTTAAGTCTAGAGGTTAGATAGAGTTTACCATTAGTAGTTTTAAATTCTCTACTTTAGATCCGTAAATGGTGCTGTTTAGTTCTCCATCAACAGCTTGCTGAAGAAGACCTTAAGGTAGACCTTTATGCTAGATGATAGCTTCCAAGTCTTAAAATTCATGAAGACTCTCCTTTAGCTTTATGTTTAGAGGAGAATATACTCATAAAATTAGAGAATAAAACTTACTCACATATTCATTGAGTAGAGATTGTATCGTTTCTTTAGCATGTCCTATCTCCCTAAGATATTATTGTTGGGAATGTTAGGTTTAGGTAGATGTTAAGTCCCTCTTTCTCACGAAGTTTAGCAGTGATGTAGTTACTTAAGCCTAGGTTGGGGCTAGCGTTGATAGTAGCGGTATGTAAGCATCCTGATGATCTGGCTTAACTTAAGTCAAGATGCTGCTTGTCATGATGTCTTTTACACTCCATTATAACTGTAATGTCCTACTGCCTACAAGATTCATACTAAGCTTGTTAGTAGCTAGGAGCAAAAGACATCCACTCATGTAACGTTTTCTTACTATCTATACATTTAGATTTATTCTTAGCCATCCTAACTATTTTAACAGCTTAAGTTCTCCTACCCCATACTGCTATTCTACTATTCTTACTCATTATTTAGTTCTTATTCATACTCTTCACTACATTACATGGCTTCCTAATTAAATCCAGAAACCAAATACTACGTAGCCAAAACTTAATGTCTAGCTTGGCTAATAATATCTATTTACTTCCATACTATGTTGGATTAGTCTTCTTCTATGTATATTCTGCAGTATACTGATGGTGTAAATACCAGTTATTTCTGTATTTATGTTCATTATGATCATCGTGTGGAAATGGGTATTTAGCCTCTCTCTAACACCCATATCATCAACTATAAGCATAATCCTACTACTCACTCCCAAATACTTAACTTATTAAATTAATGATACTCTGTGGAAGTTTCTCCAAAGACTTATAATGGGTACTTACTACACATTGAAATATTCAATAAGTCTTACAAGTAGAAGCAACAACTGTAATTCAGGAACAGCAATAAATTAAAATACCTAACAGAAACTTATAAATTGTCTAGGATGAGTAGTTTACATTGATGATCTTTAATGTGGTAAGTTTAGAGTTAATGTATGAAGAGTGGCTGTAGTAAGGTTTGTATTTCTAACCTATGCAAGCCTACTATAGGAAGGAATGAAATGAATTAGATTCAAAACCTTATTAAAGAGGTAATATTCTTAACTAAACATGATCTTAAAGTCTGTGATAATCTATTTATACTAGTTTGTATATTTTTATTAGGACTGTCATGACTGATGTTCAAATTGTTGAATTAAAGAAGATTAGTATAAACAGTCCTGTTATTGTATGTGGATTTCCGGATGTTGGTCTTGTTGGTGCTTTATCAACTGCTCACATTATTCAACACTTAGATATGGATGAAGTGGGTTACATTGATTCAGATAGCCTTCCTCCTGTCATAGTTTTACATAAGGGCGAAGTAAAAAATCCTCTAAGGCTTTATGCTAAAGATAAACTAATAGCCATATTATCTGAGATTCCAATACCTATTGAACTTATCAGACCTATAGCAAGGTCTATTATTGAATGGGCAAAAGGAAAAGATGCTAGCCTTATAGTATCTCTTGCAGGAATAGCTACACCTAATAGGCTTGAAATTGATGAGCCGAAAGTATTTGTAGTGTCATCTAACAATGTAGCAAGAGATATAGCTGCTAGGCTAAATCTTGAACCTTTAGATGAGGGATTTATAGTAGGGCCATATGCCTTAATACTTAAAGAGGGCTTATTGAAATCTCTTTCCAACCTGATATTGCTAGCTCAATGCTTTCAACAGTACCCAGATCCTGGTGCAGCAGCAGCTGTACTTAAAATATTCAGTAAAGCATTAGGTTTACAAATTAATGTTGATCCACTAATTCAAGAAGCTGAAGAAATTAGAATTAAAACCAGAGAGCTTATGAGGAGGACTCAAAACATAATGAGACAAATGCAAAAGACTACTGAGTATGAAGTACCGTTAATGTATAGATAGGTGACTTAAATGGAGCGGCGTCGGAGATCAATATTTGAATACATTGATGAACTACGCTCAAAATTTGAAGAATTATTCAATGAATTTGAAGAACAGTTTGAAAAGCCTATGTCAGATTTTGAAAGAAGATGTTTAGAACCACTAACAGAAATTAGAGAAACTCCTAGTGAAGTTATAGTTACATTTGATCTTCCATGTGTTAGAAAGGAAGATGTAAAACTGCACGCTACAGAAAACATGTTGACTATTGAAGCATTAATGTATAGGAAAATTAAATTTGATAAGTTAAAAGCTATATATCATGAAACTGAATTTCAATCATATCATAAGGCAGTTAGACTTCCATCATCAGTAGATCCTGAGACGGCAAGAGCAAGATTCAAAGATGGAATACTTGAAGTCAGACTTCCAAAAAAATATAAAGCCTACAACATAAAAATAGACTAAAAGCTTAGTTGTATAAGTACATCTTTTAGGAAATATTTATCA
>CALHIW010000045.1 GCA_938030905.1 Candidatus Methanomethylicia archaeon | reverse complement strand
TGCAGTTTTCTTTGATAGATATATCTTAACTGATTATTGTTCATGTATTTTTAGTTCTTTTGCAGAACGGGAAATCTATATCACAAACAGCAGTAGAATCTGTCGGCGAATCGGTTTATGTGATTGTTGAAAGTATTCCTGGGAGAAGGATTTTGCACGGCACTATAATGATTTCTTTGTCAAGAAAAATTTGGGATAGTATATTGAGTGATAAAAGAAGATTTTTGACTCCATTTTATATTGAAATAGTAAATGGTATTCCGCATAGAGATGGGATAAAAGAGAAATGGCTCGAGCTATTTAAAAGGAAAACTGTTTCTACACCATACATGTGTTGGTATACTTCCATTGCAAATAAGCTACTCATATATTAAGAGTAAAAAACATATTTATACTGATTGCTATCAAAATAATAATTAATGGGAAAAGGTTAAAAAGAGTTTAAAATTAAAATAAATATTTTATTTTACCGGTTGCTTTTTATTTACTTTACATTTTTAATTTCCTCTAATTTTTTAAACCATTATCACAACAAACACCAATTTTAATTCCAACTTGGAGTTTTGCATTTTTAGCATTAGCAAAAGAAAAAATAAGGAATCATAAGATAACAAAACCATTAAAAGAGAAAAATTGTTTTACCCATTTTTGTAAGTTTTGTTGCTATTTACTTTACAATTTTTCTTCTCATGTACCAATAATTATTGCACAAACCATAACTACAACAACAAACCAACCCAATAACTTGACAGTATCATTCTGGGCATCTTGCAAACCTAAGCCATAACCACAATACCTCTATATCTAAGCTCTAGTTATCCCGGAATACTCCATTAACTTTAAGTAAATTTGGGGTTTGCTGAGGATAATTCCTAATACTATCCAGATTTATCTGGAAAACTAGGGAATCCACTCTAAATATTGTTCTATGATATTTAAGGATTTGATAGGAACTTTGAATATTGGAGCCCTAATAAAATAGGGTGAATGATAAGGAAGTAAAATATGGGAGTTAACTTCGTTAGGAGGAGGCTATTTTAAGCTAACTTCAAACTATTCTGAAGGTTAAGTGTATTGTTGGATTGCTGAATTTAAGTTGGGGGATTAGGTATGCATTGAAAGTTTCGATTACTATATGTGGATATTAAGCCTACACTATTATTGATTTTAACTCTTTCCGCTGTTGGTGAATGTAGGCCATAGCGTTTATTGCTGCTACAGCTCCCTGCCCTACAGCTACTGCTACCTGCATACCTCCACATGTGCAGTCTCCGGCTGCATATACTCCCTCAATGTTTGTAGCCATGTCCTTACCAACTTTAATACAGCCTCTTTCATCAATTTCAACACCGCTCTTCGCAATAATACTTGTAAATGGAATGTTTCGAGTTGATATGAATACACCATCAACTTGAAGTGTTTCCTCAATACCGTTTCTAGTAATTCTTAATCCTTCAACTCTATTAACTCCAGTAATAGCTTTAATCTTTACGTTGAGGACTTCAACATTACCTGGTAGACCACTTATACTCTCCAGTGGGTTTAATGGTATGAAGTATATTTTGGAGGCAAGCCTACTGAGACTTAGTAAATCCCCAGGGAACTCATCACTAACTAGAGCTATAGTTTTATCCTTATATAGTGGGCCATCACATAAAGCACAGTATGATATGCCTAATCCTAGAAATCTATCTTCACCTTCAATATTTAGCTTACGTTTACCTAGACCAATAGCTATTATAACTGTAAATGCTGTTATACTTTCACTTCTAGTTATTACTGTTTTTACTGGGCTGAGAAGATCAACAGCCACTACATCCTCCCTTCTAAATTCAGCCCCGGCCTTTAATGTCTGGATCCTCATCCTGTTTAAAAGCTCAAAGCCTGAAACCCCATCTGGGAAGCCTGGATAGTTATGTATTTGTTCTGCTAGCTGTAGTCTTGATGGTTGTGAGCCCTCAATAACTAGGGTTTTAAAACCCATACTTGCACAATACATTCCAGCTGTTAATCCAGCAGGTCCAGCCCCAATAACTATAACATCGTAGAGAGGCTTCTCAGATAGAAATATAGACATTAACCAACCCTCCTACTAAGATCAATAGCTCTCATAACATGTCTTAGAAACGCATCAGTTGAAACTGCACCTTCAAACTCCACAGTATCATTTATAACTGTTTTAGGAACAGCATATATACCGTAACGTTTAGATAACTCTGGAAATTCAGTTACCTCAATAACATCAGCTGTTATATTCTGGTTTAATACTGCAAAGCTATGAGCTGTTTTAGCTATAGATGGACAGTATGGGCAGGTCGGAGTTACAAATACCTGAATATGTATAGGTGTATTTATGCTTTTAACTAGATCAATTATGCGTGAGGGAAGCTTAACAATACCTGTAGATGCTGCAACAATACTATCAATAACGACTCCAAACTCATAGCCTACGGGTAGGCCGAAATACCTAATATTAAACTCCCTCTCACCATGTATAACTATAGCTGGATGCTTATCAATCCTAAATTTACGTGCTTGAGGATGATCTGCATTACATGTACACTTCTCAACAGATATAAGAGGGGATAAACTACTAATAATGTCAACAATCTCCTCAACCTCATTACAGTGTAGGCAATGCATAGTTGTTGTGAATAGGTAGATTTTAACAGGGGACTTCAAAGTCTTAAATATTTCGGAGGTACGTCTACGAGTCAACTCATCAATTTCAATAACCATAAATAAGATAGTTAAAACAGATATTTCTACTTTTCGCTTATATGAGTCCTAATAACTGGTTTGTGTTTTTAACTAAAATCTATAGGAATTATCGGCAATCCACATACTTGTAACATATTTTCTTCACGGTAGAAATTCTATTCTGTGAATCAGAAAATAATCGTTAATTCAGAAGTTCTCAGCCAATCCTACCTACCAGAAAAACTCTTACAGAGAGGTAGAGAGAAAGTGGGGCTAATAAATAACCTCAAAAATTTCATAAATACTTTTATCTGTGACCTTGCGGTTCAGATAAGACAACTCTAGTCAAACACATAATTCATAACATTAACAGGAAAATTATAATTGCGTACATCGATTGCTCAATTTACAAACAACTTACAGCGTATTAAAGAAATTATTCTGAGAAGCGATTTCACTCAAAGAAAAGAATTAAGCAAAAGAAATCAAGGTTATCGATTTGTAGGATTCCGTTAATGTTGAGAAATTAAATTCTAAATATCATCGAGAGGAAGAGTGGTCTCATCAGAGAAATAGCATAGTTTTTCATGAAGTCTCAGAATATAGAGTCAAATCTACTTTCCTCAGTGTTAGAAAGAAAAGTTAAACATTGGAAGCTTAAGTTATTCTCATTCTCGATTGTATTTGCACTTCTCTCTTTCCCATTCACTACTTTTCTCTACGAACAATTTAATTTTCAATACAAAGTTTCATGTGGGACTTGGGTTAAGCCATGCGTAGAATATGCTACTCAATCCTTAGAGGAGGGCAAGGTAATGAGATTGCTTAAGATAAGAACTATGCTTTCAATTTTAGCTCTAATTGCATGGATTGGAGTTAGTAGATGTATTAGATTGATATGAGGAGATTTCTGATTAAAACGTTGTTGGAGCATGCTGGATTAAACCTACTGTTAGCTGTAACAATTCACTCATTACAAAGAGGTTTAGATATCCCTTCAGCCAGTCTATTGCCCTATCGATTTGCTTCATCCTATCTTCTTTCTTTTAGAGAAAATAATTTCCTCAGCTCCCCCTAATGCTCTTAACTGTGTTTAACTGCCAACTATAGCGTTCAAGCTCCTCCTTAGTCCATCCTATTCTTGCTGCTAACTCCTTTCCTAATTCATTCAAAATCTTCTCAGTCAAAGTTTTCTCGAGCATGAAAAACAAATATGGAAGATTAATCATACACTTTATTGATGAGTAAGAATTCCGTTGTTGTAGATGATTTCTTAAAACTAAATTTGTAAAATCGCTCTTGCTAGATATGCATATATTTTAGCAAGATAGTTACTACTGATGTACCCTGCTTATAGGTTTAGAATTAGGTAGTTAGCTATATTTAACGTTAGGTATAGTAGCTATATGGATAATATAGTGGTTACTGGTGGTGTTGGATTTATTGGTAGTCATATTGTAGATCTCCTCCTAGATAGTGGGTATAAAGTTACTGTTATTGATAATCTATCAAGGGGTAGTTTGAAGAATATAGAGGGAAGTATTGGTAAGAGAAACCTTAAGGTTTTAGTTGAAGATGTTCGAAGCCAAAATATTCATAGTATTCTAAGAAGTGCTGAAGCTATAATTCACCTAGCATCATTAATATCAGTTGAGGAATCCGTAGAGAATCCAACACTATACCATGATGTAAATGTTAATGGAACCTTAAACCTACTTAATGGATATAGGGGTAGTGGTGGATTATTCATATACGTATCATCAGCAGCCATATATGGAGAACCGGTAGAGCTTCCTTTAGGAGAGAATAGTTTACCAAGACCAATATCACCATATGGTGTAAGTAAACTCTGTGCAGAATACTATGTTAAGATGTTTGGGGGGATTTATGGCTTTAAAACATTAATATTGAGGCTGTTTAACGTATATGGTCCTAGACAATGGGGAAATCCATACGCTGGAGTAATAAGTAGATTTATTGAGGATCTATATTTGAATAGTGTCTTAACAATATATGGAAGTGGAGAGCAGACAAGAGACTTCATACATGTAAAAGATGTTGCTAAGGCAATAGTTAAGACGTTGAATCTAGATCTTAACGGTGAAACTATAAACATAGCCTCAGGAAAACCTACAAGAATAATTGATCTTGCATTAAGAATAAAGGAGATAGCTGAGAGGAAGCTTAACAAGACAGTAAGTATAATTCATAGTAAGCCGAAAACCGGGGATATAATGCATAGCTATGCATCAATAGAGAAATCTGAAAAACTACTTGGATTTAAGCCGGAAATAGATCTTAACAGTGGAATTAGGGAACTTATAGATCAATATAAATTGAGAGCTAATATCAATGCTTAAGACCATTAGAGATTACGAGATGCAGCATTATACAGGCCATAACTATATATTAATGTTAATGAAGCCTCTTCTTCAACATGTCTGAAACATAATCTCTAAACCTATTACACATCATAGTGAATAGATTAACTTCTGAAGCCAACTCTAAAGTTTAATACATTAACAAATATGGAGGAAGTAGATGACTACATAAGTTTATATGCTACGGAAAGATTCAAAATTGATTTAGTAATATTAGTATTAGATTGCAATTATAGGGTAGATGCATATATGAAGCTTGGGGTTAAAGTTTCTAGGGTTAAAGCTGAGGAGGTTCGGAAACTATTAAGGTTAATGAGGGTATTAGATGAAGAATTTAAAGTAGCTAGAATTGGTGATGAAGTTCTATTTCCGATTACTAGGGAGCTTAAAGCTGAGGAGAATGAGGAAATCCTTAAGATTGAGCCTAATGCATGCATTACAAGTTTTGAGTTTGAATCTAGATTAAGAAGGCCACGTAGTCTTATTGAAGCATTATCTAGCAGGCTTGAGCCATGGATGCTTGCAATTCTACCAAGATCGTTCAGTATAGTAGGTGATATTGCAATCATAGAGGTTCCTGATCAGCTGTATAGCTATAGGAGTATTATAGGTGAGGGGGTGATGGCTGTTAACTCCTCAGTTAAGGCAGTATACATGAAGACTGGAGGGACTGAGGGAACATATAGGATTAGACCTATTGAGCATATAGCTGGTGAGAGGAGAACTGAGACAATACATGTTGAGTATGGGTGTAGAATGAAGGTAGATCTATTAAAAGTATA
>CALHIW010000044.1 GCA_938030905.1 Candidatus Methanomethylicia archaeon | reverse complement strand
GCTCCATAGGTAGGTTTTTGTTTTTGTGTTGAGTTTTTTTGTTATTAGGCCTTTTTTCTCTAGTATGTTTAGGTAGAGTGGTATTTCGTCTATGCATATTTCCTTTTTGGTTAGTAGTGTATCTATTATTTCTGTTGTTGTTAGGGGTTTTTTGGCTTCTCTTAGTGTTTCTATTATTAGGTTGTCTATTTTTGTTTTTTTCTTCATATTGTCTACTTTGTTAGGTTTAGGATTGCTTCGTGTAGTGTGTCTATGTCTTCTTTTATGTTGTATATGTATAGGCTTATTCTTGCTGTTCCTTTTACTCCTAGTTTTTTCATTAGTGGTTGTGCGCAGTGGTGTCCTGATCTTATGTGTATGTTGTGGTTTTCGTTTAGGTAGTTTGCTAGGTCGTGGTGGTTTATGTTTTTTATGTTGAATGATATTATTCCGCTTCTGTTTTGGGTTGTTTTTGGGCCGTATGTTTTGATGTTGTTTATTGTTTTTAGTTTGTTTAGTGTGTATTTTGTTAGTTCCTCCTCATGTTTTTGTATGTTTTCCATTCCTAGCTTTTCTAGGTATTGTATTGCTGTGTTTAGTGCTACTCCATCTGCTATGCTTGGTGTTCCTGCTTCGAATTTCCATGGTGGTTTAGCCCACTTAGACTCATATAGATCTACATCACTAATCATCCCCCACCACCCATAAATGGATTCATCCCCTCCAGTATTTCTCTTTTAGCATACAGTACACCAATTCCTGTTGGAGCAAGCATTTTATAGTCCTTAACCAACGCATAAAGTTGTCAAGTAAATGAGGGCTTCAAGGGGATTAACCTAATATATTAAAGAAAAAAGAAATTTAAAATATGGATGCCCCAAATAAGGATGAAATCTTGGAAAACAGTATTCAACCTGTTCATGCTACATGTTACTTTATAGTTTCAAGAAATGGTGAATTTAGTCAAATACTCATATATGATTACTATGATCCTGAAGGATATTATGCTAATCTCCTTCATAAGCCTAGAGCATTAAAAAATGATTTATTAAACATTACACTAAATATGCAAGAATTTCTTAATGAGGAAATAGTTA
Source organism: Candidatus Methanomethylicia archaeon (assembly GCA_938030905.1). Lineage (GTDB taxonomy): Archaea > Thermoproteota > Methanomethylicia > CALHIW01 > CALHIW01 > CALHIW01. Next base: position 6,074 of record CALHIW010000044.1, on the reverse strand, counting down.
AGATAAATAATAGAGTAACTAAACCTAGAGTTATTAATACTCAATTAATACATAGAGGATTTAAAGACAGCCCGTCAATAGCATTTACCATTAAGTTTAAAGGAAAGCTAAATAGGGGAATTAACATTTTTGAAAATTTAAGCGATGAGGAAGAAACGTTGTATGATTTTGAAACCACATGGATTTTTCCATTAGGGTCCAGAGTACTGGAAACACTACTGAAGGGATATGTTAATACATATAGAAATATTGTAGTCATAAATGCTAGAAGGGGAGAAACAGTAGGAGGCTATGAGAAAATCGTTTTTAAAATATAAGTTTACTGAATCCAAACACTATTTACACATGGAAATTCTAGCTAAAACCGTAACTTAGGAATTTGAGGTTCAATATTATTTAATCCTTTCAACATTCGTATCCTATGTGTATTATTATACATGTAAATTTGCATTGCTTTAAACATTACTGCTAGTCTCTCATATCTTATTATTATTCTTTAATGTTTGGTTATAAGTTAAATCTATTTATAACTAATCTTGTTTTCCATATTTTTACATCATATGGTATGTTTTCGATTTTTTAATTTACAAATATGTTGCTATATTTTATTACCACTCAATCTATACCTTTACATCAGTATTATACGCTGAGCCCCAATGCACTTCTATGCTTTCCTAGACTTACTCTAAAGCTCATCAAGATTTAAATCAGGGATATTAACTGCTTTTGCTAATGTTATTGGTGGCGATTTTCATTAAAGATTTGTGAGCCTTTATAGTATTCTTACATTGAATCCGTCATTGCCATCATTTCGCTTTTTTAGCCTCTATAACTATCATAGCTAGATCATCTATACTTTAGAGGTTAAAATGTCAACCACCATTCCATACATTAGCTTCATAAGTCTTCTAGCATTCTCTCATAGTTACGTAGGAGTATATTAAGGTATTCACCTACTACTTATAGCCAGCAGTAGAATATAGGATTTCATTAATTATTGACATAATTATCGCTGTATGCTTTCTTATTAGGAAAGTAGAAGCTTAATAAATCTTGCCTATACTCACTAAGCTTATGGAACTCATATAAACCATTAAGAGACTTAGATATTTTAAAAAAGTCTTAGTACTAACTTATTATAGAGCCATCAAGAATGTTAGTCTAATTACTTTACTAATTCATGGTTCATTGTAGAAATGTTTCTACATGTATTACCATACATATCCTTCGTACATGATGTTTAGCGTTGAAAGGTCTATTATATCCTTCATGCTACTCCACCACTTAGATTTAAAGCTATACATTGTATCTTTGATTTGAATTCATATAAAACCTATAAGCCTTGTTTAAAGCTATTAAGAGGCAAAGCATAAAAGTGGGTTAATAGCTAATATTACATGAATAGAGAACAAATACTCAAAAATGTTGTTAGAGATATTGACTTAAGTAGAGTTAAAGGTCTAAGAAGCCTTATTGTTGCTATGGAGCAGAGCGGGGGATTTGTAGCTAAGAAAGTTGGTATTGGGTTTAATATTATTAAGGAAATGATTAATGATAGAGATTGTATAAAATTTTTATCCTTTCCGGCATGCATCATCGCTACTGGATGTAGAGGAGTAATTAGAGAACTGTTAAAGAGAAAGACCTTTGATGTTGTTATCACTACATGCGGTACACTAGATCATGACTTGGCTAGGCTTTGGAGGCCATATCATCATGGATTACTTAAAGTTGATGATTCAATACTTCATAGCCTAGAAATAAATAGACTTGGCAACATTTACATAGCTAATGAAAACTATGGGGTTATCCTTGAGGAAAAGCTCCAGGAAATATTTAGTAAAATAGATTTCACCAATCCACTTTCAACCAGGGAACTTATTTGGAAAATTGGTGAAATCCTTAAAGAGGAGGAGAAAAGGGAGGAGTCCATTATATATTGGTGCTATAAAAATAGGATTTTAACATATATTCCTGGAATTACTGATGGAGTATTTGGATTTCAACTATGGATGTATTCCCAAAGAATTAAAAAAGTGATAATTAACATACTTAAAGACGAGCAGGAACTAGCAGATATTGTTTTCACAGCAAAAAAGACTGGGGCATTGATAATTGGAGGGGGGATATCGAAACACCATACTATATGGTGGAACCAATTTAAGAATGGACTAGACTATGCTGTTTATATAACGACAGCTGTTGAATGGAATGGAAGTCTTAGTGGTGCAAGAACTGAAGAGGCTATCTCATGGGGTAAGATAAGTAGGGAAGCTAAACACATAACTATAGAAGGAGATGCAACAGTAATACTGCCATTACTTATTGGGGCTCTTTTCGAAGAATAGATTCAGTTTTGACTCTTCCCTAAGCCTAGAGTAAATATACTCTACGACTTTACCTAGAACCTCCTTATTATTATATTTTTTAATAATATCTTCAAGATCTCCACGTGTCCTATGTTTTAACTTCAATACTGTATCTATTAGGATAGGTATTGCTCTTACAACATTATCTACTATAGTTATTGTCGCATTTCTAGATGTTCTTGAAAATGGATTTAAATCTATAGCTATAACAATCTTACCCATTTTAATTAATGCCTCAGTTCTATCACCATCTTCAAGCGGTACCAGAACAACATCGGCGGCTAGAATCCCATGAGGACTTACACGTCTACGTTCACTCATAAGTTCAGGTATTGCAGCTGAAGCATCATCACCAACACCAAGAACATTATTTGCACCACACTTCATTAAGTAATCCCTAATCTTAACTTCTCTATCAGGTATTCTATGAAATAGGTTTACCTCAATCTTTGCCTCTACAATACTTGAAAGCTTTACTATTTCCTTACCTGCAAGTACTACTGTATTACCATTTACGGATATTACTGGTTTTCTTGCAATAATAAGTGCTGCTGCAGCTGCTGTAATAGCTTCATATGTTGGTGGAGGAGTTACTTCACCAATAATGTAGTCGAAAGCCTCCCCTCTACCATGAGCTATTAATCCTTGAGCTACGACAATACCATTCCTAAACCCATCTACTATTTTCTCCCTAATTAATAGGGATTGACGTCTAGGATGGTTAGCAGGTATATTCATTGTTACTACCTAATACTAGATATTTATCTTTAATTATCTCACTTTTCATCTCTCCTAAAATCTTTAAACCCTTGCCTAAACTAAATATTCTTACCTTTTGAAATTCCTCCTTAACCTTAAGGTAAGCATCGTAAACAATATCATCATCAACAGCTATAAGTAAAACTCCCTTTTTAACGGTATATCCAATTATCATGTTAGCTACTCTTCTTAAAGCCTCATTAATATCATGCGTGATGAAACCAACATTTTCAGCAAAAATTTTTGAGAGTTCAAAGAAGGATTCTAGAGATGGATTCTCCATGAAACATCTATATGTTTTTAAGCCATAGACATTGATTTTATCTGCTAATTTAGTAATCATATCTCTAGTATGTCTAGGCCTTAAATCTACAGCTAGTATTTTGATATGGTTGCTAACATTTAAAGACTTAACCTCACCAATACCTGGAGCTCCAGGTTTGACTCTGATAGCCAACATGAAGCCCTTAAATATTGCAGATACATCTCCAAGTCCAGTTAAACATAGAACCTCAGCTACATGAGCTAGCTGAGCTGCTCTATAATATTCATGCTTACTACTAAGAATAGCAAGTGCTAAAGCAAGAGTTGCTGCTCCACTAACTCCATATCCAAATCCTATCGGTGCATAAGATTCAAAATCCACTCTTAAATTATTTAGTTTGAGCATGTTCAATAATACATTAACAGGCTTTATTGAGATCCTAGAACCGTTAAAGTATGTATTCAGAGAATTAGATTTAGTGGTTGATACTGTACATTTTAATCCAGGTTCAAGAACAAGCCCTACTCCAATAGATCCTGTTGTCAATGGGTTATCGGTAATGTAGGGTTTAAAAAATCCAGTTACATGAACTGGCACATATACAGATCCACTAACACTTAACACCTACAGCCACCTCGATAATCTTCCTTGCAACTTCTCTCTTACTTGATTTAGGTATATGTATCACATTTCTAGATCTATCAATAATGTAGACCTCGTTATAATCAGATCCAAAAGCAATATCTGATCTTGAAACATCATTTGCAACTATAAGATCTAAATTGTTTTCAGTAAGTCTCTTATAAGCTCTATTAATCAATTCATCAAGTGGAACACCATACTCAGCTTTAAAGCCAACAGTTATTGTTTTAGGAGATATTTTCTTAATTTCTGCGGATATCTTAGGGTTCTGGATAAGCTTTACTGTAATTTCCTCAAGTTCACTAGGTATTTTTCCTAGATACTTCTTATAAAATGTAAAATCTACTGGTGCAGCTGCAAGAAAGGCATAATCATAACTACTATTTCTAAGACTATTTTCCACAGTTTTAAACATTTCAATGCATGAATTAACACTTATAACAGTAATACTTGTAGGTACATGTAAATTTATAGGACCACATACTAATGTTACAGAGGCGCCTGAAGCAGCACATTCCTTAGCTATTTCAACTCCCATTTTACCACTACTTGGAGTTGAAAGATATTTAACATTGTCGAGATACTCTCTAGTAGGACCTGCGGTAACAATAACTCTTTTATTGATAAGAATTTTAGGAGTAAAGAAATTAATTACTGCCTCAACGACATCTTCAACATCAACAATTTTAGCTTTACCCTCATAAACTTTAGGCCCAATAAATATAATCCCATTGTTTCTAAGCCTATCAATGCTCTCAGCGACAAAGGGATTTCTGTAGAGTGACTCATGCATTGCAGGAACAAATACTACTGGAATATTGGATCCTAAAGCTGTTGATATGAATGTAGTTACAGGTGTATCATCAATACCATAAGCAGCCTTACTAATAGTATTAGCAGTAGCTGGACATACAAGAACAAGATCTACCCTATTTTCAGTTAAACCACAAAGCTCAACATGCTCTATGCGACCAGTAAGCTTAACAATGGTTTGATTACCAGTAGCCCATTCTAGAAGATATGGATGAATAATTTTAGAGGCGGCTTTACTCATTACAGGATAAACTTCAGCACCATGCCTCATAAGTTCACGAGCAATATCAGGAGCTCTAATAGCAGAGACACTACCACAAACACATAGAACAATTCGCTTACCTTTAAGTAGATTGCTTTTAGAGCCAATTATATCTTTTGATGGGTGGAACACAAATTCAAAAAACTAAAGTAAATTTTAATTTTATCTATAGTTTGTTTAAACTAGTTTAAACAAATTTATCAATCTATAAGCATCTAGAAAATTTAAATATATGTTTTTAAAGTTAAATTGAGATTATGTTTAATCGTAAAATACAAAAAATTGGTAGAAGTAGTTATTTCATAAGTCTACCTAAAAAATGGATTGAACAATTTAATCTTGATAAGGGTAATACCATTAACCTTAGCATAGGTAGAGACGGCTCTCTAATTATTGAGCCAACTAACGAAGCTAAAAAGGAGAATATAGCTACCATCCACCTTACCTCAACAATTTCACGTGATATTATTAGTAAATATTTACTTGGATATAAAACGATAAAAATAATTTCAAGCAAGGAATTAACTGAGGATGAAGTTAAAATAATCAAGGATACTGTTAGGTTTCTTATAGGTCTTGAAGTTGTTGAAGAGGGACTTAATGAAGTTACCATTCAAAGCATACTTGATGTTGAATCAATACATCCATCAAAACTTATTACTAGGGGGGGAATTATTGCTGAAGGAATTCTAAGAGACACCATAGCATCACTAGTTAAGAGAGACATCAATACAGCTCTTCTAGCATCACGAAGAGATGAGGAAATTAATAGATTCTACTTCCTACTTGTTAGAGTTTTAAGAAGTGCTCTTCAAAACTATAACATCATCTCTAAATTTAACCTTACACCTCTAGATATTATTGACTATAGACTTGCGGCAAGCTACATAGAGTCTATTGGAGATTGTGCAACCAATATAGCAAGATACTCAGTAGAAATCATTAATAGTAATACAATTGGGGA
>CALHIW010000043.1 GCA_938030905.1 Candidatus Methanomethylicia archaeon | reverse complement strand
TTAGTTTATTCATCTACAAATCATTTCCTTCCTTGTTAGGTTTTAGAGATGGCTTCAACTCCTAACCATAGATGAATTATGAATAAATCTCACTATCTACAAACACCCTCGACAACTCTATAGCTAGAATAGATAGAACCCATTGAAAAATGCTATAATAGGAATGTATATGAGCAAAACTATTTGTATCGAAGAGAAAAACAGGAGATACTATGTAAATTGTTCTGTGAACTTAAACCATTAACCACATATTTTCATATTTAGAATTCCATAGAGATATGTAAATTAACTTTTAGCTCTATGATCAAATAGTACTCCCCGTTAGCTGGCTATAAATTCTATGACTGCTTTGATTATAAAGCAGCTCATTTCGTCGCGGGGTCGTCATTTACTCAATCAGACTGGAACGGCTTAATCATTGCTGAGATTAATCAAAATTGAGCTAGTTAAACTTTTCTATAGATTCCAGAATCTTGTCTACATTAGTAATAAATAAATTAAAATTCAATTCTATCAAGAACTGAAATTTGTTTCTACAAACTATTTATACTCTATTATAATTGGTTGGAGGTAATGTTTATCATAAGTGGAGAGACGCAATCTCATATTATATAAGCTTAAATGTAGAGAAGATAATAGTTTTAGTTTATAGAGTTATATTGCATAGTATTTTTACTTTTTAAACTCCTTAAAGTCCCAGAAACTTTGTGTATATGAAATATTATTTCCTCACCTTCTATTTGCTTTATTAAAGCTAGAGCTGCCCTTAAATTTTCAACATGGTTATGGCTAACTCTAATTATGCCTATATGTAAATTCTGATCATACTCTATTAATTTAATATTTGTAGAGCTATATACTATTATGCCAAAGAGTGTTTTAAAAATTTCACAAATCTTTGTAAAAATTTTTCTGCCATCCAGAGGTTTGGAAAGATAATGTATATCGAACAATATGTATCTTCTCCTTATCCTATGCATAATGGACTTCTGATAATTTTAACATATTTATTGATTAGCTTTCCCCTTGTTTTTAATATACCCTGCTCGATAAGTTTCATTGGAATTGTTGAAATGGAGTCTCTAGCACTTTTAATATCTAATCCAGAGCTAGTAAGTATAGAGGCTATTTCAAAGGGCGGTCTTAAAATTTGCGGTCTATTAGCCCCACTTGATGCTATAATTGGAATTTTATTTTCACAAGCTATTCTTATCCATCTTAATAAATTAGCGTATGCTCTCTCTAAATTAATATTCCTAGCTATTTCAGCATATCTAATTTCAAGATATTGATTTTTAGCCTTCATAAGAGAGCATTGCGCATCATTAAATATATCCTTAATAGTGGCATCTAATGGGAATGTTAGTATGTTGATTCTACTATCTCTTCCAGCAATTCTTGCAATTTTTTTATCTATACAATAAGCACTTATAATTTCATACTTCCTCCAGATTTTTCTAACCTTTTCTCTAAGTTTTCTAGGGTCGCTCGTATTAATTTCATATCTAAATACAATATTTAGCTTATTTCTTATAGCTGTTTTTTTAACTTCATTAATTACCTCACTATTAGTTATACTATTGTTGGTTAATGTCAATGATATCGTATGATATCCTAAATGTTTAGCCATTACTAGCATTTCATTTAGATTTTCTACATCTGTTAAAAAAACACATAAATCAACATACCTTCGCATTTTATTTCCACATCATTAACTACTCTATATTGATGTTAATTATGGGAGCTACATATTACTACACTGTTTTACTCTATTATTTGTATTGAACATCCTGTTTGCCCATTGTGCTATAAGTTCTTTGTCTTTTGCTCTTGGATTAAATACTATTTCAGTTTTAATGATGTCGTCTGAATAGTCCGTTAACACCAGGCTTCCAAGATATGCTTTTTGTTTATTAAATCTCATATACAGTACTCCTCTATTAAACCTCATGTCTATGGTGTTCCTGATAAATTCCTTATCATCTCTACTTAGGCTCTTGACTATATAGTCTAATGCCTCATTTGCTAGCGGATTTTCAACTTTAATTTTGAAAACTTTTATTTTATTATTAAAATGCCCCTTAACAATAAGCATTGTTAGATTAACAATGTTTCTTAGTTTTTCCGGAACTACGTTTAATAATGCCTTGATAACCTTTTCTTCATCTTCAGTTTCATGCCCAAAAGTTTCTAATTTAATGGATTTGACGCGAAGTTTTTGAGACATTTAAACACCTATTTATTTATTCTTGGGTCTGATATACTCATTATATACATATTTATCTGCTTTAACCACAGAATTATTTAGATCGGCCATTATAACTTCAAACCATTTGTACTTACCATTCTCAGCAACATAGTATGAGCCTAAAACATTAAGATTTGAATACCTTCTCTTTGCCCTTTGCTCAGCTATTTTTCTTGCACCTATGCTTGGACTATATCCATATACTCCCATTCTTTTGGGTCTTCGGCCTGAACTCGGTCGAGATTTTGAAAGACCTCCCTTTCTTATTCTTACTCGTACAACTATAAAACCCTGTTTAGCCTTATATCCAAATTTCCTTGCAGTATGAAGCTTAGTAGGGTTTTTGATTCTAACAATTCCAGGCTCTTTCCTCCATTCTACTAGTCTTCTCTTGATTAGTTCACTAATTCCGTATTTTTCAGGTTTTCTGTACATTTCTGAGAGATACTTATACAGTCCCATTTAGTTTCCCTTTTGCTCTTTTACACCAAACTGATATTTAAATCTAAGGTTTTATTTACTTTTAATCAGCTCATTTAGAACAGCGTTAACTATTAGATATCCAGCTCTTCTTTGTGCTTCTTTAGTGGATGCTCCTATATGTGGTGTTGCTATAACATTTGGATGAGAAATCAGCTCTATTTCCCATTCTTCAATTGGTGGTTCATGCTTAAATACATCTAGCCCAGCACCGGCAATCCATCCCTCATTTAACGCCTTGAGTAACGCCTTTTCGTCTACAACTTCTCCTCTTGATGTATTAATAATTATTGCTGTACGCTTCATTTTTGACAACTCTCTCTCACCTATCATGTGATAGGTTTCCTTTGTCAATGGTACATGAATAGTTATTATATCTGATTCTTCAAGTAGAGTCTCTAATGGTACTTGTAAAGCGTTTATTTCACCGCATTCCTTGCTTACATCTCGTATATCATATACCAGTAACTTCACCTCAAAAGCTTTCGCTCTTCTAGCAACTTCTATTCCTATTCTTCCTAGTCCAATTATACCAAGAGTTTTTCCTCTTAATTCGTTACCCGTAAGTTCATGTTTAAGCCATTTTCTATCTTTCATTGAAGAATTGGCTTTAACAAGTTTCCTGTAATGGCAAAGAATATATGCAAAAACGAGTTCAGCAACAGATGTTGATGTTGCTTCAGGAGTTGAAACTACTTTAATACCCTTACTTATAGCATAGCTAACATCAATGTTATCAAGCCCCACACCTGCTCTACCAATAACTTTAAGAAGTTTAGCAGCATCAATTATCTCTCTTGTAATTTTTGTTCTGCTTCTAATAATTATAGCATCGTAATTTGTAATTATGCTTCTAAGCTCTTCTTGCGGAATAGCGTATTTCTCATCAACATCTAATCCTTTACTTCTAAGAAGCTTAATGCCTTCAGGATCTATTGGATCGGTAATTAGTATACGCATAATTATCAGTTTCTATATTGAAGAGTTACCCTTAAACTTTGCTTTAAACTATTATATTATATTAACTATAATACCGATTTACATTTAAAAATAACTTTTTAAGTCTAAGGTTGTACTATATAATTAGTATGGCACTCGAAGCTCTTTGGGCTGAGAAATATCGTCCTAAAAAACTTGATGAAATGGTAAATCAAAAGGAAATTATTGAAAGACTTAAGCAATTTGCTAAAGCTAAAGCAATGCCGCATTGTCTCTTTGCAGGTCCACCTGGAACTGGTAAAACTACAGCAGCTCTATGTCTTGCAAATGAGATATTTGAAGGGGAACTTGCAGGAAACTTTCTTGAGCTTAATGCGAGTGACGAAAGAGGAATAAACGTTGTACGTGAGGATATTAAAAATTTTGCACGTACAATATCAATAGGTAAAGTTTCATTTAAGATTCTTGTGCTTGATGAAGCTGATAACATGACTAGTGATGCGCAACAAGCATTGAGAAGAACCATGGAGAGATATTCTGAAACATGTAGATTCATACTTATATGTAACTATTCAAGCAAGATAATTGAGCCTATACAATCAAGAACAGCCATATTTAGATTTCAGCCATTAAATCATGAAGATATAATTAGATATTTGAAGCATATTTGTAAATGTGAAAATATAAATTATAATGAAGATGGTCTTAACGCCATTATTGAGGTTTCTGAGGGAGATATGAGAAAGGCTATCAACACTCTTCAAGCAGCAGCTGCAATAGGCTTTGTTGATGAGAAATCTGTGTATAGAGTTGTTGGTAGGGCTGAACCAAAAGAGGTTCTTGAAATGATCAAACTTGCTTGGAGTGGTAAATTCATTGAGGCTAGAAATAAACTTAGAGAGCTTCTAATAAACTATGGTCTATCAGGAATGGATGTATTGAAACAGCTTCATAAAGAAATTATGAAGACTTCAAGCTTACCAATAACTGAAGAGGATAAAATTAAAATTGCTGACGTAATTGGAGAGGTAAGCTATAGAGTTATTGAGGGGGTTGATGATGAAATACAATTAAGCTATTTGCTTGCAAATATAGCATTACTTGGAAGTAAAAGCCAACGTTGAGGTTTAAATAATGCGTTTATGGTTACAAAAGTATCGTCCAAGAACAATAAGTGAAATAATAGGAAATAATAGTGCTGTTAATCAATTTGTAGATTGGGTTTCAAAAAGACTTAAAGATAATGTTAAAAAAGCAGCTCTTCTATATGGTCCACCTGGAGTAGGTAAATCATTAACTGTTCAAGTATATGCTGAAGAATTTGGATTTGATCTTATTGAACTTAATGCTAGTGATGTAAGAGCTAGAGAGCAGATAATGAGAATAGTTGGTACTGTAGCATCACAACCAACACTTTTTGGTGGTATTAAAAGACTGATTTTTCTTGATGAAATTGATGGAATAGAGCCCGCTGAGGATAAGGGATGCATTTCTGCTATTATTGATATTATCAATAAGTCAAGCTGCCCTATAGTCCTTGCAGCAAATGATCCTTGGGATCCTAAATTAAGACCCATAAGAGATCTATGTACTTTGATCAGGTATAATAAGATAAGATCTCCAACGATCGTGAAATTCCTAAAGGAAATATGTAGAAAGGAAGGAATAGTTGTTGAAGATCGGGCTTTAACCCTTATTGCTGAAAAAGCTGATGGTGATCTTAGATCAGCAATTATAGATTTACAAATTTTTACTGAGGGAAGAAGATACTTAAGGTTTGAAGATGTAATATGGTTACCTACAAGAAATAGACAGTATGGAGTTTTTGACGTATTAAAAGAGCTTTTTTGGTCTAAAACAGCTCTTCAGGCTAGGCTTGCAATAGAAAAATCATTAATAGATTATGAAACATTAAAGCTATGGATACATGAAAATCTTCCATTGATATATTCAGACTTTAATGATCTTGTAAGAGCATATGACATGCTATCTAAGGCTGATGTTTTTTTTGGAAGAATGAATAAAACACAAAACTGGGATTTGCTACCTTACACTTTAGAGTTCATGACTGCAGGGGTAATACTAGGTGTTAAAAAGAAACCAGAATTTGTGAAATATCAATTTCCTCAAAAACTTTTACTTATAAGCTCAACTAAAAATTCTAGAAGAATTAGAGATGAGATACTTTCAGCATTATCAGAAAAATGTAGAATATCAAGAAGAAAGGCATTAACGGAAATGCTTCCTTACTTAAAAACAATCATTGAAGAGGAGCCGTCTATAGGTAAACAAATAGGTGAATGGTTAAATTTAAACGAGGACCACCTGAAATATTTAGGTCTTAAAGCATCAAAGCTTAAGAAAATTAATATCTAGAGGTTATCTAGATTAAGTTTTCCTTTGCAAGTTTTGTTATGGAGTTTATGGGTTTCTGATAGAGGGTGAGTTTATTAAGCTTCTCTCCCCCTAGGCTGAGAGAGGTGAGTTAATGAAAAATCTAGTATGAAATAAACAATATCCACTATCAATAAACCAGTAAGGTAATAACAAAAAGAAAACTAGAGACGAAACTAAACAGCAAAAGCCTAAGTCATAAAACAGAATTTATTATAAAATATTATGAGAGCTTAGCTTAAGCAGCTCAGTATGGAATAATTCTAATTTAGATAATTCATCATGATTATTATTTCTAGGAATTAATACTAAATCTCCCTACTCATAAGAAAGACTAAACCTACATAGAAAACTGTTTTATACTAACCTTAAATTTTTAAGGTAAACTTAGCTATGGAATTAGTTTAAAAAATCTTCATATGGAAGTTTATACTCTATGATTTCCTCATTAGAGAAAAATATGCAAGCTTCTTTTTCAAACGCTTCCTTAGAATCTGAAGCATGAACTAGGTTTTTACTATTTGATACTGAAAAATCTCCTCTAATACTTCCAGGAGATGCTTTTTTTCCATCTGTTAGACCTATAAGATTTCTAACAACGGATATAGCATCATCTCCTTCAACAATTATAGCTATAACTGGAGCAGAAGACATATAATTTACTAACTCGTCATAAAATGCCTTACTTTTATGAGCCTCGTATAACTTTTTAGCCTGCTCTATAGTAAGTTTTAGCATTTTCATAGCAATAATTTTAAGTCCCTTTCTTTCAATTCTTGAAATTATCTCACCAATTAAACCTCTACAAATAGTATCAGGTTTAAGGATTATGAGTTCACGTTCTATCATGGCCTATGCCTTTTTAACCCAAGTAACTTTATGTGGAGCTCTTCTTAGCTTTATAGTGTTTTTTCTACATTTAGATGAGCAAAACTTAAGTACCGTTCCGTCAGTCTTAATATACATTACGCCCTTACCATGATAAAATTCTTGGCCGCAAAATGAGCATTTATATAATCTAACCATAAACACCACTTAACGTGGAATAAGTTTTTTTGCTTCTCTTTGAGTTTCTCTCAACATTAAGATATCACCAATTCTTACAGGTCCCTTGACATTTCTTGTTAGTATTCTTCCTTTATCTGTTCCTTCAAGTACACGTACTCTTACTTGAATAACTTCCCCAGTTACACCAGTTCTACCAATTATCTGCAAGATTTCTGCCGGAGTTGCATCACGTTGACTTACTGTATGTTGACTCATTAAATGCACCTATATAGATGTTCCTTTTTAACTTTTCTCAAACTCACTTCCTTAATTTACTAACTTCTGTGATTATTTCATCAATTATATCTTTAGCTTCTCCAGGATCAACAATGCATACAGAGGCAGCAGCTACATCAATACCTGCACTTTCACCTAATTTAGCTTTACTTGGAACATATACATACGGTATTTTTTTCTCATCACATAATACAGGCAAATGAGCAACTATTTCTGGAGGCGATACATCTTCAGCTATAACAACAAGCTTTGCGAGACCTCTTTCAACAGCTTTTGTTGTTTCATTTGTTCCTCGCTTAACCTTTCCTATTTCCTTAACCTTTTTAATAGCTTCATATGTTTTTTCAGCCAGCTCCATTGGGACATTAAAACGAACATGTATAGGTTTCGACATTTTCTTCCTCCTTCCGTCATTGGTTGAAAATTATAATAATAAGGGGTTTAAAAACTTTACTATCAAGTAAGTATTTAAGTCTTCCCTGAATTATTGTGGTTGTGCTTAGCTGGGCATTATCTTCTTGATGAGTTTTGAATTTAAGCTGCCACGTCCTACATATTTAAAGAAAAATTTATAAATAACCTATATTATGCGATTTAAGTAGTTTATGGAGGGTTGAATTATTGTTCTATATATGTACAGTTACAGACGTTGTAAGGATACCTCCCAGCAACGTATTTGGAGATCTTAATCAGACAGCAAAAATGATTTTAAATGAAAAATATATTGGAAAGGTTGATAAAGAGTTAGGAGTTATAATCGCAATCTTAAATATTAAAGTCTCGTTAATAGGTAAAATCATTCAAGGAGATGGGGCAACATACCATAAAGTTAAGTTTAAAGTTTTAACTTTTAGCCCAATCATACAAGAAGTTGTGGAAACTGAGGTCGTGGAAGTTGTTGATTTCGGAGTTTTTGTAAAGTTAGGCCCCCTTGATGGATTAATTCATATATCACAGATTGCTGATGATCATTTTTCATTTGATAATAAACAAAAAGTATTACGTGGTAAAAATACTGGTCGATCAATAACCGTTGGTGATAAAGTAAGAGCAAGAATAATTAGTGTTGGATTAAGTGAGTCAGGTCCTCGTGCTACAAAGATAGGTTTAACTATGCGTCAACCATTTCTCGGAAAGTTGGAGTGGATAGAGGAGGACTTATTAAAAATTAAGGGAGCAGCAGCTGAAGCTAAGAAGAAAGTTAACCCATATAAGTAGTACAATAGCAATTTTATCTTTCTTTAGGTTAAGCCTTATTATCATACCGAGCTCCTTTCTTAAGTTTCTAAGCTGTAAATGTCGATGCATATGAATTTTATGTAATATGAGTATAGTATTTTAAGTTTTCTACAATGTAACTTCTTCATATTGATTTGATTGCAACCTCATTATGAGATTGTTTAACTCGTATTTTCGCTTGTCTCTTAATGAATGGTAGTCTTGATTAGAATTAACTATTTAGTTATAAAAATGCTTAAATTGGCTGACTGTTAATCACTTACGCTAAGGAGAAGTGAGCTGGTTAATGATTTTTAAATTAACTAAACCTAAATTATGAAGTACTCATTAATTTTATATTACGCTTATGTTTAGTTATGTCTCTATCTGAAATATGCTTGATCTGTAGCTTGCTTTCGGTTTATGCATGAAGAAATGTACAGCTCCTCTCACTATTCTAAGCCTTAAGAATATCTCTTCACATCATGCTCCTTAAAGTAACTAAGCCCCAGTACAGCTCTATGAAACCTTATATTAAAGCTTTATGAAAACCTCCCGATCTGTATGGGGTAAACCTCACATAGTGTGCTAGGTATTTTTTAGAAAGTTTTGTAGGTATGTAGTCGTTAAATTAAGATTATAACTTAATAAGCTGCACAAGCACTATGTTACTTCTCGTAAATTCTTAATTGGAAAAGAGCAAAAATTAACATAATTTAGTTCATTCTAAATTTGTGTGTTTTATGGGTTATCATAGGGTAATGTATTATGGGAGATCTTAAAGATTGGTCTCCTTATAGGTGTTGCTGGGGAATCGTTTGTTTTCATGGTTCTGAGCTAGTGTTCAATATAGTTCCTCTTGCTGAAAATTTATGCATTCATTTCAGCCTAAGGGCTTAGAGAATTTCAGATACTAAGAACCATATAAACGAGGATGGCTTGCTTATGCATGTCTTCAGTGTCCTATTAGCATGGTATTGGGAATATCCCCTACTGGAGACCCCTTATAGCCAGTAGCTCACATGTATTAATATCTATAGAGCTCATACATAACATCATTCCATTAACCTTAATCTTACTCTATTCACAGCCACATTTCTAGCCTCAACAATAATGATTACTTACATCAGCTCCAAATCCAGTGCTTCATAACTACATGAAGTAAACCTTAATGCATACTATATCCCTATAGTCCAAACCAGTATATAGTAGAACAGCTCTAACCAACAACAACCTATCTATCAAACCACTATCCCAAGAGATTTAAGAACCACATAATGAAGACCCCCAAAACAGCTTCCCAGAATAACCTGACAGTATCTCAAGCTCAATAATAAACTTTAATAAACTAAAATTAGATATTAATTTATGTCTAGGAAAGAGCAAAACACAACATTTAAAGCATGTAAAAAATGTAGCTATCTTGTAGAAAGTGGAGTTCTTAAATGTCCTGTTTGTGGATCAGTAAACTTTTCAATCGAATATGAAGGGCTTATTATAATACTTGATAAGGATAATTCTGAAGTAGCTAAAAAATTAAAAAAGAGTACAAATGGAAAATATGCAATAAAAGTTTACTAATTTAGCATCTAAATACATTTAAGAGTTGATTACTTATTTATGTGTGAGGTTATGATTTAAAATCCTTTATGTTTTTATGAGTAGAGTTCATCTTCAGGGGGCTGTCAAGCTTTCTTAACTATGGTTTGGTATTGTGGGCTTTCTCATGAGGTATAGGTTTATTAAGTCTTTGTTATCTTTAGGGCTGAAGGAATAGTAGTAGATGTATGTGTTTATTGCTGACTTGTAAGTGGGTGAATATTTCATCCGTGTGGTTCATGTAGAACTACTGGAAGAGGGTTAAGCATTGATGGATGGTATTCAAAAATTCATCATCTATAAGGAGCTATGATAGGTTGTGTGTAGATACTTCACTATTTGGAATTAATAGACTATGTGGTTTAAGCATAAGAAGAATTTAGAGATTCATATATGTTGAATACACTAGACATAGCCTTAAATCTGGAAATTAGTATAACTTTGGAAATTTGATAAGTTCTTAGAAGACTTAAGGAAAGATTCAAGGAAGCTTTATGCTATTCAGCCTATGATACTGAAGCTATAAGAGATAGACAATCATCCATAAATATAGAGCAAATACATCTCTAAACCAGGAATATATGAGCTACTATACAATGCCACAAGAAGATAAGAACTGCTATTAAGAAAGTCCATGAATAACTTAAAAAGCCTTAGAATAATAAGATATAAAATGTGAGAGGCTAAATAACCTAAGATACGGAATTTAGAGATGAGTACTCTATAAAATACAAATACTAGATAACAATCTCTTCACGAAAACAACTCTATCAGCCTACATAAAGATTTAAAAAATCACCATAACCTCTCAAAGAAGTAATTAAAACTACTTTAAATCGACAATAATACTAGAAATATCTTTACTATTCTGAAAAAAAATATATTACAGAATGAATAAGAGCTCTTAGGGCCCGTAGCGCAGTATGGAAGCGCGTCGGCCTTCTATCGGTGGATGAAAGCCGGCGGTCCGGGGTTCAAATCCCCGCGGGCCCGCTAAATATCAAATTAACGTTTTAATCCATTATTTTAGAACTTAATTATATAAATGTGATTTTAGTTACAAACTGAAGAACTATATTATTCTAAATGATTAATTCTATCAGTTTGATTAACTAACTATGTTATCTCTCTTTTTTAACTTAAGTTTGTTTTGCTTTATGACTTAATTCTTATTGTTTAAGTTTCACTTCTGTTTTTCTTTCCACCATTGCCTTACTGATTTATTATCATATTATGCGTGCTTGGCTAT
Organism: Candidatus Methanomethylicia archaeon; assembly: GCA_938030905.1. Classification (GTDB taxonomy): domain Archaea; phylum Thermoproteota; class Methanomethylicia; order CALHIW01; family CALHIW01; genus CALHIW01. Next base: position 1,530 of record CALHIW010000043.1, on the reverse strand, counting down.
GAGTACCTTCCTTATGTCTTATTATTTAGACATACTCACCGTATGAGTATTTATAATGTTGAGAGTGCTGTTTCAGTAGTCTATCCTTTACTGTGGCCGGTTGTCTTACTCATCCCTCATTGCTTAGTCTAAATGAAAATTTATATATTGCATTGGAGTAATCATAAATAGCTCCGGTAGTATACATAAGCCTTCTAGGCTTTGGCAGAAAGTCCGGTCAAGTATAGGGGCCTCTCGAGCCCCAGACCCGGGTTCAAATCCCGGCCGGAGCACTAGTAAGTAATTAATGTCCTTAAATACATGGCATATTTGAAGTGACTTCTTCTATAGGTTTAGACTCTCTTACAATCTGGAAAAGTTTAACGGATAAAGCTTAAAGATACTTTGAAAATGGGATCTAATCTCTTAAGGAACTACGGGCCCGGCGGGATTTGAACCCGCGACCACTCGGTTAAGAGCTACGCCCTATTGTCGAGCGCTCCACCGTGCTGAGCTACGGGCCCCCCTTACAAATTACCTTTAAGTACGATCTGAATGGGCCCGAGGGGATTTGAACCCCTGACCTCCTGCGCTTCCTGTTTGTTATATGTCAAGCAGGTTTTAGGATTACGTCCTACCACTAGACGACGGGCCCAAGAAAAACACCAATAAAAATATATAAACTTTACCGAATCAAAGAGGCGTGTCTAAAGAATGCTCAGTAGTTGACTGCTAGAGGTAGAATACTCTTCTGATGATTTTCCCCTATCAGCTATCTTTTAGGATATGTTTTAGTTATTTCATATATGAATAGCAGTACCTAATCTCTTAGACATGAACATTACTAGTAAAATATACCTACGATTTGATAACTAACCATTAATAAATTGGGTAACCAAATTAAATAAGGTTTAAGTTTTAAGTCTTAAGTAGAGTTCCTAGTTTTATCTATAGTCTAAGTAAATTGCAGCTATTTACAATTGAATATGAGCTGATGGCTTAAGTTAAGAGGACCATCTCGAAGAATAGAACGTATATATGTGGAAGACAATATTTTTATATTAGTAGTTCTAAACTACTTAGAAAAAACTATGGGGAAGATTAGAACTGCTATGATTAAAGGATTAGCAAAAGAATTTGTAAGTAAATATCCAGATAAGTTTACAGCAAGCTTCAAAGAAAATAAGCAGTTATTAAAGGAATTAGGCGTATTTCCTTCAAAGAGAGTTAGAAACCAGGCTGCAGGATATATAGTAAGAATAATTAAAAGAATTAGAAAGAATAATATTTAGAGCTATAACTATAGATTAATGTTGAAACTGACCTGCACTGAGCATAGGCAATGAAGAAATGCACCTTCTCTGAATTATTGCTTTGGAGCTTAATTTTTGAAATTTATAAATTCAAGTTTATGTTGAGGTGTTTTCAAAATATTTAAGTTTTTCATAGTTAATATTTCATGTGTATTATTATGTATTTGGATGTTGCTATGGCTTTAAACATCACTGCTAGCTTTTCATACCTTACTATCATTTTTCTGAATGTTTTTAG
>CALHIW010000042.1 GCA_938030905.1 Candidatus Methanomethylicia archaeon | reverse complement strand
AGAAGAGAAATTGGAGAAAGCATAGTTCTTTAAAAATCAGCTTGAGGATAGACTTAAAATAAGCCTAGCTAGCATTATAATAAAGATAGAGGCAGGAACAATAGCTTATTTAGTTAGAATCCATATAGAATTGCTGCTTTATATTGAATTTGGCACACTCACATGGTAGGAGTTAAATTTAAAATCTTCTACTTAATCATGAAGTAATCCTCCATTAAGTCTTTAGAAGCTTCCATCAGAATTTTATAGCTCTTAACCACCTCCATACCTCTCAACCCTTACTACTATCTACAAAATATTCTGAAACTGTGACGATAATATCTATACGTTAATAGCCTCCCATACAGAGGGAAAAGAAGCATTCAATGTAGCTAATGGAGGAGTTAATGTAGTAGTAATGCTTAGGCTGACCATTGACACAATAATAACAATATATAGCTGAAGCTGCAATTATAATTGTAGTAGTTATGTTGGAGGGAGATGTGAACGCTAAATCGTTGTATTTCTAAAACTAAGTTTGGAAACAGTTAAAAATCTTAAAATGAAGTTTTCAGAGAGCTATGAGGAGTAAAGTTAATGAATTTAGAAAATTAATGATTGAAACTTTAAACACCTACTACTCAATAGATAACGCAATAAGAGAAATGCATAAAAACATTGGATATCTAGGGGAAGTAACATGTGGTAATAGTGCAGGTGATAAACTCATAAAGGCAGGTATTTTTTGTGTAGCTGGTATACCTGAACCAGTTATAAGCAATACCCTAGGAGCTATATTAATAGCTACTGGAGCATATGTAAGGAGAATTCGGGGAATAGATCTAAGAAAATTACCTATAACATTAGGCAAACATACTACTGAATTAGAGAAAAATAGAAGAATACTACATGGACTGAAAATATAGCAGTATATGAGGAGTGTTTAAGTAGTAAGGGTGAGGTGGGCTGGGAAGCTATAATTCTAAAGCAAATAGCTTAGAAGATGATTAGACACTTCTTTTAGAGTCTTTTTTAGGCTGCTTACTTTTAACTGTTTCCTCTTCCTCAGGTATTAGTTCAGGAGCTTCAATTTCAATGGTTTTAGGTCTGTATTTAGTGAGTAGTGTGAGTTTTAATGATTTAATCCATGACTTATCTACAAGAACCCTCATTCCAGGCTTAAAACCTCCTTCAAGCATTTTATCACGTGAAATCCTAATAATTCCTAAACCTTCATCTTCCGGATTGGCTTTCTCAACTTTAGCTCTTATCTGTGATGGGGAGAAGCTAGGGCTAAAAACATCAACCTCATCACCAGGCTTAACTTCAAGATATTTCATAGTGGCTTCATCAAGCCTAACACATTTAAAATCACCATCAATAGGCTCCGCAACTATAAGCTCAACCCTACCTCCCACCTACTCACCTCTACTATGTATAATTCAGATTTATAAATATGCGGTGTTGATATTGTAAAGACAAGTATATTCGGTAAAGATTAGAAGCCATGTATTCTTTCATATACTTCGCAGAGTTTACTTGATTTTTCGAGAGCACGATTAATTGCTACTTCAGCTATTTCTTTACATATATCAGCAACTCTTCCCATGCTCAATACTATATCACTTAAGAAAACTGCACCACAGGAATTAGGTATTCTAGTTATAACTTCACCTACAAGCACCTCCACAGTAGGCTTTACTGTTTTCTTACGTATATTTATAACTGAAGATGCAAGTTTAACATCCCCTGTAAGAAGTGCTTCAATAGCTTTATGGGTTAGGTCGTAAATTTGCTCATTAAGGCTAGATATTTTATCAATCAGTACTTTATCATCCACTTTACCTTCTGCCGAGCATTCCTTTATCTTTATATAGTCCTCAGCAACATTGCAGGCCAAGTCAGCCATATGCTCAAGCCTTTGAGCTATAGCTCTATTACCAACAATATGTCTAAGATCCCTTATACCGATTTTATCAGCAATACTTCTATCATATATTGCTGAAAGTAGAAGTCTTACTGTAAGCCAATACATCATATCAGCTTCCTCCTCCCTCCTTATGACTTCAAGAGCTAAATCATAGTCAGAGTCGATAAGTGCTTGTACAGCTTCCTTATACATTATAGATGAAATAACATAAAGTCTTCTCATAACAGTATTTATTGGAAATCTTGATGGATCTATAGAACATTGTAGAATAATCTGAGTAGAGGTTTCCTCAACAATTCCAATACCCATAAGTTTTTTTATTACTCTACGAATTTCCTCAACATGAGAGGGCTTAATCCTTCCAGAAGCAATAATCCTAATAACATCCCTACCTAAAACATAGTTTCCAACAATAGCCCTTTCTAACATTCCAGGTTCATCGCATACCATAGCATTAATTATAATCTCTCTAATTTCCTCCTCTTTTTTAACTAGTCTACTAGGTATAATTCTAAGGCTCCCATCCTCACCTCTAATGAAAACCACCTCATCCCCTTTCTTAAGCCCTACCTCCTCAATCCAACCATGAGGAAGAGAGACCGCTAATGAAGAGTATCCTACCTTCTGAACTTTTCGACTTTCCATAATATTATACTGTAAATACAGATATTTAAATATATACGCTACTATACTATATTATCATCACTAAATAAGTTTAAAGTTAAAATATTATTTATAATTAAAATATATAGATTTGTGAAGCTTAAATAACATCATGTATAGGGTTGTTGATGGATTGAGGCTGAATCTTTACTTATTCAGTTCAGCAATCAGGCTTGGAGGTATTGTTGAGTTGAGTGTACTTACATAATATCAGGTTTAATGGTGGGCAGAATGGTTGAGGGAAAGTCTAGGATTAGGGGTTTAAAGTATCGAAGAAGAGACTTACTTAACTAATGAGCTTCCAATTTTGGCGTTGTATGGAGGAAGAGCTTTGTAGGGCTTATCCTAGTGGTTAATACGGTTTCAGCTTACATACTGCAATTTAACTAGTATGGACATAAACCTCCAAGATCTAAAGCCGTCTCAATATCCTCAACAAACAAAATACAATAATTCCAGCCGTCAAGAATAGTATGTTACCACCAACGTTAAACATGCGGCAAACCACTTAAAACTCAACTTAGCAATCATAAAATTAATAAGAGCAATCCTGTATTCTATACAAATTAAGCCACAAAATGCAAACTATTAATCAAAGCATAAGATAATAGGTATAAACTAAACATAAATGTGAGCAATCAGCTAGTTCAAGCTAAACTTAGCTTTAAAGTTAGTCGCGGTTTCAGATATGTAAACTAGTAAGTATTTCAAGTAGTGTTTCTCCCCTTTCATTTTTAATAAGTCGCGGTTTCAGATATGTAAACTAGTAAGGGGGATTAAGCTATCTTCGCTATGTATATACTGTAAATACTAAATTAAACAATAAATACATAAACATTATATTTTCCACTTATAAAGACTAAATTGGGGGTGGTAAATAATATGTTTAATCATATGAAAACTGGTAGAAATGGTGGGGCTTATGTAGCTGCTGCTTATGCCATCATGTTTGTAGCGTCGTTGGTACTAGCTATTTCTGGAGGTGTAATGCTTCTTATAGGGTCAAATATAATGCAGATTGTATGGATCTATGTAGCGACACTTATTGCATTTTCCTGCTGTATTACTATAGATTTAGCGTATACATTCCATAAGAGGAAAGTAGCAATGGTTGAAGTTGAAGTTCCTCCTATTGCAGTAGGAGAGGAGGCTAAAAAACCAGTTAGAAAGAGTTGGTAAATACTTAAGATGTTGGTAGGTGTTATAAAATGTTTGAAGGCCAAATAATTACGTTTACAAACACAATGCTTCCACTAATTACAATATTTATTTTTATTTATGGTGTGGCTTTACGCTCTTTAAGATGGTTTATGGTGTGGAAAGCATCTCCAATATTAGGAGGCTTAAAGAGTTATAAGGGAAGAAGATTAAAGGGGATTTTAAACTCATTCATTCTAGATCATTTACCAAGCTATTCTCTAGCTGCTAAAAAGGATATGGCTTTTTACATTATTGGAGTGGGTATGCATATAGTATTTATAGCATTACTACTATCAAAGGCTCATATAGATACAATGCTTGCTCTACTTAAACAATACATAGCAGTACCTACAATACTTTACGTTCCAAAACCCTTTACCCATATATTGTCAATAATGTTCATTTCATGTCTTACATTAATGCTTATTAGAAGAGTATACCAATATGTTACAGATAAGCCTCTAAGAGCAATTTCAAGCACTGGAGACTTTATAGCTGTACCTCTACTACTAATTGTTGGGGTTACAGGGTTTATTGCAGCATTGTCCAGCCAACTTTTCACGGATTATAGACTATATATGGTAGCATCCCATCTAGTAGTTGTTCAAGTATTTATAATGTATACTCCATTCAGTAAATTCTTCCATGGAATTACTTCAGTAATCGTTATGGTGCTATCAGGATTGAAGAAAGCAGCTTTAGGTGGGGTTTAATGACTACTGAAAACTTCTTGAGAGAGCTTAAGACATCACAAATAATTGAGCTTGAAACATGTGTAAGATGTGGTGCATGTAGTGAAGTATGTCCAGTATATGAGCAGGATAAGAGCATAATTGCAGTTCCAGCATTAAAGCTTCAAGAGCTAAGAAAGATTATTGGTAAGGATGTAAGTATAATGGGCTTAATAAGTCCAGCCAGTAAGGTTGATCTTAAAGAGCTACGTAAAGCAGCTGAAGCAGCATATCTATGTACTCTATGTGGTAGATGCTGGATTGGATGTATTATAGGTATACGTAATAGGGAGTTAAGAGAAGTTTTAAGATCAATGATTTATAGAGCTGGATATATTCCTAAACCATTGAAGGATGTTGATGAGCTGTTGTTAAAATACAAAAATCCCTACAAACCCAGTGGAAGACTTGAATGGATTAGAGAACTAGACTTCCAAATACCTGTAAATGCTAGAGGAGCAAATATTCTCTACTTCGTTGGATGCACCTCAGCGATAAGGGATCCTAATATAGCTAAGTCAACGGCATATATTCTAAGAAGTGCAGGTGAAAACTGGACCATAATGGATAATGAATGGTGTTGCGGCAGTGCATGGATAGCTCTTGGAAACATGGATGCTGCAAAGAACTTTGCTGAACGTAATGTTAAAGAAATAGAGTCCCTAAATGTTGAAAAAGTAGTTGTAAGCTGTGCAGAATGTTACAGAATGTTTAAGTGGGAGTACCCAGAGCTAAACGTTAACTATAACTTTGAAGTACTACATATATCGGAGCTAATTAATAAGTATTTAAATGAAGGTAGGCTGAAAATAGGTAAAAGAATTACTGAAAGGATAACATACCATGATCCATGCTCCCTCTCCCGCCTAGGAGGAATTATAAATGAACCTAGAAACGTGTTAAGGCAAATTATTCCTAAGGAGGTGGACTTCCACTACCTAGTGGAGATGCCTGAGAATAAAATGAACACGTATTGCTGTGGTGGTGGGGCTTTTCTTGAATTCATACATCCTGAACTTACATTAAAAATTGCTGAGCATAGATTAAACCAAGCTAATAGGATTGGGGCAGAAATACTAGTATCATCATGCCCTATATGTAAAATAACATTTACAAACGCTACAAATAAATTTAATAAAAACATAAAGATATACGATATAGTAGAGCTAGTAGCCAGGAATATATCTACTAATCCCTAAAGAAGTAACTCAATTCATAAAATATTTTTAACTTCTAATATTATGTTTCTTAATTAATCTTTTAAGATTCTAAGTATTTACCTGGTTGGAGTATATATCCTAATGGAGTACCCCCCGGCATATATCCTAGCTTAATAGAGATTCTTCTGGGATGTAGAATAGTTAGACTGATTGGAAATCTAGCAGTGAAGAGTGAGTGGAGTGGACTGACTACAGTAAGCGTTGCTGAACATACTCTCAATCTTTAAGCACCTATAGTGAATACTATATGTTAACCAGTAAGGACATAGAGAAGAACTCATAGCTAGCATATATACAACATACCGAGAAGCTGGTTAAGGAAATAGTGGGAAGAAAACTAAGAGAATTAAACAACAAAGAATTAAATTTAAAGTGAAATTAGTATATTAGCTGTCCTGCAATAACGATCGAGTACCTCATAAATACACCGCCGATTAATGCACATATAGCAATTATAGCCATTACTAGCGGATACCATTTTATAAATCTAGCAGTTCTACCCTTCCATGCAAGCAGAATACATCCTATTAGTGGGGTTAGGATACCTACTGTAATGACAAGTATCCAGAATATTAAGCTTAACTCACCGTATATAAGTGTAGCTGCTGATGCTGATGCAATTGGATTTCTAGGGGTAACTATCGGTATTCCATAGTACATTCCGAATACATATGATATTATAGCTCCAAGCTCAATAACAACCATGTAGGCATCGGCTACATCAAGTCTGTGAAGAACCTCTACAATAATCTTCTTAGAATGATCTCCCTGAACAATTGGATATAGAAATGAGCTTAGGAAGCCTATAGCCATAAGTCCTGTTGAAACTCCTGATGAGAAGAAAGCTATTACCAGAAGGGGAGTATGCCAAAATGGCTTAGCCCATACAACACCTAAAACAAAACTTGTATATCCTACTAGCCCACATGCAATAAAGAACAGTATAACCTCAATAATACGTCTAAACTTGAAACTTCTAGTCCAGAAGAGCCATTTCTTAACTATCTGGATATATGGTAATACCTCAGGAGGATGATATGAGGCATAAACT
>CALHIW010000041.1 GCA_938030905.1 Candidatus Methanomethylicia archaeon | reverse complement strand
GGTTCATCAATTATAGCTGCTTTAGGATCTGTAAGCTACATGGTAGGCTTCAGATACTACATGAATTCATTCATAAAGTATACATTATAGCAGCTAGATACTTCAATTCTATCACTACCATTAAGCCTCTATGTAGTCATAGGTCTACTAATATTTATAACTATTGTAGCCTCTTTAACTCTAGCAATTAGAATAGTTTATTCGCTGAAGATGTGAGAGGTGCTCAGATACTTGTAGGCTACATAATACCGTTAATTATTATACTAGAGTATGATAGCTATGTTTTCAGATATAAATACATTACCGCCCATATTTAGAATGTTAATATACACTATACCATTCAGCTATCCAATGATAGCTGCTAGAAGTGGATTTATGGATGGCCACTCAATAGCCTATATTGGAATAATTTACATAACAGTTTTTACAATAGTAATCCTACACATAGCAGCAAAGACTATTTATAACTGAGAAAATTCCCACAGTAAAAATATCACTAAGAAGAGGTAAACCATGAAGTATGGTAGTTTAAGAGAAGTTGTATATGCTATTCTGCTAATGGTCCCGGCTGGAAAGGTTATAACTTACAGGGCTTTAGCAAAAGCTTTTAATGTAAGTCCTAGACTTATTGGTAGAATCATGAATGATAATGAAAAAGCTCCTGTAATTCCATGCCATAGAGTTGTTAAAAGCAGTGGTGAGGTTGGAGGCTATAGTATGGGAATTGAAATCAAGAAGAAGCTTTTAAAACTGGAAGGGGTTAAGTTTAGTGGTGGTAAGGTTAAGAGTGAATATATAATTCGGAATGTTAATGAGCTTTTCGAATAGTAGCATTACTAACTACTTTAACTCTAGAGATTAACTCCTAGTAATATGCTACTTAAACCATCTTATGAACAGAACTACTGTAGTAGTGAAATTACCTAATATTAGGTAGAGTTATCTAGATACTTATATAGTTTAAGTAGGTATTGGAAAATACTGTCAAGTTAAGCCAGTAACCATAGATGCCAATATATACTAACTTGACAGTATCAGTATTGAATATTATAGCTTAATTGCTTCAAGAGCTAGTTCATAGCTGTTTTTAGCCTCCTCTTTAAGATCTATTGGTAGATATGCTGCATTTTTATTGTAATATATGCCCTTACATGAGAATACTGTTAGTGTTAGATTTTCTTGTATTGACTCTACACCCTCAATACAAGGTTCATGGCTTCTTATAAGTGTTTTAGCATTAACAATGTTTAGAGTTTTTCTAGTTATATCTGGACCGAAAAGCTTACCTGCTCCTCTAGGTGATGGGTAAACCCCCCCTTCATCCATTGGATCACTCCAAAGAATTTCCTCAAATATACTATTTAAAGGATATTTTTCTCTTGCCTTAGAGATATCGTCTATACTATTAAGCTCTATAGGTACTCCACCATGTAGAAGTATATATTTTTCAGGAATAATTACAGTATATGGTAGTTGGCTCCATAATGTTATAAGCTTCTCATATATTTCATTATATTCTTCACCAAATCTTAAGTAAATTTGCTCTATGATGTCATGGGGGTAAACTGGAATTTTAAATACTCCCTCATGATTGCCTATTAGTAGAATGATTTTCCTAGGATTTAACTCCTTAAGTTTTAAGAGTGTATAGTAAACAGTTAAAGAGTCAAATCCTCTATCTCCATAGTCTCCTAAACATATAAGCTTTCCATCATTATTCAGATATGTTGTAAATTTGGATGTTTCAAGTATTTCTCTTAGGGTATAAGAATCTCCATGAAGATCCCCGATAACTATAGATTTCCCTTTAGATTCGAGAATTACAAGTCCATTTCTAGCCTCAGCATGATCTAGCTCTCCCTCCTCTACAATATCTATTACATTATCTAGGAGGGAAATGAAATCTACAGCTTTTACCTCAGCTGCCTCTTTAAAGATACTCTCCAACTCCACAAGTACTAAATGAATTCAACTCTAATAACTTTTACTTTAAAATTATGTTATTTACCCATGTAAAATATAGAATAATTTGAAATGTAGAGTTATTTATCTGGAATTATAGCTATAGCATCTATTTCTATCCGTATATTTCTCCATAGTTTAGCCTGTATAGTTGTACGTGCAGGCGGATTCTCCTTGAAAAATCTACTGTAAACATTATTCATAGCATCAAAATCCTCTATATTACTTAGGTATACGGTTACCTTAACAACATTTTCCATTGAGGAACCGGCCTCCTCCAGTATTGCCTTAATGTTATTAAGTGTTGTCTCTGTCTGTTCCTCAATAGTATTACCAGTAATCTGTCTTGTTCTTGGGTCGATAGGTCCCTGTCCAGCAACAAAAATAAAGTTTCCTGCTTTTATGGCTTGAGAATATGGCCCAACTGGAAGTGGAGCTTTATCTGTTACTATAACCTCTCTTCCAGTCATAGTAGGTTACTAAGCCTCTCCTTAAAAACTTAGTGGTCATATCATGGGATCCTCTTAAATTGGTATGTGTGGAGTATATAATTAATAGCTTAACTTAATGGTATTACACTATGGTAATCAATAATTCATATGCTTAAGCTTGAATCTATTCAGATTTTTCAATACTTATAATGTAAATCACTGGGACTTATTGAATTTAAGGAGGCAACTATCTTAACTAATGCTTGGCATTTATTCATACTCAATAACATGATAATGAAGAATATACTTAATGAGGATACCGTTAATGCAGGTTTTTGGGCTTCGAGAAGTGTTTTCTTTGAAGGTGATTTGTTATAGATGCTCTGAGAAACTTCTTGAGGCTGTTGGAAAGCTAGATGCTTAAGCATAACAGGCTTTCACTCACTCATAAGATTAGGAGTTATATCGATGGATGGTTTGAGCATTATAGATATGACTGTTAGGGCGGGGTAATTCCAGCCAGCTATGCTACAATTATTATTAGTTTAAAAGCTAGGTGAAATTATTAAACTATGACTAGGTGGGGATGAGCTGGGGCTGTTGATAAAGTTAGGCTGAGGCTGGAGGTCAATCTAATGTGGAATTCTGAAGATAGCAGTAGATGTTAGCTGGCAACATTTAATAATGAACACTAAACATGTCCTTAAGAGAGCCTTAGGCTCCATCACATAAGCCATTAATCCTACTTGATAAAGATCCATAATATACGAACGTTTTTTAAGTGTTGTACTCAAATGAATTAAGGTGTTGAAAGCTATCTCAGAATTTCTGAAGGAATGGGTAAGAAGGCTCCATAACAACTTTCCAGTAAGAAAGAATAGCGTAAACTCTTCCTAGAGGTATTTACATACTGCTACAGCAACCTAAGAACTCACTAAATCTAGAAAACCATCAACACAGACCTTACCTTAACAGCATTATTAACAAGATATAGTAGTACATATAGATTAGTGGAAATAACTTAAACTTAAATCCATTAAGTAAATATTTCTAGACATATTAACATGAAACCCGCCATCCAGTAATGGTTTATGCTTTTAGAAATGTCTCCTAGCCTTCATTAATGACTTCAATTTATCTATTGCCTCCTCTACAGTATTTAGTGTTTCATTAATTAATTTGTTTCTAGCCTTATACTCACTAATCTCCATTACTAAATCTTCTTTAAGCTTTTCAAGCAATTTTAAAGCTGAATCAGTCTCGTTGAGTTCCTCTATTAAATTTATGTTTTCCATTATGACTAGACAGATAAGTTTAACAAGTATGCTGAATCTTAAATATATTGGTTTCCCCCTAAAGCTACTCCATTGACCTGTAAGTTTTAAGACTTTTTCCTCATCTATTCCTGATGATACTATGTAATTTACTATGTTTTTAAAGCAGTTTTCACTTCTTACAGCTTCCCAAATTATATCATAATATTGAAGCATAATCTATAGATGCTAAACTAATTTAAACCTTCAAGGTTTAAATTAGTGCTTTGCTATTAACATTTACTTAAGCGATTTATATTTAGAGGGCGTTTTCAGAGTATTTAGGCCTATCTTTTTATAGTTTTATGGAGCTTTGGAGATTAGTGATTGAGATTGACTAGGCCCTGTCTTTTTCGAGTTCGCCTAGGGTAAGAAACTAGGTTAACGATAGGTTATTGATTAACAATGTCTTATGTGTTGTTAGTGTTGGTTGTAGAGGAGATACGCTTCTAAGTATGGTTACATGTGACTATGGAGAATACTAGAGGCCTCAGAGAACAGTATATGAGATATTAAACCTTCAGCATTTAAGACATGAATGATACTGCTATAGATAATCATGGAAGGTGGGAGACAATGAGATATAGTGAATTTAAACATGGGAATGGTAAATACCTCATGTAGTTGTTGAGAATTCCCTATCAGTCCCCATGAGTTCTGATAATGCTTACAACCTAAAGTTCTTCAATAAACTTTACAATAAGCTTTGGGGAGTCTAAAGAATCATAAACTCAGCATACAACGCAATGGGTAGAAGAAATTAGGGAATAAGGGTATGAAGTAGACACTGGTAAATCTAGGAATAGATAAAGAATACACTATGTAACGTAAAGGCTATAGAAGGAGATTAACAATAGAAAAATTTAATGTATAGCTAAACGTTTAGAAAAAGCAATAGTAAGATATGAAGACTAGCAATAATGTTTAAAACAATAACAACACTACATAACATACATAATAGTACATCATGAAATATAGAGTATGAAAACTTAAATATTTAAACTCTTTAGAATTACAATATGATTAACATGTGGAGTATATTGGGTTTTTAATTAGAAATAGTGATTTAATTATTTTAAATTATATTTCTATGTTTAGCTACTATTTTACTTGTAGCTGCCTGCGCCTGAGTTATTGATTCTACTATGTTTAAGGGTGCTTGAGCACATCCAATTACAAATATGTTCGGTATTGGTGTTTCGATTGTGTTTAAAATAGGGTTAATGCTTTCTGGATAGTTATCCTCTCCTACTGGAATATCTATTGCACTAACTTCATTTAGATTTGCCTCTATTCCAACCTCCAATACTACGAGATCTACAGTAAGTCTGTAGAGTTTTGATGATGCTTCATCATATATCTTCATTGAAAGCTCTTCATCAGATACTTTACGGATTTCTGATGGTATTCCTCTAATTAGGGTTATGCCTTTATCTCTTATAAACCTATAGAATTCCTCATAGCTTCTTCCAGGAACCCTCATATCATTGTATAGTATGTAGACTTCGGCTTCAGATAGCATATCTAGAATATAGTATGCGTGTTTTAG
>CALHIW010000040.1 GCA_938030905.1 Candidatus Methanomethylicia archaeon | reverse complement strand
TTATTAAACCAATGCTGAGCTTTATCGTAAAGCTGGTCTAAGATTAGATGATTTGAATCTACATTAAAATTATTTGTAAGATAATCAATTAACTTTTTAGCTTCTATTAAGTCTTTTCTAACACTTACAATATATTTAGATCCTTCAGCGTATACATCATCAACTATCTTTATTCTATATGGACCAACAACATATGAATGTAGAAGTCTTCTAAACTTGTAGCTAAAAGTCTTTGTCATGATACAATCATGTTAAACTAGTGCTCTTAACAAAATTCTTCTAGATACCAACTTATAATTATCTCTAATACTGTACTTGCTAACACCTAATAGTTTAGATGCTGTATTTAATGTTAATACAGATTTACGTCCCTCAACTTTACTAAGCATCTTATCAGCACAGTATATTATCGAAGCTGCAAGAACGTGCGGGTTATGTCCTTGTAAATTTATTATTTTAAGGCTATGTAGCATATTGTCTATTAATTTCTCCATTTTTTTAAAATAATGTTCCCGCTCTATCTTTCTTTCCTCTAGTATCTTAGTAAATTTTGCATTAGAGTATATTACATTGATTAACCATATAATACACTCATCTACTTTTAAAGGTTTAATTCTCAAGTTAAAATACTTAGACACTTTATATACGTATTGAATTAGTTTACCTCTATTACAATTAAATACATATGCTACATCATTTATCCTGATATTAAATTTAAATATCTCTCTAACTGAGATTAAGAAACAGCTAGCTAGTACATACCGTTTTTGTCTTATAACACTATTACCCCTTATATATTTTATAAAGAGCCTTATAGCAGTTTGTTTTATGAAAACTGGCATATTAAACGTTCTAGCAGCTCTTTCAAGTAATTTAATGTATTGTAACTTTGTAGAATCCTTTTTAATACTAACTTCACGATCATTATAGGTTTCAGAAACATTATGATTATAAGATGTCAATAACTGATTAGTTTCATCCTCCATATTATTTACTACAAGTCCACAGTTTATACAAACAGTTTTAAAATCATTCTCCCTTATAATTTTTCCACCGCAATTTAAGCATTTAACCTTAGACATAAACCAGTCTATACTATGAAAACCTAAATTCTACATTTTGAAATTTCATCTACTAACTAATATAAAATAAAATTGGTATTTGATGGCAGCAGTATATTCACATAGAGTATACTATGTATCAGAGCAAACTGAAAATGTTATTCTAAAATCAAAGTTATTAAGTAGAAAATTAAGACAGCTCTTTATAGTGATGTTTTTATTTTGTTATGTATTGTTTGTGGAGTTTAAGTACTTGTTTGTCTAATAGGCATCTTTCACGTGTTTCATGAGTAGATGGATAGGGAGTTCTAGTAGTAGTTATGAAATCTTAGACTCATAATCTAGAATATAGTTTTAAGACTTAATATATGTTGTAAGAGTACTGGTGAGAGTGTATGGAAGATTAGGATACTGGACTTAATGGATTAGAGCAAGCCTATACTTAGTAAAAAGATATTAAAGTTATAGTTTAGATCATAAAAAACCTAAGCTATTTGGATATCTTAGGCTTAGTATAAATTAAGTAAGGCCAAGTATGGAGGATATTAGGAAGACTGAAATAAAATATGAGACTCCATGAATATTTAAAGAGATTAATCTTAAGGATTGCTAAGCATAATTAATCATAGTATTGAAATGATACTAAGAATACAGATATAATGGAAACACCTGAAGAAATAGAAGTTTAAATATATTTCTAACTTTACATTTAACTTTATTCCAAATCTATTTTAGGCTATGAAAATTAGAATTTATAGAAATTTAAATTATTTTGTAACTTAGTTTTGAAATTCGTAAGCTCAATTTTACATAGTGAAATCCTAGTGGAAATAGCTTATAATTAATTATACTATTTAATGGATGAAGTACACAAGAGATAAACATCAAATCACAAAGCTATAGGGAAGGAGAATTTAAGAAAAATATGAATTATACACCAACGTAATTCCTAAATAAAAGAAACCAGGATTATAGTTTATAATTCGCAATACGTAAATAGAGAAACTATGAAGTTATCGAATTATGTATTAACCTAATAAGTATATAATAAAAGTGAACCTAACACAATTAAAACATAATATGAATCTTCTCATTAATTAAATCATAGACAACTTTCTCTATAAGTTCTGGGGGTAATGGTAATTTCTTTCTGTCACGATGGGATATATATATATTACTCTCCCAACTTCCATCTGGCAGCCATACAGTATTTATTGATACTACTTTAACAGGAGAAATAATGTCATCTATTATCCTTCTTATACTTGAAGTTCTTTTAACAAATTTTAGCAGTATTCCTTTTTTATCTTGAATTTCCTTAGAAATTTTATTAAAAATTTGTCTAACCTCATCTTTTGAGGTGTAAAGAGCTAAAATTACATTGGGCATCGGTTTTACTGCCTTGACCAAAGTTAGACCTCTAATTTGAGGATACTTCTCTTCAAGTTCTATGAGAACTTCAGAAACTTCAATATCCGCTTGGCTAATTTCTCCTTTATTTAATTTATCTTGACATATTGGACATAAAATTTTGCTCTTTGCACAGAAATGACATATTGGAATTTTCACACATTTACCCTCTATTTTCAATACTTAGAGTAATAGCAATTACCCCTATGTTTCTCATTTTCCCATTTTTTCCTTTCGCAGCTTCAATTCCTGTTTTAATATCTTTAATACATATTTTATTTGAAAATTTTGTTCTAACAAGTTCTGCTGTAACTATAGCTTTAGATGTATTCATTCCTCTAGCCTTTATCACCACATCTCTGAATCCGCTATGAAAAAGTGTTAAACAAGCTAAGACATAATTCATTGTAGGTTTATCACCAATATAAACAGAGTTCTCATTCTGCATTCTTTACACCTGGAAAGTCTTTGCAAATCTCTGTTTTATTTTTTTCTATCTTGTATTTTCATATTGTTCATACTAAAACTAAGCCGTGTTCTTGAAGCTATGATTGAGAGGGTTGGTAGAGATTGTTAATGGGCCCGAGGGGATTTGAACCCCTGACCTCCTGCGTGTGAGGCAGGTTTTAGGATTAGGTCCTACCACTAGACGACGGGCCCAAGAAAAACATCAAATAAAATATATAAATCTTATTTAACACATCTCTATGAAGGATGCTGTGAACTTAAGTCATTAACCACATGTTTTTATATTTGAAGTTTGCAAAGCCTAAAAGAAAGATATAAACTATATTGTATATGTCCCCATTATTGTTAGGAAGAATATAAGTTAGTAAGTGGATGTTGAGGTTTATTTTATTCTTCACATATTTAGCAGTGATGTAACCTACCTCAGCCTAAGTTTTAAGGCTAATATTAGTAGTAGTGCATGCAACCTCTTTTTAATCATATAGCCCTAACTTAAGAACTTAAACTGAAGCGCCTATTGTAACATTTTTGTAGCTCATCTATAACTGTATTGCTTTTACTATTTAGATACCACGTATCCAAGATTTAATGTCTTAACTTAATTAATAACTTCCCTCTTATATTAAGTTGAATCACCTTACTTGGTATGTATATTCTGTAGTCTTACTAAGTATTTTATGGTCTACATAATACTAT
The DNA here is from genome assembly GCA_938030905.1 of Candidatus Methanomethylicia archaeon. Classification (GTDB taxonomy): domain Archaea; phylum Thermoproteota; class Methanomethylicia; order CALHIW01; family CALHIW01; genus CALHIW01. The sequence goes on along the minus strand of CALHIW010000040.1, from coordinate 973 downwards.
GATTTATCAATGAATATTAATTCTTTGTTGTACTTATATTTATCCCACTTATAGCATGTATATAAGCGTTTAGTCTTTTCTCGATACCTGTATCATCAATTATAAGTTGTCTCTATCCTCATTAACCATCGAGTTCTCTAAGCTCCTTAGCATTTCTCAACTAATAGATGCTCCATAGATGCTCTTCAATGGCTTATAATGAGCTTCCAATACTTATTTCGAAATATTGACAAGTCTTAGGGGAAGAAATCCAGTAACAAACCTAACCATCACCTCTAATGATAGCTTAAATTCCTAACTCTGAAACATAATCTAACACAAACTCAGAAACAGCAATAAACATATAAACATCTAATCAGAAACTTACAAGCCATCTAATATGAGATCTAACTATTTCTATTTCTTTAGTTCTCTATGTTTCCAACGTAAATTTCTACTTTTACATCGTCTACATTTTACAGCTTTAAGACTATTTTTTGAACCACAATTTCTACATATTTTAATATAAAGCAAATATCTTTGTGCAAGCTTTAATTTTTCAAGATCTTGAACTGGCATTTTATCCCTACTATTCAGTAGAGACTATTTAAAAATTTTACTTATATGTATAGTGAACACTTTGAAGTTTAAAAATGACTGGCAGCTTATTTCATTTCATACTCGGAGATACTTATTTCTCTAGCTATTACTTTAAATATTTAGTGTAGATAAAACAGTAAGGTATGAGGAGTTATACATAAAGTATAATTAAGTCATAAAACTTAGAAGTTGTAAAGTACTAATCAAAATCTTAAAGAAAAGCATAAATACAGATTTATCCATTTTAAAATACTATTAATGAGTTTATCTCTAGATTATTTAAGTTTTTCTTAGTTATGGTTTGTTTGTTGTTTTTGATTGGTGGGGTTTGATTGTTTTCCCTTTTAATGCTATTGTTGGTAGGTTGGGCTGATTATGGGGTTATCGTGATGGT
>CALHIW010000039.1 GCA_938030905.1 Candidatus Methanomethylicia archaeon | reverse complement strand
ACTCCATACACCGCTCCGCTAGGACATACAAGCAGCCAACCTTCCCACAGTTCATAGCCTACAACCCATCGTCATAGTTTTCCAAAAAATCTATGCTAAGGAGAACCCCCCACACCTGATAAGCCCCCATCAACAGCCCTCCAATCCATAAAAAGAAACCAAAACACAGTAAAAGTTATCTAACCCACAAAGCAAAAATTTTCTATAAAGGTCGTTAGTAGGTAAACTTACTCTAAGAAAAGCTCAAAATTAATGAGTACCAGACTAATCTTAAATAAACTACTCATTAGGGAAAGTTTATAAGGTTTTAAAAAACTTTAATTAGAAGCCTCATGTTTTCTGAGAGTTATGAAGAGGAAACAGAAGAAGTAAGAGTTGAGGAAGAAGAAAAAGAAATTCCTTCAGAAATAGTCTTTGAAGCTGAAGCTCCAAAAAATCTTAAACCATGTATGTTACTCTCGGTATCATATAGCGGGAAGAAGAAGACAATTTTATGTCAGCTTTATAATGATGAAAATGGAAAAGTATATTTCTGGTATGATAATACTAGTCATAAGCCATATTGCCTGACCGATATTCCTAACGATGAGATTATCAAAAATAGTCATGTTATTAATCACAAAGGATTTGAAAGGATAGATCTTGTTGATAAATATGATTTATTAAGAGATAAGATCATTAAGATGACTAAAATAGTTGCAAAGGATCCTCTTTCAATAGGTGGGCGTAAAGGCTCTATAAGAGAACTATTACCCAAGGCTTGGGAAGCAAAGATAAAGTATCATGAATGTTACATATATGATATGCAACTTATACCTGGCATGTTTTATAAAATTGAGGAGGGAAATCTTGTACCATATTTTTCATACCAACAGTCAGAATCAAATGAAGAAATACTATCGTTATTTACTGAAGAAGATGATCAAGTAAAGGAATTAGCTTTTAAGTATATTCCAATATTTCAAACGCCAGTTCCTGAAATAAAAAGATTAGCGCTCGATATTGAAGTATATACATCAACACCTAATAGAATACCTGACCCTCGGGAAGCAAATGACCCAGTGTCCTGCGTTGCGTTGATTGGTTCTGATGGATTGAAACGTGTTTTGATATTTGAATATGGAGAATTGAAAAAGGAAGAACAAAATTCTAACTTACCTAAAGATGTTAAGCTTGAATTCTACACTAGTGAAAAAAAGCTTATTGAAGAGATATTTAAAACTATTCTTAACTATGCTGTGCTAATAACATTTAATGGCGATAATTTTGATCTTAAATATCTTTGGCATAGAGCTAAAAAACTTGGAATTTCTGATAGACAAATACCTATTTATTTAACTAAGGATGCAGCTATGCTTGCTATAGGTGTACATTTAGACCTTTATAAATTTTTCCACAATAAATCTATTCAAGTCTACGCATTCATGCAGAAATATAAAGAAAACACTCTTGATGCTGTTGCTGAGGCGTTGCTTGGAGAAAAGAAAATTCAATTAAATAAATATCCATCTGAAATGACACCATATGAATTAGCTAGCTATTGCTACAAAGATGCTGAATTAACATATAATCTAACAACATTTGACTCATCATTAATAATGAAACTAATAATTTTATTCATGAGACTGTCTAGAATGCCGATGGAAGATGTTTGTAGACTTGGAATATCAAGGTGGATTCAGAGCTTACTTTATGCAATACATAGAGAAAAAAATTATCTAATACCATTACCTGAAGAAATACCAGCTATTAAAGGCAAAACTGTAACCCAAGCAATAATAAAGGGTAAAAAATATAAAGGAGCCATAGTTCTGGAACCAACGCCTGGTGTTTACTTTTCTGTTGCGGTATTGGATTTTGCATCTCTATACCCAAGTATAATTACACGTTGGAATTTAAGTTATGAAACAATTAATTGTCCACATAGTGAATGTGTAGAAAATAGAGTTCCGAATACAACACATTGGGTATGTAAAAAAAGGAAGGGAATAATATCATCAATCATAGCCTTATTTAGGGACATAAGGGTTAAATGGTACAAGCCAATGTCAAAGAACATGAGTCTCCCAAAATTTAAGAGAAATTGGTATAATGTTGTACAACAGGCGCTAAAAGTTTTCCTAAATGCAAGCTATGGTGTATTTGGCGCAGAAAATTTTGCTTTTTACTGTCCTTCAATGGCCGAAAGTACAACAGCGATTGCCAGATATGCAATAACATCTACATTAAACTATGCAAAAGAAGTTAGCATGACTATAATATATGGAGATACAGACTCACTTTTCATACATCAGCCTACACAGGAGCAAATAGAGTTACTTCTAAAATGGAGCCATCAAAACCTTGGGATAGATTTGGATTTAGATAAAAGATATCGTTACATTACATTCTCAAAACTTAAAAAGAACTATTTTGGAATGCTTGAAGATGGAAGCTACGATATTAAAGGTCTCATAGGCAAAAAAAGAAATACACCTGAATTCTTAAAAAAAGCATTTATGGAGACAATTTCTGCATTAAGTCATGTTCAGAATATAAAAGATTTTGAAGAGGCACGATATAAGATAAAGAAAATAATTCAGGAGTGCTATAATAATTTAAAGGATAGGAGATATTCACTAGTAGATTTAAGTTTTAGAGTAATGCTTTCTAAAGCAGTTAACTATTATGTTAAAACAACTCCTCAGCATGTTAAAGCTGCAAAATTACTTCAGAAATTTGGAGTAGAAATTAGAAGTGGAGACATTATTAGTTATGTTAAGGTTTCAGGGCCACTCGGAGTTAAACCAGTAAGATTATCTAGTATCATAGAAGTAGACGTAGAGAAATATGTAGAGCATATGAAAACAACATTTGGACAAATTATGGATGCTTTAGGAATAAATTTTGATGAAGTTATTGGCATAAAAACATTAGATGATTTTAATTAAGAAGTATTCATTGCATCATCTTAATCACTATGTTATTAATAGCGAATGTTAGTGTTTGTTACAATTTTACTTCATCTTAACATACTAATTAATCACCTGAATTCATAATCTCAATATTAATACTTAGGCAGGAATGAACTTATTTTGTAATAAACATCATCAATATAAATACAAACAATCAAAACCTAAATAACCTCAGAAATAGACTTTAATGCTTAAATCTAGTATCCTACATGGGCTCTATAGTAATGCACCTTGTCTTTCCTTATCTTTGAACTCATCTCCAAACTCTTTAATATTTGACTGGTCAAATTTGTAGAGGGGTTTGTTGTAAGGTTTACTTATGTCTGGGAGGGGTTGGGTTATCTTAACTGTTAGGAGGGCTATATCTGAGGGGGCTAGGGAGCTAGCCCATAATATGGGTTTAACTGTGGAGAAGTTTCAAATAAGCTGATGAATCCAGCTGGGAAAAGCAGATAAGCATACAACCTATGCAGAGCTAAAGTTAAATCTAAAAATCTACATAAACACATAGCTAAAACACATCCAAACCTACAAGCAACACTAACTAATCAAAACCTAAATAGTTTAAAGACAAGTTCTATAATTATTTTACATCTAAAATCCATATTTAACTTCTAATATTTTGAATGAAATTGTGACCCTAAATATATTGTGCAAAGTAATGTATATAGTCCTAAAATTTAAGGTTTAAAAATACTTAACTCACTCTAACCCTGGCTAATGTAAACTTAGCATTTCTTCCTTTAGTGAGTGTGACCAATTACTCATCTGCAGACTTATCTTACTGATGTTTTTGAGTGGTGATCATGTTCTTAGAAATATTCTGTTTGCTGCTTCCTTCTAGTTTTAGTCTGTTTCTAAACTCTACTGTTATAGCTTTGAAACTTCCTTACTTATATATTTAAGCTTGTAGAGTTTACTATTAAAGAACTTATTTCTTATTTCGATCCATATTCCTTGGACTTATACTTAGGATTACAATTGGAGTACATCCATTACTAACTAATCTACTAGATTTAAAATATTCTAGTATATCTAAAAACCTTAACAAAATCAGAGTTCCCAAGCATAAACATCTTTCTAAACCTCTCACTAACTGAACCAAACCAAAAAATCAAGAACCAGATCTAAGCACCTGATAGAAGCCTAAATTCATAAACCCTGAAACCACAACCTCATTCCACAAGCATAAAATAACAGCAAAATAATATTGGACACATTCTCATTTACTCAGATATTAACTTAGAAACTGAGGCTATGAAGAACATTATTATTACTATTATGAAAAAGGAATTCATTAGAACTAGCTCTGAATGATATTTTAAAATTTTATGAAAATATTTAAATATGAATTGAGAGTATTGCTTCTTGAGATTATGAGTCAAATAAATACTCAAAAAGCATTTAAAGTCACAGCTCAACTAATTGATAATGTATCTAAAATTCCCGGATTATTTCATGTAGTCATGTCTTCGCACGATGTGAAAATTTCGATGCAAATTCCTAAAAAAGTTTTTACAATTGAGAAGAATAAGGAATATCTGATATATTTAGATAGTAAACCAATTTCCAATGAGGAAATACTCAATCTCTACATGCAAGGTAAAATAATATCATTATATAAAAATGATAAGTTCACAATAAATATTTCAGTAGGTGGACTTATTGTCAATATAGAAACGTCTGAATACAATTATGACTTCAAAATTGGTGATGATGTATATTTAGCTATTGCCACAGCGGTTTAGATTACTTATTTTTAGCTTTGTAGTTTTTTGTGTCTTTTTCTGATTTTGTGGTTTCTTTTTGTCTGTTGTTTATAGGTTTATTGGTATGTTGTATATGTATGTTTTAGCTGTTGGTTTCTTTTATGTTTTCCATTTTGCTATGTAGTATTCTTCAT
>CALHIW010000038.1 GCA_938030905.1 Candidatus Methanomethylicia archaeon | reverse complement strand
AGCATTTTAAAGCATATTATAACAGTTTTCGGTGTTACATCAGTAAGTCCAGCTGTTGAAGTTAGGACAGATATTCATGAAATTACAAGTATAGGATCCCAAGTCGTAGCTAGAGGAATTAGTGAGGGAAGTACATTTACTGTTAGAGCTGGGGGGAAATTTAAAAACTTATCGTTTACAAGCAGGGATATTGAAGTTTGTCTTAGTGCAGAAATACTATTAAGAGCTGAGGAGAAGGGGGTTAGAGATGTTAAAACCAGTTTAAGGAAACCTCATATTAAGGTATTTGTTAATGTTAAGAGTAGAAGGACGCATATATATTTTGAGAAGTATAAAGGTATTGGAGGTTTGCCATACGGTACTAGAGGGAAAATTTTATCAATAATATCGGGAGATATTAAGAGTGCTGTTTCTACATGGATTATGGCTAGAGAAGGATATGTAATAGTACCTGTAAAGTTTAGCTTAAATCAATATACTTCAAGAGACTATGAAGTTAAGACTACCAACATATTGAGGAAGCTATGGGAATATATACCTGAAGAAAAACTTAGAGTATATTTATTTAATCATACGTACTCTATTGGAAAACTTAGTAAGGAAATACCTAGAGAAACGATCTGTACTGCATGTAGAGTGATAATGTATAAGATTGTGGAGAAACTTTGTAAGAACATTAAAGCTAATGGTATTATAGTTAGTGAAGAATATAGATCTTACAAATCAAATCTATCAGCTATAGATAAAGTCATTAATGTGCCTATATTTAAACCTTTAGAAAGACTTAGCAAGCATAGGATTATGGAGATCGCTGAAAAAATTGGGTTATATAATGATTGGAGAATGCAGGAATGTAATTTAGCTCCAAGAAAATATACTTTAGAAGTTGATTTCAAAACTATTATGAGGATTTTAGAAGATATTAACTGGATAAACATTGTTAATAGAGAGTATAAAACAATAGTAGTTAGGGAGTTAAAATAACTATTTTTCAATACCCCTAGATATATCCATTTTTATTACATGTCCATTTGGCTCAAGCTCAGTAAATATTTCAGCTTGAAAAACATAGATCTTAGTCCCTTTAAGAAGCCATGCATCTGGGGGTAAACCAGCTTTAAGACATACTTCAGCAAGGAATGTTTCCTCATCCCACCCCCATTCAACAGCAACTTGTGGTAGAAGTAGGCCTTTATAAAATGCTCTTTCAACAATTAAACCATCTCTTCCAACCTTTATTATTCTTGGATATTCTTCAGGTCTACTTACACTTAGTAATTTAGGTGGTGTTAAAACACTTAATTCAAAAATAACTTTATTAAGCTCACCTTCCTTTAAAGGGTTGAAGCGAGGATCATTAAATGCAGCATTTAACGCGCTATCTATTGTTGCCTCAGCTAATGGTAGAATAGGTTCAGGATATCCAATACATCCTCTAAGCTCCTTTCTACGTTGACCCCTAACAAAATATATTCTCTCAATAGTGACAAACACACCCATTTTCTCCATTAAATGCTCTGGAGTATCTTTAGGAGGGGAAATTTTATACCCATGCTTCAAGTACGTTTCAACAGCTCGTCTAGCAAGAGATATGAGAAAAACACCATCACCCTCACTTAACATTATGTACACCTGTATAGACAGTATCCTAAGGATATATAAGTTTTCCTGAATACTAATAGAGTTTTAAAGCTTATGATGATATGTCAAATCATTGCTTTAGGGGGAACATCATTTCTGAACTTATCTTAAAACTAGATTTGAATAGGCTAAATATTTCTGGTGATTGTGGTTTGAGTTTATAGGTTTTGGTGGTGTTGTTTGGTGGGGAGGGTTTTAAGTCTAGGTGGCTCATGAATAGCTGGCTTTACGTGTTGAATAGTTACAGCCATCTAAAGCACTGGTTGAGGACTGTATTGTTTCTAGGGAAGGTTTGAAGCATGGTTGGGGTAGACCAGTCATGCCTTACTCTTCTAAGCATCTGCTAGGTGCTGTGGAATTCTTAGACATTGTAAGCATTTTGAGTTGAATCATGCATACCATTTCGAGAAAGACGGATTAGCAAGAAGATTAAAGACAGATACACAGTAGAAAGATCTCCTTAACAATCAAATAAAATCCATTTCAGTCTAGTTTCAAGATGAGTTCTCTAGTATGCTAATGTGGAAACTAAATTTTGGCTTTATTAACGTCTTTAATCATTTTATCTACCCTGCTTAGTGTTGATGCTATTAATCTCCAATGTGAGCCATGCCAGTAGACCTTTCCACAACTTCTACAAATCCAGAAAACACTGTTTTTACTGAGGATATTTTTTGGAACAAGATTTATTACATTATTGCTTTCAACCTCATTAAGATGCCCATTACAAATTGGGCAGCGTGATGTTTTTTGAGGCTTAACTCTAATATTTAAAGTTAAGGCAATGTTTAGTAGGATATCTACAATATCCCCGCCATCTATAAGCATCGATTTAACCCCTTTCCTAATAGCACTTCTAAATAAAGCTTTATCTTTAGTCAGCAGTATTCGCTTCTCGCTCTCTGCTTTCTCTAATATTATATTGTCTGAGAGGGGGCAATACATAGTATCGTATCCAAGTATTCTAAGCCATCTAGCAAGATTGCCAAGCATTCCATCAACTATGAATATAGGATCAGACATACTTCAATAATACCTGATAATTTCATGGTTTAACGCTGAGCTTAATTTTGATGAGTTGTAAAAGCCATTCATATCTACATTTCTGAGCCTACATGCTCAAAATAGCATTCACTACATAGATATTGACCATCAACCTCCCTTAAATCATCAGACCATTCACTACAGCTATCACACCATCCAATCATAAAATCATCACTTCCAGATTTAGACTTTTTATATTTAGGCTGTTCTTTAAGTACTGATAAAGTATCAAATAGATCTGGAGCTATTGTAAGAATATCATATGTTGTTAATATTCCTACAAGCTTACCTTTATCCATTACTGGTAGACGTCTAATATTCTCGGTAGCCATAAGCCTTGCAGCATCTGAAATTTCAGCATCTGCATCTATAAAGAATAGTGGAGTGGACATAGCCTCCTCAACTTTAGTATTTGATGGATTTAACCCTTGCGCAACAACTCTTCTAACAATATCTCTTTCAGTCAACATTCCGACAGGCTTACTTTCATCAATTACAAGTACACCTCCAATATCTCTTTCACCCATAATTCTTGCAGCTTCAGTGATGGAGGCTTTAGGTGAAATGGATATGATGCTTCTAGTCATAACATCCTTAACAAGAAGTCTTGGTTTAATAGAGGCCATATTATCTAAATAAGTATAGAGAGATGTTATTTATATTTTTCTAGATAAGTATTGTAACTAGCTATGCATAATTGAGGCTTTTCCAGGTATTAGTGTTTTTATTTCATCTTCAGGAATGCTGTTTAACTCATCCTTAAGGCTTGGCTCCACCTTCTCCATGAGTAGCTTCTTAACTATTTTTGATATAGCTTCAACATTAATATTTCCGGGAGATATTGAAACATAGAATCTTGTTTTAGAACGTATTGCTGATTCAGGTCCATATATTATATTTATATGTTCGTTTTTAACCAATCCAATTGATATCTTAATTTCAGGTACTTTAACATAGTTTTTACGTCCAGTAATTATGAAGCTCCCCTTCCTTAAATATGTTCCTGAAGGTGGGGTTTTAGATATTTGATTTGGATATATCCAGTAAACATCAACAATCATATTCTCCCTCCATGCCTTCGAATATGAAGCTGTAAATATTGATGCTTCAGTAAGTGTTTGTTCTCCTACTTGTTTACCCTGTGTTTTCACTATTGTTAATGGTGAGCCATGAATATCTGCATGTAATACTATATCGTGTGCCTCAATATATTTCCTATATAAAACCTCGTTTTGCGTAGCATCTCTACCAGCTATTACGAGAAATCCTTCAGATGATATGAACCAGTAAAACTTTTCATACCATGCCTTATTTCTCCTAAATGCTTTAACTTCAACCTCCTTCTCAATTCTATCTTCAAGAGCTTTCAGTTTTTCTCTAAGAATTTTTAAGGCTTCCTCACCTCTTCTATTTTTCTCTTCAATCTCTTTTGCTTTAAGATATAGAGCTTCTATGCTTTTATATGGGGATTTATTAGCTATAATGGGTATTAACTCACCATCAACCTCAATCTTAACAATTCTATTTTTCAAATCAATGCTTCTAATAATATTTAGTGGTGGTTTAGCGGCTTTATTTCTAACATCTTTAGCAAGACTGTTCCATCCATAATCATCAATATATTTCCTTAAACATTCTAATAATTCATTAATTATGTTTAAATTGGCTTTCAGCCTTTCAGCTTGAAATCTTAGTTTCCTTGCCTCCTCATAGCGTTCAGCTATTTTAGCTTCTTGAGTTTTAATTGTAGATCTTAATCTTCCAGCTTCATCTCTAATACCTCCAAGTCTAGCCTCATAAATCTCCATACTTGTAATATTTTTAAAGTACTCATCTACAGCTTCATTAAATGTTTTATATAGCTTTACATTACCAGACTCGGATTTGAAGAGTATGGGGTGAATAGTTAATCCTTTATCTGTCTCTACAGTGTTTGGATTAGCTTCCTCATTAAGTAGCTTTCTAACTTCATCGAGTAATCGAGTTATCTGATTTTCAGAGACTTCACTAGCTTTAATGTTAGGGTCTAAATTTAGCCTGTATAGTATTTCTCTAGTTAGCTCTATAGGTAGTCCTACATGTGTAAGAAGAAAGTTAGCTAATGGATTATCAGTATTTCTAAAATCTTCAGGTGTTAAACTATTAATATCTTTAATCCTCCGTGGAGGAATATAGGGAAGCCCAGCTTCCAGCTTTCGATTTCCAACACTTCTACTTTTAAGAATCCACACTATCCTTCCATTTCTTTCAAGTATTATGTTTCCACTATTGAATATTTCAAGTATCAGTTTATAGGGTTCATAATTTTTAAAGAGAGTTAGTACAATTACTCTTTCAAGATCTATTTGCTCAATACTTCTTACAATAGAACCTCTAATTAATCTTCTTAATGCTAGACACTTAGGTGTAGGCTTACTAGGCTTGGGGTATGAATACTTCGTTATATTAATTCTTCTTTTAGAATCAATTAATACTTCAAGAGTTCCATGCTTTGAACTGTGAACTTTAATAATGAAAATAGAGGGAGATAGCTGATATATATTTGTAATCTT
>CALHIW010000037.1 GCA_938030905.1 Candidatus Methanomethylicia archaeon | reverse complement strand
AAGCCGCGAAGCTATGGTTTCAAAATATTTAGGCCTTGTTTTCCTATGGTTTTTGTATGGAGTTATAAAAGGCTTAAATATTTTAAAATCATCTCAATATCAAACTGTTCTGACGTAAAACTTATATTATTATAGGATACTTAGAATTGGTTGTTATGATAAGGGTTGGAATAAATGGATTTGGAAGAATAGGTAGGATTTTCTTTAGAGCTGCCTTAGAGGATGAGGAGTTTTTAAAGAGGTTTAAGATTGTTGCTGTTAATGATATTACGGATGCTAAGACTCTAGCTCATTTGTTAAAGTATGATTCAGTTCATGGAGTTTTAAATGCTAAAGTAAGTAGTAGGAGTGATTCAATTATAGTTAATGATGTTGAGGTAAAGGTGTTCTCTATAGGGGATCCTATCCAGCTACCTTGGGGGGATTTGGATGTAAGTGTTGTACTTGAATCTACAGGAAGATATACTGATAGAAGAGATGCTGAGAAACATTTGAGAGCTGGAGCAGAGAAGGTGATAATATCAGCACCAGCTAGGAATCCTGATGCTACTATTGTTTTGGGTGTTAATGAGGAAATCTATGATAGGGAAAGACATAATATTATTTCGATGGCTTCATGTACAACAAACTGTCTAGCCCCCATGGTAAAGGTTTTAAATGAAAATTTTGGAATTGTTAAGGGATTTATGACGACGTGTCACGCATATACAAATGATCAGAGAGTACTTGACTTAGCACATAAGGATCTAAGAAGGGCTAGGGCATGTAATCTATCAATAATTCCAACAACAACAGGAGCTGCAAAAGCTATAGGAGAGGTTATACCTGAAGTTGCTGGTAGACTTGATGGAGTTGCTTTAAGAGTACCTGTAGCCAATGGCTCTATTACTGATTTAACAGTAGAGCTTAAGAAAGAGGCTAGTAGGGAGGAGGTAAATAGAGCATTTAAAGAGGCAGCTGAAGGAAAATTAAAGAATATATTGGAGTATACCGAGGAGCCGATAGTTTCAATTGATGTAATCGGTAATCCAGCTTCATGTATAATAGATGGCTTATCTACAATGACCTTGGGAAATATGGCAAAGGTATTTGGATGGTATGATAATGAGTATGCATACTCTAAACGTCTTGTAGACCTAATCAAGTACATGTATAGAAGCTAATGAACTCAATAAAAATTTAAGTATTTTTATGGAGATTATGTTTTATAGCTTTATATGTTTTATGATGATTTTATTAGGTTAAGGTTATAGGTCTTACTGGGACTCAGATTCCTCTTCAACTATTACTGCTAACTATGACTTTATGAATTGGAAGTTTACCACTTATTGTGAATACATACTTAGAACGTTGAACACCACTCTCTTAACAAGATATCTAACTGCCTTAGGTGCAATTCCCCTAAAAGTTTACCAGATTTATTCTAGTAGTAAATCCTCAATACACACCTTCTAACCAATAGGATAGTAGTGATGTCTACTAAATCTATGAATCTATTTACGCATTCATAGCTATGGTTAATAGCTAAATCCCACTTGCCACCTCAAACTACATTCCAAAATAAATCAAGTTAAGTCCAATTATTCCTATCATTTATAGGACTTAATAACCTACAATACAAATATAATAGATTCTACATTAAGAAACCCTGAATCTATCAAATAAAGCGAGAACATATATAAATAACCTCTAAAGTTGATAGTAGTAGTTCATGAAACTTTATACTTCTCTATAAACCTATCTGAAACTTTAAATGATAGGGATTAGATAAGTACATATAGAGGCAAAGTATAAATTCACGAGCTACTAAGAACATTCTAAGCAGCTTTGTAGACTTTAGATATGAAAGCATATCCTGGTTGATTTCTAATTTCGCAAGGAGGCTTACCTATACATTTAAACAGACCGTTTAGAAGTTAATGCCTTTATGAGGCCCCATAATCCATTTCTAAGGAATTTTAGAAATATAAGAATTATAATTACAAGTATTAGCTGTTGATTTGCACCTCCAAAAACTCTAATAACCTCTATTAATGGATAAATTATGAAGATACCCATAATAGGGCCGAAAAATGTACCTAATCCGCCTACAATCGTTGCAGCCATTACTGTAACCATCATAGTTGCGAAATCAGCAATTGCTGGACTAACATAGCCTAATAAATGTGAATAGAAGGCTCCTGCTAATCCTATCCAAAAGCTACTAATTGTAAATAACGATATCTTTAGCCGTGTAATATTTACTCCAAGTGAAGTGAGGGCTTCTTCATCATTACCCATAGCAGTAAGTAAAAGGCCATATCTTGAGTTAATAAGTTTAAGCATTAATAATACACATAGAGCTAGAATTAGTAGACTTATATAGTAATAGTAGATTGGAGCGGTGAATGATGATACTGGAAGTAGAAATAATGTTGGGAATCCTTTAAGTCCACCTGTTACATAATACTCTGCAATCAACACTCTCTGAACAATTCCTGAAAAACCCCATGTTGCAAGAGCTAAGTATATTCCTCTAAGTCTTAAGCAAATCCATCCTAGAACTAAGCCCATAATCGCTGCGATAATTGAGCCGAAAAACATACCGATTACTGGAGAAACCTGAATCTGATTAACAAGCATTACTGAGCTATAGGCGCCAACGGCAAGTAGGCCTGTATGAGCAAAAGATAATAGATTACCATATCCAAGCAGTATATCCCAGTTTATTACAAGTATCGCGAAGAAGTTACACATAATTGCAACCCATATAAAGTATGGCCGGTCAACTAGTAGAAGCGGGTATAAAGCTAATACTATGAAGAATATTAGCGTAGCTTGATGTCTCCGATTCCTTACAATCTCCATTATTGAGGATTTCATATTACATCCCTAAATATTTTTCCTTAACACTTTTATTGTTAAGCAATTCATCACCACTCCCTGTTAAAACTATCCTCCCAGTTTCAATTACATATGCTCTATTACTCATCTTTAATGCATGATGAATATGCTGCTCAGTTAAAAGAATTGTAACCCCCTCCTCATTTATCCTTCTTAATGTATTAAAGATTTGAATTACGATTTTAGGCGCAAGCCCTATAGATGGCTCATCAAGCATTAAGAGTTCAGGTCTTGACATTAAGGCTCTACCTATATTTAACATTTGCTGCTCACCACCACTAAGAGTACCTGCCTTCTGCGTTCTTCTCTCCTTAAGTCTTGGAAATAGCTGGTAAACCCATTCTAAGCTATCTATTCTCTTAATCCATGCTCTACGTATTTGAGCGCCTACAAGTAAACATTCCTCAACAGTCATGTATGGAAATATAGCTCTAGACTCAGGTACTAGAGCTAAACCCAAATCTACAATTCTAATTGGTGAAAGTTTACTGATTTTAACATCTTTAAAAATAATTTCACCACTAAATGGTTTTAGTAAGCCAATTATGGTGTTTAAAGTTGTTGTCTTACCTGCTCCATTAGAGCCTATAAGTGATACAAATTCACCCCTACTAACAGTTAATGAAACCCCCCATAAAGCCTTAAATCCACCATAGAAAACATCAATATTGCTTACATTAAGCATAGTAACCACTATAAAACGTATTTTTCACCTAAATATGCCTCAATAACTTTCGCATCATTAGCAACTTCACTAGCTCTCCCCTCAGCTATTTTCAAACCTTCATGTAGAACATAAATGTAGTCGGCAGCTTTCATTATTGCTCTCATCACATGCTCAACCCATACAATCGTTAAACCCCTCTCCTTCAATCTCCTAATAACTTGTACGGTGTTTTCTATTTCAACAGGATTTAAGCCAGCTACAACCTCATCTAGTATGAGGATTTTAGGATTAGTGGCTAGAGCACGGGCTAGCTCAAGCATTCTCATTTGATGAGCTGTAAGGTTTTTAGCTGGAAAATCTTTCTTATCAATTAAGCCTGTAAGCTTTAAACACTCCATAGCGTAGGATTTATCTAATGTAGCCACCATAACGTTTTGGAAAACCGTAAGGCTAGGGAATGGGCGTGGTATCTGGAATGTTCTGGCAATACCTAATCTACAGATTTGATAGCTTTTTAAACCAGTAATATCTCTATCTTTAAAGAATACCTTCCCAGATGTGGGGGGATAGAAGCCAGTTATACAGTTTATCAATGTAGTCTTACCTGAGCCGTTGGGGCCTATTAGGCCTACAATAATTCCTTCATTAACATCTAGGTCAACGCCCTTCAAAGCCTCAAGGCCACCAAACCGCTTTACAACTTTCTTACATATTAAAAGTGGGGGAATCCTAATCACCTAGACTTTCTCGCCAAATAAGCCAGTAGGTCTGAATATAAGTATGAATAATAGGATAAGATACATAGCTACATCAGCATATGATGAAGAGAAATAGGATGATATTAAGCTATGAGTTAAACCAA
>CALHIW010000036.1 GCA_938030905.1 Candidatus Methanomethylicia archaeon | reverse complement strand
ATCTTAAATATCTTAAAGCTGCAACAGGAGTAACGTTTACAATGGATGAGCTGTATGTAATAGCTGATCGAATATATAATTTAATAAGAGCATTCTGGATAAGGGAGAAGGGTGGATGGAGTAGGGAGATGGATTGGCCCCCAGTAAGATGGTTTAACGATCCATTAACAAAGGGACCGTTTAAAGGGGGAAAACTAGATAAAGATGCATATAGTAAACTATTATCATGGTACTATGAGCTGAGAGGATGGGATGAAAACGGAATACCTAGGAAATCCACGTTAAAACAACTAGGACTAGACTATACAATTGAAGAACTTGAGAAAACCATAAGTCTAACACCATAAACCCTACAAGCTCGGATCCAGCATTAAGTGACGTACAACTCAAAGCTTTAAATACAGCATTTGGAGGCTGAAAATGTATTAATAACATATTTGATCAAAAGATTTAAATTTCAGCTTAATAAAGACTATGTAGCTATGGTGAAGATTAGATATATTGGATACATAGCCTCCATAGTTGGTACTTCTGAAACCAATATAAAGCTAGAGGGAAGTGTTAGGGTTTATGAGCTTCTACCTGTAAAAGATAGAGAGAGAATTATAGCTTTAGTAAATGGTAAGCCAGCTGATTGGAGTGACTACGTTAATGATGAAGATACTGTTATATTCATGCCAATTATAGGTGGTGGAGGTATTTCTACAGTTTAAACTTACCTAATTAAGACTTTAATCTATCAAGCTTTAAACTAAACTTGCCAGTTATGAAGTACATTCTTAGCGATGTTAAGAATACATATTAAATCAATCAGCAGTATATTTCATAACTGAAATACTGTTAACCAATGTAGACATGACCAAAATTGCTACTAGAAGCTTTGGAGTAAATATTAGTGAGGAAAGGAGGTTTAAAAATGTTGTTGAAGATTTCCTATCAAGAGTACAGTGTAGACCCCCACTAATATATCTCTACATATTTAATAGCTTATCATTAATGAGAAGCTACGCTATAAGTGAGGGGCTTAAACATGGAGTTTCTACATGGAGTTTGATTGAGGAGTTCTATGCATTCCACGATGCCTGGACTGGAGCTCCTAGAATACTATATGCAACTGAAACACTAGAAGCTCTAGGTGAGAAGGCTGGATTGGGATGTTTAAGACATGAGGTTGGACATGCAGTACTTCATGGCGAACTTGAATACTACATAATTGCACAACCATCAAACTCTAAAATACTACCTGAAGCATTCTACCTCATAACAGTAGCTATTAAAGATCTTGAAGTTTCTAATCTTCTATTTGAGAATGGATTTATTGAGGATCAAGTAGCCTTCTTCAAGAAAACAGTTGAAAAGGAGCTAAGTAGTCAGAAAACTCTTTGGCCAATTATAGGAGGCAACTATAAGCTAGCTCAAATACATCTAGCATCACTATTGAAAGATTTAGCATTCATATTTCCATTTAAAGCAAACCCTAAGTTTCAAGGTGAAATAGAGAAGGTAATTAGTGAGGATCTATCACATTTACCATTAGAAGTTAAATCTAATCTAATAGATCTAGTAAATGAAATATCTAAACTTAAACTAGCAACAATAGAGAAAATTAGAGAGGCTACTAGACTCTTTGAGAATGAGTTATTGTTTAAATCCATGTAGGGATATGCTTTAGATATTGGTTTAGCTAAAGTATTTATATGTGTTAGCCTAGTTTAAGCTATGGTTAAAGTTGCATTGATTAGAGGTGAAGACCCATTAGAAGCCACCTATAAGGCTTTAGATCTGATTAGGGCAGATACGTTTTTTAATAGTAGTGATAGAGTTTTAATTAAACCCAACTATATTGTTGCAAATAAACCTGAATATGGAGAGGTTACTGATCCTAAAGTGGTTGAAGCTGTTTCCACATATCTTCTAAATCATGGAGTACATAATATAACAATCGGTGAGGGAGGATTAGAATCTGATACTGCTGATAAAGCATTTAAACTACTTGGATTAAGAGATTTTGCAGCTAGGTATAATTTTAAACTTGTTAATCTTAACCTCGACGACTATGTTGAGGTTAATCCTCCAAATGCTTTAAAGCTAAAAAGTGTTAGAATAGCTAAAACAGCACTTTCATGCAATGCTATAGTTAGTATTCCCAAACTTAAAGTTCACCGCTTAGCAACAGTTACGTTAAGCGTTAAGAATCTTATGGGAACCCTACATGATAAGGGAATTATGCATAATCATATTCATGATAAACTTATTGATCTATTTAGAATTCTAAATCCTAGACTTGCTGTTATTGATGGTATTATTGCGGGGGAAGGGGGAGAGATTGGTTCAACACCTGTTAGAATGGGGGTTATTATCGCAGGTAATGACTTAATTGCGGTTGATGCTGTTGGTGCAGCAATTATGGGCTTTAACCCTATGAGTATAGAGTATATTAGGAAAGCATATGAAATGGGGCTAGGTATCGGTGATCTTAACAGTATTGAGGTAATCGGTGGAGGTATTGACGAGGTTAAAAGAAGATTTAGAATTGGGGGATTATCATTCTCCAGCATTTCAAGATTTATTAGAGAGAAGCTATAGACATGAATACTTAACATCACTATCAATTATCATCATACATACCTTTATATCCTTAATTCCTTCAGGACTTATAGTTAATGAATTTTCTGAGAGAACAATAATATCCGCAAGTTTTCCAGGCTCTATTGATCCCTTAATTCCCTCTTCAAAGCCTACATATGCAGCATTTAGTGTAAATAGCTTAATAGCATCCAATAAAGTAACACATTCATTCTCTGTATACTTATACAGCTCTACCCCTTCATATCTTCCTCTAGTTACTGCAGAATATATCTGATAAAGTGGAGACATATTTTCAACAGGACAACAGATCCTCCAGCAATCTTAACACCCTTACTAATAAGACTATTAACCGGATACACATGCTTAACCCTATCAACACCTAATCTATTAACAATCCAGAAATCAGATACTGCAAATGATGGTTGAACGGTTAACACCAGCCCTAGCCTTAATATCTCATTAAATACTTCTGGTAGAAGTAGTGATGCATGTTCTACTCTATGTCTCATCAGATCAACATTATCAAGCTCCTTAAAGATCTTAATAGCTTCAATAACTGCTCTATCTCCAATAGCATGTAGAGCTACTTGTAGATTAGATTCATGAACTAGCTAATATTCTCCTTAACCTCATCTACATTGTAAAGAACACCAGTCACAGCTGGATTATCACTATACGGTTCCTTTAATGCAGCTGTACGTGCACCAAACGATCCATCCATAAATAGCTTAACACCATTTATCTTTAAAAATAAATCTCCAAACCCACACTCAATACCTAAATTCTTTAAGCATTTAAGCATACTTTGATCAAAATATAATACAATTCTTACGTGAAGCTGCCCCTTTCTCAGAGCTGCTGAAAAGCTCTAATCTCATCTGGTTGAGCTGCAACTACATGTACTGTTGTTAAGCCGTTTCTAATAGCTTCAAAACAAGCTCTTTCAATAGCTGCTATTAAATCGTTAATATTTGGCTTGGGAATTCTTAACATAACTAAACTCATAGCTTCCTCCATGAGTATACCTGTAGGCTCACCTTTAAGATCTCTATCTATATAGCCATTCTTGGGGCTTATAGTACTAGAATCTATACCAGCTATTTCTAAAGCAACTGTATTAGCAACACATGTATGACCACAAATCCTTACAAGTATAATGGGGTTTTCAGGAGAGACATCGTCAAGATCATAGCGTAGAGGATATTGCTTCTCATTAAATTTTTCTTGATCCCAGCCATAACCCAAAATCCATTTACCACTACCAACCTCCTCAATTCTTTTCTTAATAAGCTTTTTAAGATCACTAATTGAAAACGTATTTCTAAAATCAATCCAATTAAGCTTCAAACCATAACTTACAAAATGGTTATGAACATCGATAAATCCAGGCAGAATAGTCATACCCCTACAGTCAATAACTCTAGTGTTAGAACTAATAAACTCTATACATTTACTATTACTACCAACAAAAGCTATCTTATTACCAATTATAGCTATAGCTTCAGCTCTCTGAGTAGAGCTAGATATAGTAATAACATTGCCATTTATAAGAATTAAATCTGCACATCTAGACATGCTAACCATGGTAATAACCAATAAATTATTTAAGAATATTACTACCATACTCTAATAATTCTCATTTAAGCTTTTGACAATGTTAATATGTCTTTACTTTAGATTTGCTAGAATATATAGGGTCCTCTCGATAATCATTGATGAAAAAACCACTATTAGATATGGGCTAGCTACCTTGAATAGTCTTCTAGCAACTTCCCTACTGGGATTGGATTGAAAGTTTACTGCTTTCTTTAAAGCTAGTGCTGTTATGAATACTGAAAGCGTAAAAGTCATAAGGCCTAGAATATCTCTAGCATACATCACCGCAATAGTAAGGAGGAATAGAATTAGACTTATCATAATAGCTTTTACAGTCACTTTAGCTCCTCTAGTTACAGGTAGCATTGGAATACTGGCTTTCCTATAGTCCTCCATATAGTAGTAAGCTATAAACCATATATGTATTGGAATCCACAACATGATCAATGCAGCTACCAGAATAGATTCAACCGTAGGATAGCCTACTGCAGCACACCATCCCCCAAAGGCTGGCATACCCCCAGCAACCCCTCCAATAACTATGCTTAGCTCTACCTTTCTCTTCAGCCATAAAGTATAGAGCACAATATCAAATATCAATGCTAAAACACCAGCTACTACTACCCAAATACTTAGCATGCATGCTAATACTAAACCCAAAGTATAGACCAGTATTCCATAAATGGCAGCATAGACTCTACTTATCATACCGGATGGAATGGGTCTCATCCTTGTTCTCTCCATAATACTGTCTATATCTACTTCAAGCACCATATTAAATACTGTTACACCAGATATTAGTAGAAACCCTGAGACTGCTAGTAGTATAAATGTTGAAAACATAAATTGACTACCTGCAGCTACCGTATAGGAGGCTAAGGCAGTAAATAGTAGAAGTAGTGTTTGCTTAGGTTTTACTAAATCTATTAAGGCCTTAATTAGCATAATTCACACCACTATACTACCTAACTAATTAGGTTAAACTCACTTATTCTTTTCGCTTATATAGTTGTTAACTATTAAAATATGTGGATAGGAGCAGGCGTCTTAGTTAACTCTGCTTTAAAATTCTTAACCCATTATAGAATGACATTAATAGTCCGTGAGACTTTACACTTTTCCCTCTATAACTTATCTAAAACTCTATCATTTAAGTTTGCAGTCAAATCCTCTATATCCTTCAGAATAGCTCTAGAAATTCTTAAAGGAAACTATAAATTCAGCATAATGGCAAAACTCCGAACTACATGAAGTATAAATATACAAAAATTTCATGAATTACTAATATTAAATGATTGAAATCTTCAAGAGACCTAACTAAATAGCTAAATTATCCGTGGAAATACTTTACCATTATAATAGTTGGAGGACTTCAGCTCCTCCTTGAGTTACTTTAACCATAGAGTTCTATAGAGACTAAGGATGAATCAGTCAGCACTACTAAAGCTCGTAAGCTCATCTGGGGGCGTATTTATTATTGAGCCTCCTACAAATTACCTCCTTAACCCCTTCATTGCCTCCTTAACTATCATGATAGATAAATCCTTAAGCATAGATAGCATTCAACACATTCCATAAACCTAACAGGTAAGGTCAAGAGTCTTACCATAGCTTAGCTACATATAAACTATCTAGCTAAGTCATGTAAGGGAATATACTGCTGGTAGGGTAAACAAACGACTGAGAAGAGATAGGCTCACCATAGAATAATTCATAAACAAGCTTTTAGGCTCTAAAGACTACGATTAATCATCTGTAAATATGTGTCAAAGCTAAGTTTAGAACTGCATAATCATAAGAAAGGAGCTTACTCTGAAATTGTCGAAATTATCCAGTTAACAATCAAAAAGAAGATTTTCTATAGAGACCTAGCACTACAGAAGATTTAAATATTTGAATTAATGTGTTTATCCACATCTATATGGAGGGGCTTAACTATCTTAATATTGAGAAACCCAGAATAGTTATGTTCTGCGGTAAGGGGGGAGTTGGTAAAACAACATGTGCTTCTGCTACAGCATTACATTTTGCAAGGAGAGGATTTAAAACATTACTATTATCAACTGATCCTACACCATCACTATCAGATATTCTTGAAGTAGATGTTAAAGGAAGGGTTACATGTATTCCTGGATTTAATAATTTTGAAGCTGTTGAGCTTGACTATGATCTTGTAGTCAAGAAGTGGATAGAGAAGTTTGGCGGTGAAGTATACGAAGTTGTATCGTCGTTTCTACCTGTTGATAGGGGAATTATTGACTATATTGCTGGTGCTCCAGGTATTGATGAGGAGTTTGCACTAAGCTATGTTCTTGACTTCTATAAAAATGGAGGATACGATATTATTGTATGGGATACAGCTCCAGCTGGTGGGACAATTTCCCTAATAAGTCTTCAAGATAAATTCTATAAGCATCTAGGTGAGGCTACTAAGCTGTATATTAGAGTTCGTAAAGCTCTAGATGTACTTGTAAAGGGTAGAGTTAAGAGGGACCCTCTTGAAATTATTTCAAACTGGGAGAAGCTTGCACAGGAGGTTTTAGATATGTTGAGAAGTAGTAAAACACATGTAATTATAGTTACAATTGCTGAAGCACTTGGAGTTAGACAAACTGAACGTATAGTCAAAGAGCTTAAAGCATTTGGGTTAAGAATAGGTAAAATAATTATTAACTATATTTCTCTTGAGGAGATGTGTGGATGTAGCTTCCATAAAAAAAGATTTGAAATGCAAATGAAATACTTGAAAATACTTGAGGAGAAATTTAGAGATATTGGAATAGCAATAGTTCCTCAACTTCCTGAGGAAGTTAGGGGCCTAGAAGCTATTGGGGAAGTTTCAAGGATTCTATTTCCCTAGATTTAACAAACTTTCTAGCATCATTAGCGGTTATTATTCCTGCAATGCTAAGATTAACTATAGCATTTATTGATGCGGTTCCAGTTACTTTACCTTTAAGACCAGATGTTCTACGCCACTTAAGCCTAGTACTACCGCTTTTAGACTCATAAATGACTCCAAGAACATCATTAACCTTTACGAATGATATTTCACGTACTTTACTTAGAGTCACCTTATCTGCAGCTTCAACATAGATAAGTCCATGGGCTTTATCCCTTTCAGGGAACACATTATGCATCTTAAAATACTCTCTAGGAATAAATGATCTACAGGTACTTAATATAATGAAGTATCTAAATCTATCCATAGATGATATTACTTCAATCTCAACCATAGTTAACCACAATGAGGGGGTAAGTGTAACTTAACCAGTTAATAGCTCACTCTATATATAAATATCTACTCTATATATAAATATCTATTGCTATTTTAAGTTTACTGTAATAGCCTAAAATACTTATAAATATGCAGCTTAAAGTTAAGTTAGAACTGCTTAATAATTGCCAAGCATTAAATAGATTTTAACAAATTATCATAGTCTTTAAGATAATCATAGTAAATCTCATGAAGATTCATTGATGTTGATGTGGTGAAGACCTAGACTGAAATGGGAATTAGGAATCATCATTATATAGCTTAACTTCAACCCCATTAGTAGATATATTTACTGGTAGTGATTTTCCTCCAGCATTTTCTATAGCTTTAGCAACGCTGTTTTTTACTTTATCTGTTACTAAGGCAATCATACATCCACCACCCCCCGCACCTGTAAGCTTTGCTCCAAGAGCCCCAGCTCTCTTAGCTACTAGTATAAGCTCTTCAAGTTTTTCATGTGATACACCGATAATTCTTAAAAGCTCTTGGTTTCTATCCATAAGTATTCCTAAATCCTCCAGATCCCCCTCTACAAGAGAGTTTTTAGCTTTACTAATTATCTCTTCAATTTGGAGAAATAGGGTCTTCATGATGCTAGGATTTTTCTCAGCAAATCTTCGAACCTTAGCTACTTGCCCACCAGTACTTCTTAAAATACCTGTATTACCTATAATAAGCGGAATATCTACTGGTGATTTTAACTTTTCAAAGCCTGAAAACCTATTATACTCTATTAGACCTCCATTAATAGCTATTGCTTGATCAACTCCTGAAGGGGTTCCATGAACATGCTCTTCAGCTCTAAGTGAAAGATTAAATAACTCTTTATAGCTTAAACTACAATCAAATAGATAGGAGGTAGCTATAATTGTAGCAACAAAAGTTGAAGCTGATGAACCTAAACCAGAAGCAATAGGAATTTCAGAGCTAATAGATATTTTTAAACCACTATTAATACTTAAAAACTCAAGAGTTTTATTAGCTGCAATATATACTGGCTTAAGAATAGGTTCGCCATCCAACCCTCCAATCAACGGTTTATAAGTATTTCCAGTAAATAATCCTGTATACCCTAAATCAGATTCTATAATAATTTCCTCAGTCTTATATTTCTCAACAGTTACATAAACCCTTCTACTAATAGCCATTACAATAGAGGACTTACCGTAAACTACAAAGTGTTCACCGAAAAGTATAACTTTACCTGGAGCTGAGGCAATAGCTCTCCTAGCCATTATAAACCACAGTTAAATTATAGTGGTTTAATTTATATTTTAGTAGTTTAGCTAACTAATGTTAGGTGGAGTTATGGCGAGGATACTGAGAATAATTGGTCTTGAAACAATACCTGATATAAAGCCTGGAGACGATATTGCAGACTTAATTGTTAAATCATGTATTCAGGAGGGGGTCAATATTGATGATGGGGATATTATTGTAGTTGCTCAAAAAATAGTTTCAAAAGCAGAGAAGAGAATTCTTGATATTAATAGTTTAAAACCATCAGATAAAGCAGTAAAACTGTCTGAATTCACTGGTAAAGATGCTAAGTTTATTGAAGCTGTTCTAATGGAGTCTAAAGAGGTTGTGAAGGCGGTTCCTGGACATTTAATAACCATAACTAGACATGGAATTACATGTGCTAATGCAGGTATTGATAGATCTAATGTTTCAGGATTAGAAAACATTATTACTCTACTACCTGTAGATCCTGATGCCTCAGCCGAAAACATAAGGAGGGGGATAGAGAAGCTTACGGGTAGGAAGGTTGCTGTGGTTATTTCTGATACTTATGGAAGACCTTTAAGGAATGGACAGATAAACGTTGCTATAGGCTTATCAGGTATAAATCCATTTAAAGACTATAGAGGGATAAGGGATCTAACTGGCTACACATTACATGTTAAAAATATAGCTTTAGCTGATGAAATCGCCTCAGCAGCAGAGCTGGTTATGGGTCAAGCACAGGAGAAAATTCCAGTTGCTATAGTGAAGGGCTTGGAAGTTAGGATTGAGAATAATCATACTGCAAAAGAACTTAATATGGATAAGGAAAAATGGCTATTTAAATGAAAGCTGCCATTTAGATAGATCAACACACCCCCTAATAATCTTATTAATAATACTCTCAACTTTTAAATATATGTTTCTAATGCCTTGCAGATCATCATAACAATGCTCCTCTATTAACTTTAAGGCTTCAGAATCGCCGCCTAAAGCCTTAAAGTATAGGGGAGGCATGTCGCTTCCTCTAAGTTCTACACGTTTAGATATTCCTAGAAACTTACATATACTATCAAGATCATATCTGCTAAGTCTAAATAATGTTTTAAATATAATAAATAAATCTATATGGTTTACGGTTAATATTGGGCTTGGATCAATACCATTCTTAACAGCTCTAGCAGTTACCATTGGAATATCGAAGCCTAAACCATACCATGTAACTATGTATTCGTAGTCTCTAACATTGTTTAGGAGGCTGACTATTATGTTTGGCTCATCACCTATTGAGTTGGCGAAGCAGTGGGTCCAAGATCCATCAAGACTCATTAAGCCATAACCCACGATAAAGCTGCTTTCAGCATCCAAACCAGTACTTTCAATATCAATAAAGCATAAACTACTCAAAATCCCACCAATTAACTAAAATTTACTCTTATTTAACGTTCGCTATATTAATTATGTTGAAGAGTGATTAAACTAACTGGTAGAATTAGCATGTTTACGTGAAAAACTTATAAGTTTAAACTATGTATTTAAATTGATGAATATGAAGATTCAAGTATAGATATTATTCCGATATCTTACCCATTAAGGGAGGAGGCGTTTGATGCTACAGCTAAATGGAGTGAGTTTAACTGTGTATTAGTAAGAGTAATAACAAG
>CALHIW010000035.1 GCA_938030905.1 Candidatus Methanomethylicia archaeon | reverse complement strand
AACCTACATCATCTATACTGAATCACATATCCACCATCTATAGTAGCATTTCTACTAAGATACTAAATCCTAATACCCCATACACTAGTTCTCCAAAGCCCCAACAATCACATAAACCATACCTAAACACACTCAACCCACACCAACAACAATACATAAACCATTAATTAATGCTATTGTTTTTGTGTATCCTTAATATCTTATGCATTAATATAAAATTTTAAATATAGTTAGTATATTTCGATTTATGTCTGGATTAGTATACGAGCAGCTATTGGATAGGGCATTAAAACAAATACCTAATAAGCAGCTTAAATATGAAAGATTTGAAATGCCCAAGTCAGAAATAATTATGGAGGGGAATAAGACAATAATTACCAATTTTAAGGATATCTGCACAAGACTAAATAGAGAGCCAAAACATATAGCCAAATTTATTATGAAGGAGGTGGGCTCGGCAGGAAATCTTGATGATTTAAGATTGACTTTGCATGGTAAGTTTAGTAGACAAACAATAAATAAAGTTATAGAAGATTATACAAAATTGTATGTTATTTGTCCTATATGTGGTAAGGCAGACACATTTATTAAAAAGGAAGAAAGATTAACATATCTTGTATGTGGAGCCTGTGGCGCATCATCATCTTTAAGGCGTATTTAATCGAACTTTAGAAATATATACCTCAAAACTTTTCTAAAAGCTTAATCATGTTTGCATGTAGAACCCTTCATATTTTAATGTGAATTTTATATATAAGCTTTTTCATTCTATGATTGGTTATATTTAGTTAAGGACATTGGTATCTTTTTGATGAGTTTTGAATCTAGTTTATTTGTTTTCTCTTATGGTATTGGAGTTTCTCTTAGCTATGTTGTATCTAGCATGGTTTAGCTTGTGCAGTAGGGGGTTTATTAATGTCTCTCTTAAGGAATTATAAGTAGTGTTAAAGGCCCCACTATGGTTCCTTATTGTTTAAATAGCTCATATCATGAGTTAAACTCATCCAGACATACCATTATATGCCTACATCCTCTAAGCTGTACACATCATTTTTCACCCCAAACATGCTATAAACTCATCTATAACCTCTAGACATAGACAGCTCCTACATTATAGATCACCAAGCCCAGCCATGAATCCATAACTCCCCATCTACAAGTCCAGATTAAATATCCAGAAGCTAAACCCCAAACCCAGAACCAGCTACTCAACACCTAGTAAAATGGCTTAAAGCCACTACACCCCAATAAATACAGTAAACATACAATACCACTCAACAAACCCCACAAACACAAATTCCACCTCAAGAAATCAAGAAACCATCCAAACCCTAACTAGGCATAACCCTAGAGTTGACATTGTCAACTTAGGGTTTTGTTAAGAGTTCTGTTTCTGATTAGTCTGAGCGTCAGCTTGGCTTTCTTTGTAAAGGAAGGAACGCCCCTAGTCATTGTGGCTTATGTCCTATACCTCTACTACTCCTCCGGTTTGAGTCTTAGAGAGGTTATGAGCCTATATTCCCTTCATTGAGTAAATTTGTGAGGCTACTGGAAATAGATTAATAGGTATTTCTTTTATGTTCAACAAGTCCTTTGCATACTGGCTGCGTCAAGGTCGGGACTCGATGAGAGAAGCGTTAACGTGATTAATGAGTAAGCTTAAGTAGGGCTTGCTATGGAGCTAGTGGGTAGGTACCTTCTCGCTATAGGCTGAGCCTAGACAGGAACATTCTAGTTACATACATTCTCTAAAGTATCTGGGAAGAATTAAGAGACAGGACTGCTGTGATTGAGGGAACCAATGATATTTGGGGTTGCATCTGGAGCTTGGAATACATCGTATAGTCAGTCTAAGTGCCAAGGTCTCCAACTTGATGGAGAGACTCAGCAGGAGATTAATCGTTGCCTGAAATACTTCGACCTATATTTCTTAAGGGGCTGAGGGTATAAGGCTTACTATAACTGTGTAAGGCACTATATAGCTCTTAAGGAGAGCCTCTATGCAACTCAGCATCAGAACCAAACAAAATGTTTAAACTCACAATGAAGATGCTTAATTTGATAGCATTCTCGTAAGGTATCATATGTTTAAATTCCTTTCTGTACTACTACGGTTATGATTATTATGACATTAGCTTTTTTAGAAATAACTTTGCTCTCTCTGATTCAGCTTCAGGTACTACATTTAATTTGGATCTTTGTTCCTCTGTCAAGTATTTTTCAATTCCATAAATTTTAAGTCTTGTTAAAGCATTCATGACTGTTGCTATACTTTCATTAAACATATCTGAAACATGGCTAAGACTAAGATTACTTGTTAGATATACCAATGCTGCTGCTATAGCAGTTGACGATACAATACCAAATATACTACTGCTTCCTTTTAACAGTTTCTCCATAATTTCTTTTAGCACTATAGATTGCTGAGTTAATTTCTGTTTACATATACCCAGATTACTAGCAATGATAGCAACATCAGACCATTTAAGTACTGAGGTTAATTTTTTGATTTGATTAATAGATGGTCTTGACATCATGTGCGGAAATGGGCCTATTGAGGTTGATCTTTCATACTCCGTTTTCATAAGTAAGAATAGAGATAAATCATAAGAGATTAGATATATTGGAAATTCTTTATAAATATCTTTAATTGTAATGTTATACTTTGATAACAAGACATCAGCAAACCTAACATAAGCTATTGCAAGGGATTGACGGACATATTTATCATTTATTAGTATAGGCTTGGATTTATGCCACATAATCTTCTCTATCCTGGCATTCTGACCAAAGAGTTCAGTGATTTTCTCCTCACATAACCTAAAATCCTTTCTTTCAAGCTCTACTTTGATGCGCTTCCTTATAGCTCTTCCATTTTCAATTATTTTTAAAATAATGGAGGCTGATGTAAATACTTTTCGCTCCTCAAGTTTTAGAAGCCTTAAAATTTCACTGTATGCCCATCGCTGATAAGGATTAAATTTAGTTACAACATCAAGATAATTGCCACTATATGGTAAATATTTAATGATATCAATCCTAGAAACACTTTTTGGATTTTCAATAATATTTAAGAGAGAGCCACATTTAGGACATTTATTAGTTTTTAAAAATACCTCTAACCTTGATGAAAATCTACACTTCTGATTACTACATCTCACCCCGTAGTTTTCATTAATATGGCCTATAGCTATTTTATGTGAGGCTATTGCACAGCGAATTCTGTCTATATTAGCTTTTCTAGTTAATTGTCTTGACCGGATAAAACTTTTATAAGAGTATATGTCATGTTTATACTCATTGTAGTTTTCATGATTTGCCATGAATTTATACATAAGTATATGATATCTAAGTAATTTATTTTTTGCAACTTGAAGTAACTCGAGATTTTTAAATAATTTTACATATATGTCAATTATACGGTTTGAATTAAGTAAGTTAATATCTAATTCATTACTAAAATCAATTAATGAGGATAGTAATTTATGTACTTGTCCATATATATGACTGCCATCATCATACATACTTACACTTAGCTATTTTGCTAATTAAGTTTAACCCACTACACAATATAACTATATATAATTACATATACTATAACTACAATAGTATTATAAACTTTTCCAATTAAGTGTTGGAATTGTCAAGCATTATTGTAGCAGGATTACTTCAGTTCCCTAAGATCTAACAACTATAATGATTAAAACCTACTATATTTGATCAGCATAGAGGATTTCTTTATACAGATAGGAGTTATGTAATTGGTTGCAGGTGTTATTGCAGTTTATTTGAATGTTTCATATTGTCTTTAATATTCCTCTATGTATTGAAGTTGTCTTATTTATGCTACATACACTCCCGTAGCTGTTAACATGTATGTTTCATCTTGTCTACTTACCTTTTGAGTAGTTACTGATTAGTGTTGGATCCTATTTCTTCAATTACATTGTATGATGTGCGTTGGATGAATAACCTCATTAACTCAAGTTGTATCTACTGTTATGAGTTGATAAATCATATTATTATGGTTTATCTTCATTAATTCAAGTCGTATTCTGGCAAAATACCGTGATAGAACTTGGAATCATATATAAGATACTAAGACTATTAGGGATTTAGACCCAGACTATGGTGAGAAGGCTGGGAGAATTGGAAAAAATGTTTTCAGCTCTTGAAAAGAGGTTAAAGTAATCCTTGAGGATGAAGTTGGCTTAAGCTCAATAATAAGATCTAAATGTATACCTAGGAGTAGGCAAAGGGGGCTCCAACCACGGTAGGATGGCAGAGTCCAACATCCTCAAGAGAGATTTATTTCTAACATTCTTAGAAGAATCTAAAGTTTAAGAAGCATGAGTAGCCCACAAGGTGTATGAGAAGGCATAGATTTAAGAGGCTTATCTCAACCATGGGCAATACGAAATTTGTAGAAGTAGGGAGACTAAACATTCCTTGGAAAACACCAGGATAAGATAAGCTCTACCTGCTAAGTATTCACCTAACCCCAACGAGGTTAAGAGCATGGCAACAAGGATCTTAATTAATAGAAATATTTACACCAACCACTTTACCAGAACATTGAGGAGCTAAAAGGACATCACTAGACAATACACAAAGAGCCACAATAAACAACATAAACAAAGAGACTTAACTTAAAACTAAGTAAAAGAAGATAGACCACCAATAAAATGTCCAGTAAGAATGAGGATTAAGATTCAGATTTTGAAGTGGTTTAAATAGGAGATTAAGGCTTGAGTTTATAAAAGCCTCTCTAACTATACTATAAAATTTGAACTCATCTTTAAGCTCTGTATTTTAGGTGTATTGTTATGTATGTTATTGTTGGCTTTATATCTTATTATTCTTATTAGGTTTAAGCCATCTATAGAGTCTTTTAATAGCAGTCCTAAAATCTGATGCTATACTATATAGTTCCCCCTCTCTTAGGATTTATAGTATGTTTACCTCTACATTAATGGATAATAGTTATTCCTTATGGCTTCGGTGTCGTAT
>CALHIW010000034.1 GCA_938030905.1 Candidatus Methanomethylicia archaeon | reverse complement strand
TTATATTCAGTTAGGGACATTATTGGAAATTTAATGGCATACTATGGCATAATATCAGTTAAAAATTTAAAGATTGGGAGTATCATAGAGGTAAACAATGAGAGAGGAGTTATTAAAGGAGTAACTCCAACACATATTGAGGTATATATAAATGATAGTAAGATTATACAAATTCCAAATATTGAAATATTTCAAAAACCAATACTGATATATAGAGGCCCCCACACAGTTAAAATTAAAGTTAAAATGAATAGATTAATTGAATTCATAGATATTGAGGAGGAATTGAAAAATATATTATCAGACTATAAGGAAATAATTAAGACAAAGGGCCCAATAGTACATGTTAAGGAAGTTAATGATAAAAGTTTTGAATGTGTATTAACAGTCTATATTGAAAACCCCATGAAAAAGGAGAAGGTTTTCTCAGATATTGCAAAAATTTTAATTGAGAAACTGCAAAATTCTATAATAAACATTGAAAATATAGAGTAGTTAAATAAATAATTTAAAGATCACAGCTAACATTATAATAACTACAATAATATAGTTAGATTTAAATATTATACCATCATATAAAGCAGGCGGTACTATGAAAGAATTACTTGTATGCCCAAATTGTGGTTTTCAGTTTGAGATAAGTTATGGAAGAACATTTGCATGCGGTGGATGTAGATACTCAGTAACTGGAAGTTGTAATATGGCTAAATGTCCTAGATGTAGATATGAATTTAACATATAGTAGCATATTAGGAGATGTGTGGTGGTAGTATTTTCGCTTCAGCTGCTCTCCTTGAGTATCTTCTTGCAAACGATTCATAAAAGGCTACTTCTTGCTCTGATAACGGTCTAATTCCCTTAAGAGCCTCTTCAAAATGCTTCATACGTATTTTAAGCTCATTAAGATTATTCTTTAAATTCTTCTCATCACCATACTTTAATATAAACTCTCTTATTGCAAGCGTAGCAGCATTACTACATACAGAGGCTATATCAGCACCTGTTGCTCCTTTAAGCTTACCTATAAGGACATCTATGCTAACATCTTCAGCAAGTGGTTTACCCTTTAAATGTATTGAAAGTATTTCCTTAATTGCCCCGGCATCTGGTAGAGGTACATAAATTAACTTATCAAATCTTCCAGGTCTTAACAGTGCTGGATCAACTATGTCTGGTCTATTAGTTGCAGCTATTACGACAACATTCCGAAGATCTTCAATACCGTCAAGCTCAGTAAGTAGCTGACTTACTATTCTTTCAGTAACATGGGAATCCCCTAGTCCTGAGCCGCGCATTGGAGCTATAGCATCAATTTCATCAATAAATACCACGCAAGGAGCTGCCTGTCTAGCTTTTCTAAATATTTCTCTTACTGCTTTCTCGCTTTCACCAACCCATTTACTAAGTATTTCAGGTCCCTTAATAGATATGAAGTTCGATTCGCTTTCATTAGCTACTGCTTTAGCTAGTAATGTTTTACCAGTACCTGGAGGACCGTAAAGAAGAATGCCTTTAGAAGGCTCTGTATTCATATGTTGGAATACTTCAGGATATTTTAGAGGCCATTCAACAGTTTCCTTAAGTATCTGTTTAATATCCTCTAATCCGCCTATATCACTCCATCTTACATTTGGAATCTCAACCATTACCTCACGTAGTGCTGATGGCTCAACATCTTTTAGCGCTTCAAGAAAGTCATTCATTGTAACCTTCATTTGATTAAGAATCTCCGCCGGTATAACTTCTGCTTCAAGATTTATTTTTGGTAGGAATCTTCTAATAACCCTCATAGCAGCCTCCTTACATAGATGAGCTAAATCCGCTCCAACAAATCCATGAGTTAAATCTACAAGTTTTTCAAGATCAACATCATCTGCTAAGGGCATATTTCTAGTATGTACATGTAGTATTTCTAATCTAGAGTGTCTATCAGGTACTGGGAATTCTATTTCTCTATCAAATCTTCCAGGTCTACGTAGTGCTGGATCTATAGCGTTCAGTCTATTAGTTGCTCCTATAACGACAACTTTACCACGTGGCTGAAGACCATCCATTAATGCAAGAAGCTGGGCAACGACTCTTTTCTCAACTTCACCAGTAACCTCCTCTCTTTTAGGGGCTATAGCATCAATCTCATCAATAAATATTATACTTGGAGCCGTTTCCTGAGCCTTCCTAAATATTTCTCTTAATCTTTCCTCACTTTCACCATAGAACTTACTCATAATTTCAGGTCCGCTAATACTATAGAAGTTAGCATTTGTTTCATTAGCTACTGCTTTAGCTAGTAATGTTTTACCAGTACCTGGAGGACCGTAAAGAAGAACGCCTTTAGGTGCCTCTACACCAAGTCTTTCAAACAATTCAGGATGTCTTAATGGAAGCTCAACCATCTCCCTAATCTTCTGTATTTGCTCCTTTAAACCCCCAATATCCTCATATGTTATTCTAG
Organism: Candidatus Methanomethylicia archaeon; assembly: GCA_938030905.1. Lineage (GTDB taxonomy): Archaea > Thermoproteota > Methanomethylicia > CALHIW01 > CALHIW01 > CALHIW01. The sequence continues at coordinate 34,162 of CALHIW010000034.1, read as the reverse complement.
GTAATCCTTCAGGTAAGGTCTTAACAGGTTCCTCACTAATAACTATTTCAGTATTTGAAGTAACAACCACAGCATCAGCGTAAGGTTTAACGTTTATTACCATAAGCTCAACTTTCCTACCCATAATCCCTACAGGTATATAATCACCTCGAGTAACAACTCTTCCTTCAAGAAGCTGAGCTAAATACTCCTCGCCACCAACAATTCTTAAAGGTTCTGTTGGTGCAAGTACTACTCTTTCAGCTTGCTTAGCCACCGCCCTTCTCACAGTAACCTTTTCATCTAGACTTACATTAGCATTTCTTCTAGTATAGCCATCAATTCTAATAATTCCCTTACCATAGTCTTCACTATACCCAGGCCAATTTATTGCAAATGTTCTTCTCTTACCGATAATTTCTATAACATCACCAGCAGATAGTTTAAGCTCTTCTACAACCATAGGATCTAATCTTGCAATACCTCTTCCAACATCTCTTGGATGGGCGTTTTCTACTCTTAAAACAACATGCTTCTTTTCACTCATATAGATACCTCTAATCTATTTTTATTTCAAATCCTTTAGGTTTAGGGATGCTTTTAAGCTTAAACTTAACTTCGAGAATGCCATTATTGTATGAGGCTTTAGCTGTTGATGGATCTATATCATAGGGAAGATCTATATCAATACTATATCTTCTAAGCTTACCATCAGCACTTATAGATAATAAGTTCTCTGTAGAGCTTAACTTAATCTCCTCCTTTGAGACACCAGGCATTTCAACTAGAACTGTTAATATACTCTCCTTTTCATCAATAGCTGTTTCATAATATGGTGTTCTAACATTAGATTCTGAGACTGGTAATTTGACATTACCGAAACGTCTAATAACTGGATATCCCTCAGGAGTGGGGGTTATGCTTAAGCCGTATATATATGGTCGTTTAAATGTTGTGAATGCTGCTTTACTAATACGACGTATTCTCCGCTCCACAGCATTCTCAATTTCGTTAATCATTCTAAATATAGAGTTAAAAATTTTTTCAAAATTTTCATCAAACACTTTCCCACTAATTAGAAATAGGAAAAGTAGGTATATATAAACTTTCTATTAATACTAGTATGAAGAATGTAGTATCAATAATGCAAACCTAGAGGGGGAAATAATTAAGCTACTTGCAGGGAAGCCTAGATACTTTCTTGAACTAGCTAGAGAACCTAAAATTTCGCAACAATCACTCCAAATATACTTGAATAAGCTAGCCTCTTAGGCATAATTAGAAGCTATACTGTTAAAAGCCCTCATGGTCCATATAGAAAATATTATGCTCTAAATAGTAATTTCCATATTGAACTTAATGTTTTAATGGATTGTACTATACTAGTATATGGAGCCCCATTAGGAAGTTTAATGGGGTTAATGATTTAAAAGATCTTGAACAGTTTATTGACAACATAGAGAAAGAAATGATACGTTTAAATCACTTAAGGTTAGCTAATAGTGTATTAAGGGAGGTGGGTGGAAGACTTAATGAGGTAAATATGAAAAAGCTTTATCTAATAAGTTTAATGGCTAAAGTTAAACGTAAAGCTATTGAGATAATTGATAGAATTAACGTTAATTATGTTAAAGAAAAATTTAAAAGATACTTTAAGCCCAAATCTGGGAAAATTAATGAGTTGATTAATAGAATACTTACTAAGGAGACTGAACTTATAACCGGACTTATAAAATATTTAGCTTACAATATTAAATTTGAGTTAGGCCCACTTATTCTTCTCTATTATGTAATTTAGTTGTTAAAACGCATAAACAGAGGGAATGAGTATCTTAATTTAACTCTACTTTAACTGTTCTTAACCCCATAGGGGGTTGACATTAATAGTTTGTGGGTTTCTATACTTCGTTCTCTATGTACTGCCTGAAACTTTATTATTTAAGTTAACAGTTAAACTCCTTAGTAGTTTTCAGTTTCCATAAATTCAGAATAATAGAAAAACCTGAACTTACATGAAGTATAGGTATACAGAAAATCTCACGGATTACCCAATGTCAAATAAACGAAATCTTTAAAGGACTTAACTTAATAACGGTCACGCTTACCTACCTGGAGATGATAGATTTCAGTTTAAGTTGATTTTAAACACTATATCATAAGGCTAATTAGCTAACCTACCAGCACTTTCATACATCATATTAGGATTAAGAATATAAATATCATTGTAGTATCAGGAATACGGAGCGTAACTATTTAAAAGTTTAATCTAGTATTCTAAAATCGAGACTTATTTTACTTACCTCATAAATATATGAGAAACATAGAGGATTAAATATGTTTAGTGGGTTGCTTACTCCATATAACTTCACCAGAAATTTTAGCTATTCTCACTATTCTGTGGTGAGGTATATATCTTTCCTCATGATTCCCCCTTATTATAATACTTCCCTGTCTTAGCTCTGAAATATCTGTAAACAGTACTTTCTCAATATTATTTCTATGATTCCTACTTATAAAGTGTATTTCAACCTCATTAATTCTATACTTTCCTGACCATTTAATTTCATTAAGTATATCTCTTATCCTTGGCTTCCCCATTATAACACCGAAAACATAAATAGAACTAGTGATAATAATAATAGGATTAGCCAGATCCTTAAATCTGATCGAAATAGTTTCCCACCATCAAACATCGGTAATGGAAGTAAATTAAATAGTGCAAGAAATGAATTTATCATGAGAATATAGAGTCCATATGTACTTAATGCTTTAATAAAATTCACAGCTAAACCTATAAATGCAATAACTATATTTGTTAATGGACCTGCTGAAGATATCTCAGCTTCAATTCTTCTCGTAATATACGGACCCCAGATCACTACAGCTCCAGGAGCTACAAACCTAACAGGTAAAGCTATTGATATTAAAGATATTAGGGCTAACATAGGATTAATACGAAATTCAGCTTGCAAGCCATGCTTCTGAGCAGCTATCTTATGAGCTACCTCATGAATTATAAATCCTAAAAGTACAGCTACAACTATAGGTGGAATTACAGTTAGATTTTTACCCCACGAAAAAATCAAACCAACTATAAGCATAGCAACTCCTAAATGTTTAAGCTCCGTCTTCGAAAAATGGAAAGTCGTTAACCACTTAACAATTGGTGGCCTCTCATAAATTAAGGGTTTAAACTCAACCCTAAATTCAGATGCTTCCCTTCTTAATCCAGGACATTGATGGTTTTCTGGTAAGCGATGAGTAGAGCAGAAAACCTCACCACAATATGAGCAGATGAAAGGAAAAGACTCAACAGTTCCACATACTTGACATTCTCTACGTCTTTCCACATTAAACACCAAATTAAATAGTAAGATATTCAATAATAAACACATATATACTTTACCTAACAATTACCCATCTTATAAATCACCTTGTGAATTTTTAATGAAGTATTGCAATATCAAGATAAAAGTAATTAAACATACTTAAGTTTATAAGATGATTTGCTAAATCAATTAACTCAACATGAACACTACCTTACTCTTCCAGCAATACTAGCTAATAACTGCTTATTATACATTATTTCACAACATCTCAAAACATCTTTAACTTATTAATGTTAAAATAAAAACTCATTCAGGCAGCATCAATATAAAATTTCTATGTTTAAACGCAATCAACATGAAACCCATAGATTTCATTTCTATACTAGATATTCACTGAGAGCCTCATCAACATCTATAAATCAAGTATATCTATAATATAGCTTAGCAACATAATTCTAATATTGAAGCTTTAAGTTTTCAGATAACTATAACATTAATGGAGCCATAAATTCAGAATATATGGCTTAAACTAGTAGACTTATTGCTAGAGCATATAAAGATAGTATTCATAGATTTACAAATAATATAAACGGTATTAGTTCCAGAATTGCTAATACTAGATTGGTAATACACAGCAGGAAAAAGGTAACTTATTTATATTCTGTAGGGTAAATCTTAAGGGTGGCTATGGTTACACTTCATGAAGTAATTAGGGAAGCTATAATATCTTTCGGTGGTGTAGCATCCTCTAATGAGATAGCTAAATACATTAATGAGAAGTATCCTAATACCTGGAGAAGAAGTTCAATAAAAACCTGTCTATATTCATGTAGTGTAAATAATCCTTCAGCATACGTTCATCATGCCTCAACACCTAAATTCCTATTTAATCATGGCCAGGGAATCTATGAAATCTATGATTCTAAAAAACATGGAGTATGGAGTAATGGAATGAGAATTGACGAAGTACAGCCTATTCAACCAAAGGAGGTATTAGATACGTCTCCTAAAGAAGATATTAATGTTAATAAGCTTGAGGTAGAGTTAAGTCAGAGCCATGCTGCAAGTGAAGTTAAAATTAGCTCTACTGAAACATTAAAACCTACAAGAAACGAGGTGGAAAACGCAAATAGTAAATTCAGCTTTCTTGATGCCCTCAAATCATTTATTGCAAAGATAAAGCTTATAATATTCCTAATATTTAGAATATAGCGCTAGGGGTATTTGCAAACTATTAGAGAAATATTGATAATGAGAGAAACTGTAGTTGCAAGTATTATGTTTGTAGCTGTAATTACTAATGCTTTCTTAACTCCATATTCTTTCACTAGTGCAGCTAAAGTTGCTATATATGAATATAGAGCATTGCGAAAAATGATGAAGACAATCATTTATCTTGGCCAAGAGCAAGCGAGAAATTCATAGTTCCTGAGACTTAAGCAAGCATAGATATTACTGGAACATCTAAAATTTCGGAGAGTCTACTAGTATCTATCTTAAATTCTCTTTTAACAGTGATATCTATTAGGTTTAGGGCTATAACTATTGGAGCCTCAAGTTCCAGGATTTGAATTGTTAGGTAGAGGCTTCTTTCAAGTGATGAAGTAACAATAACATTAGGTATAGTATGTTTTTCAGCAGCAATGTATTCTCTAGCAATAACCTCCTCTTCACTATATGATGAAAGTGAATACGTCCTAGGAAGAATTAAGAATTTTAACTATATATGACCTGTATTTAACAGTACTTCAGCTTTTTCAACAGTTTTACCTGGTCGTTATCGACATGCTGGGCCAAGCTAGTTACTTGATTAAATATTGTTGATTTACCAATGTTAACATTACTTGCAGGAACAATTCTAATAGTTCTACTTCGATTAGTCATAGAGTTAAACCTATCTTACAAATATTCCCCTAGCAATGCCATAGCCAAGTGCAAGGCTAATATCTATAACAAGTATTTTAATTGGACTCCTCATAGATCCTTTCTAATAATCTTTACTTCAACATTTGGAGTTAAAACTATTTCAGCAAATCTTAAAGTTAATTCTCTACCACTGAAAATTATGGGCTACTATAGCTCTATTATCTTCTCTTAAATCTACTAGTAGTGCTATGTTCTCAATTCCCCAAGGTATTTGTTGAATATTCCTAGTTAAATTCTTAATAGAGTCCTTATCTAAGCCATGGGGTCTAGATATAGAGAATACAAATTATGAACTTTATCCTCAAACCTTCTCCTTAATAGATCTAGAATAGAGAGACTATGAATGGAACCATGTAAATGATTGCCTCTATGATTTGAAATAGCTTTCTCACCTTTATTTGTAAGTAGATAGCCATAGGAGCTCTTAACTATGTAGCCATCATTTAATGCATTCCTTAATACTTTGCTAATTACTTGTTCAGATTGGTTAAGTTTATGTGAAGCATCACTAATACTAAACCTATATTTAGGCTCCTTAATCAACTTAAGAACTTCAATAAACAGATTCTTCATGTAATCGTCTTCTAACATTTATGGATGAAGTAATGGTAGGACTTAGAGTTCTTGTAATTCCATAAATATCTATGATTAAGAGATTATCAAACGGTATCTTGTCTACAACTTTAAGAACACTACCTAAAGTAAGCACTATGTCTCTAGATATTTAAGTATGTTGAAGCTTTCATTAACAATATTTATAACAGCACCAGTATCATCCAAATTTGGATTTGAAAGCTGCATGTATGAAATCTCACCAAGCTCACCATTAGGCTTAGGAATAAGATTGCCATGAGGACATGTAGTGGAGTTTTTAAAGCTTTTTTAGCTGGATCTGCAACATATTTTGAAAGAGTATGCTCAAGTCTACGGGCTTCATTATGGGCTTTACACCAATCAACTTGAAGAAAGTTTGTAAAAGGACTTTCTAAGAGTCTATGTCTTCTCACAACATTGATGGCTACTTCTATCTCCTTACTGGTTAGCTTAACACCCTTATGATGTTCATGAATTGTAAATTTCTTTTTCTCAGGTATTCTAATCATTTTAGAAATAGTGCCAAGGTAACATTTAGCATTCTAGCTAAATCAGTAGTCCTAGTTAAACCATATTTCTTCTCAAGCTTCTATATTTCTATATAGATTCAAGACACTCCTCAGCAATAGACAGTATATTAGTAACTACGTTTTTAATTAAGAAACTTCCAATTTACATTAAGCATACCACATAAAATTTATATTCAGATTTTGAATATAAAGTAGTTAATAATCGCTATCAAGGTAAGGTAGTTTAATGAGTTACGATATTATTATAACTAGTGATAGAACAATGATGAGTAACCATCATAGTAATGAATTTCTAGGATTTTTAACTACAAGTCCATCAATGGGATTGCCTGAACCCATCTGGATGTGGCTTGCAGCTCCTAAAGTTAAAGTTGATAAAATAGGTAGACCTATTCAAGCACCATATGGCTTAAGAAAAATCGAAGCAGCGCTTCAAAACGCTGGGTTTAAAGCAGCCATTATAGATCCAGATCACATATATAAGCATTTAAATAAAGCTAGAATAGTTATGATGGGGCATCATGACTATTTTGCATTAGGACCACCAAGCTGCGAATGGATGATGATTACAGGTAGAGAGCCCATAAATGCTAGAAGCTTCTGTAAATTTATGGAGAAATTTACACAAGCAGTAAGAAATAGAGATATTAAGATTGTTATTGGAGGACCTGCGGCATGGCAATGGCTATACGTACCTAAGCTAATAGAGAAGTATAGGGTTTCAACAATTATTGATGGGGAGGCTGATAAAATTATAGCCCACATAACTCAAAAAATACTGAATGGAGACTCTGTACCTAAATATATACAGGTCAACTTAAACGATACACCTAGACTTGATGAAATACCGTTAATAAAGTATCCATCAGTTAATGGACTTATTGAAGTTATGAGGGGGTGTCCACGTGGATGTAGATTTTGTAGTGTAACTCTTAGACCGCTTAGAATATATACTTTTGACATGATAGAGAGAGAGCTTAAAGTAAATAGTTTAGCAGGTATAAGAAAGGGAATACTTCATGCTGAAGATTTATTACTGTATGGTAGTAATGGAGTGAAACCTAAACCAGAACCGCTAATAAAACTCCATAAACTCGTTAAAAAATACTATATGAGTATTGCTTGGAGTCATGTAAGCTTATCAACCGTAAAATATGGTCAAGAAAACTTTAAACTCATCTCAAAACTAACTGAAATAATATATGATAGTGGGCAAAGCTGGATTGGAGTAGAAGTTGGAATAGAAACAGGATCGGTAAAGCTAGCTAGGAGAATTATGCCTATGAAGACTTCACCATATTCATCTGAAACATGGCCTGAAGTTGTTGAGGATGCATTCGCGATAATGCATGAGCATAGAATTATACCAGCTGCAACTATCATAATAGGTCTTCCAGGTGAAACTGAAGAGGATGTTTTAGAAACAATAGAGCTTATGGATAAATTGAAGAAGTATCGAAGTCTTATAGTTCCAATGTTCTTTGTACCAATGGGAACATTAAAAGATAAAAACTGGTTTAAAATATTAAATATTAAGGAGGTACATGAAGAGCTTCTAATTAAATGCTTCAAACACAGCATACATTGGGCTGAAGATATACTTTCAAAATTCTACCTAAAAGAGCCATATCGAATACTATTAAATATTCTTCTGAAAATAGTAGTAAACTACTTTAAGTTCAAATCAAGAAGTTTTCTAAAGCATTATGAGAATAGATTTTAACAAATAAACTTAAAATACATTGTACAACAAAAGTCTATAGCAATACCCACTACCAAAACTAACTGGATTATAAATTGCTCCTCTTCATCACGGTTGAAATCAATTGGAAAGTCTCATGATTGACCTAAATAAGAATATTCCATGAGGAGTTTATAACTATATACTAGATATATCCTATTGCCTCTCTGAATATCTACATATCTATTAGTCTTGAAGCTATCAATGAAGTCTATAGCTTAACTTAACTGATTGCTTACGTTTATATTGTATCCTATTACTTGTAGTATGCTTTAATTAGTGTCTTTCAGTTCATATATGGGGATATACAACTTCTTCTACTATTTTAAGACCCTGTGAACTTTAGATGTGAAAGCAATGTAGTTAATGGCCTAAGTCAGCAAGATACATTCTATCCTAGCATCAATAGATGAGTACTTCTTCTGAATATAAGAATCAAGCTACTGAGTGGTAGAGTATTAATAGCTTAATATAATTTAACTCCTTGAATTGCTGCGTCTCCCAACACTTCGTGAAATTTAGCTTTACTTGGTTTTTCATCCTTTACTTATGGTGAAGATATAGTTGGAGCCCCTAAGTTTATTAGGGAAGGGATTCCATTTACTCTTATTGTTATGATGCTTACATATTTCCACTCATACAGATAGATTTAAATATTCTAAGCTTATTATTGAATTTGTTTCTAAACTTTTAGGCTTTTCTTTGTAAGGTTTTGTTATGGAGTTTAGAGGATTTTCTGGTGAGAAATGGGGCTTTATTAAATTCTCCTTTCATCTAGGGCTAGATAGGTTGGGGTTAATGATAAGTGTATCATAAGTGGATGCTTTATGTGCTTGTTACTGGTTGTAGATGGATAGTCTACTAGGTATGGTTCACATAAGACTGCCTGGAGGAAGCTTAAGCGCTTGAGAAGAGGGTTATGGGATAGAGTATTCAGGATTCTACATCTATGGGGCTGGTAGGGTATGTATAGATAGCTTAACAGTAGAAACTAAATAGAGGATGAGCTCTGATGGATTTAGGCCTTTTATGCTTAAATCCATGTATCGTGGATGGGAATCAATATCTTTAAGCATAGCTCTAAGGCCTGGAAATGAACTCAAAACGTTTAACAAGATTCGGAGGCTTAGAAACCTCCAGAAGAGCTTTACATAGATTTCACATATGATACTGAGGCTATAGAGATAGGCTATAATCCATTAATATGGAGACAATATGTCTCTAAACCCTAGAAATGGAGAGAAGCCTAAACATCAATGCTGAGATTAAAGGAAGGTGAAGTCTAATATTGAGAGAATCTAAGCTTAAAGCCTTAAATAATAGATATGAAAAACTAGCAACAACCTACAAACCCCCATAACATACATAACAATACACTTAAAATACGGGGTTTAGAGATGAGTTCATTATTAAGAGCTATGCATCCATACATCATAGTTTATGATCCTTAAGCTTCCTATTTGAACTTGGTGAGGAGAAGGTTAAGGCCACTATGGTTGATGATGAGGCTATTAGTATAAGTCCTAGAAATTAGGATTATTGTGTGCTTTAGCTCTTGCTGAGAAGAGTACTTTACATATGGATTTGTTAATGTTGCTAATACATTTACACCATAGTATTCATTAGAAGATAGGCTACATATGACTCTAAAACAACTGTATTATTAATGTATTCACCACTATAGGTATTAGGTTATGTAGAATATTGATTAAGCAGTAGTATAATAGTTTGGAGTTAAAAACTTAATTAGGAGAGTAATACATTATGGATATAGCTGGGTTCTTTGATAATTGTATACCATGTATGATGAGAGTATAATGGTATGTATGCATTTATGCTATGAAGTCAATAGTATTGCTAAAAACATGGATTAATGAGGGCATAAATACTAAGAACTCATAGAAACAATACCAATATAAAGTAATTAAACATACTTAAGTTCACAAGATGGTTTATCAAGTAGAAACATTTAAATTGAGTAGGGAGAGATTAAAGTTATGATTTCAATAGCTATAATTAGCTTAATTGTTGGATGGTTAACAGCTGCCTTTGCGATGTGGATGGCTGCAAGAATAGTTGTTGGAAGTAAAGCTACATTTGTTGGGTCATTATTTATATCAATTATTGGGCCAATTCTAGTGTTTACCTCACTTATACTTTCCACTCCGCTACTTGGTTCATTAAGTATTTTATTAGCATTAATACTTTGGCTATGGGCTGTAAAATCAATATTTGGAGTAGGGTGGATTTCAGCATTTGCAATAACCATACTTTCAACATTTACATTTCTAGTAGCAGTAATAATTGTAAGTGTAGTTTTAGGTATAAGTGAGTTGATGTTCTCAGTGTTGAGAAGACTTGTAGAAGAAGCGCCGTACATTATTAGATTTTAGCCAAAAATTTTATACGTTTTCCGAATATTAATACTTGTGCCTGATATTGAGGCTATAAGCTATATTGGAGGCTTAAGTAGGCTAGGTAACTTTAAATTCATACTTAAATACTTAACTGGACGATGCCTAAAAGATAAGGAAAAACGGATAGAGGTAGCTTTACAGTTTTACACAAATATTAGAAGTAATGCTTGCTTTACATGTAGGCATCTTGTTTATCCGATAATTAATAAGATTATTGAAAGAGGAGCTAAAGGCTTTGGAGTATCTGAATGGAAAATAAGGAGGAAAATTAAGGATCCATATTGGAGGAGGGGATTTGCCTGTGTTCTTATGGGGATTGCTAAGTATGGTGTACAAAGACCGTTTACACCAGGAGCACCATTCCTAACTGTGTGGGATTATACTTACGCATGTAATCTTAAATGTAAACACTGCTATAGTAATGCTGGTAAACCTTTAAAAAACGAAATGGGGAGGAAGGAGGCTCTAAGAGTTGTTAGTATTCTTGGAGATTTTGGTATACCATCAATAGCATTCTCAGGCGGGGAACCATTAGTGAGAAATGATATATTTGATGTTTTAAAACTATGTAGGGAATACGGCATATTTACAGCAATAGCTACAAATGGTACTACTTTAACTAGGGAAAACGTTGAGAAGCTTAAAAATAGTGGAGTTGGATACTTACAGATTAGTCTTGATGGGGCAAACTCTAAAACACATGATGGCTTCAGGGGGGTAAATGGAGTTTTTAATAGAGTTATTGATGGAATAAAAAACGCTCTTGAGTCGGGAATGTTTGTTGAAGTAGCAACAACAGTAACTAAGCTAAACATTTATGAAGTTAGTGACATTATAGATTTATGTAGAAGACTTAAAGTTAACTGGTTTATGGCGTATAACTTCATACCTACAGGTAGGGGAGGGGGGGAAATTGATCTTGATCTCTCACCAAGTGAAAGGGAGAAGTTGCTTAAAAGCCTATGGATTGAAGCTTTAAAAGGAGACTTAACCGTTTTAACCACAGCCCCACAGTTTGCACGTATTGCACTGGTAAATTCAAAGAATATTGGTGAAACTATAGTACCAACACATTTCTACTCAATGAAGCTTCCAGGTAGACTTATAGAGCTAAGTGAGTTTGTTGGCGGATGTGGAGCTGGAAGAAACTATTGCGCAATAGAGCCCGATGGAGTTATTCAACCATGCGTATTCTTACCAGTAAGAGTTGGAAATATCCTTACTGATGATTTTGAGTGTTTATGGGATAATAGTGAAGTATTTATAAAACTAAGAAATAAAGATCTACTGAAAGGAAACTGTGGAGTATGTAAGTATAGGTATGTTTGCGGTGGATGTAGAGCAAGAGCATATGCATACTTTAATGACTACATGGCTCCTGATCCAGGCTGCATATATAATGCTTAATACAATACTATATTTAAGTATATATTTAAATATAGTTAAACTACTATGTTGAAATACACTCTAGAACCTCTCTAATAACTTCCTCAACTCCAATATCTGAAATACTGGAAGATACAAATATATTTAAAGAGTTTAAACTATCTAGTTCAAACACGTTTCCAAAAGCAGTTATAATAAGTTTCCTAAAATCACCTAGCAATTCAAGTGAGGCTATGAGTCTATATGTTTCAACAACCACTCTTCTTGCTTCAGCCATAAGCTTTCTATTCTCTTCGCGAACAGTCTTAACCTCATCTATCATCTTAATCAGAATTATGTATCTGCTAATATCTTTAACAATTACGATACATTTTAACAATTAAACACAATCTATTCCTCCAGAAATACATCTACAATACTGCTTTTTACCTATAGAAACCATAATTAGATTTAAAAGAATTTAAGTAGGAATTCTTTAAAATCTAGGTGTTTAAATGTTTAATGTTAGAGTTAGAGGAATTTACGCCACTACTATAACTAGGCTTTGCATGGATTGGGGATTTAAAATTGTTCAACCAACTAAAATCATTATCGATAGATTTAAGCTTACAGATTTAAGAGAGGCCCCCGATATCACTATTAAAGATTTAGAAAGTAAGGATGGAATTGTAATTATTGGTTTACGTAGAGCTGTAGAGGAAATATTAGAAAAGCTAAAAACACATTTTCCAGAAGTTATTGTTTTAAAATGTTTAATGCCTATACACTCTATTGTTAAGGGTATTGTTAAAAATTTTAGAAACGGCGAATACATAATTGAGGTTAAACCAGGTATATATGGTGTTTTAAAGGGAGACTTTAAGATAGGAGATGTTACTACAGTATCTATTGCTAAAACATCTTTTACACATAGCAACTACTTAAAACTTTCAAGTAATCTATGGATTAAGGGAAGATATGCGTATTTAATTCAAGATAATAAGGTTATTGTAAGCAGGCACATCAAGGACCATAACATTAAAAGAGAATTAATTTCATTAGGATTACTCTTTAAAAGGGAGGGATGGGGTGTTAAGTGGAGAAGCTCAGCACAGTATGCTGATACAGTCTCATTGATAGGGGAGTTAAAGAATCTCCATGAAAAAGCTAAAGAGATACTTAAAAATTCTGAAAAAACACCATATACGGAGTTAATTGAGGGAGAATACATTGCTAGAGTTATTTTTCCATCAACTACTAAAATAGAGCTGGATAAAGTTAGAAGTAAGGTTATACCAACAGTATATAAACATCATATCTATAAATCAAGTGGAAAAATAGGATCAGTACTTGTTGATTTTGCCGAAAAAATACTTAATGAGCTTAATGTAGATTGGGTATCAAGAAATCTACATGAATTCATGATTGAACTATTAAAACAAAGGGGTAAAGTTAAAATATTACATATTAAACCTTCAGGGGAAATTATAAGTTTAACTCCAGGCTCAATCATAGAAATAAGTAGGGAAAGACTGGTTCTGAGGAGGAGGCTAACTGGTGGTGGCAGGTATGATGGATTAAACATCTCTAAGGAGGAGGGGGATTATGATATAATGGAGGTTAAGCCAAATGAATGGATTATTACACATAACTACTACTCAAAAAATAATACATTAAGGGGCAGATACATCAATATAAACACACCGCCAGAAATAACATACAAGTGCATTAAATATATAGATTTAATTATAGACATTGTCATACTACCAAACGGAGAAGTTAAAATTTTAGATTTAGAGGAATTTAATAAGCTATATAGTGAAGGGATAATACCCAGCTATATTAAAACTAAGGTCAATAATATTATTAACTCCTTTATTTCAATAAATTAGGGTAGTTGTATAATCTTTAATAGACATATGTAGCTCAAGCTGTAAATACTCCTTTAGATCTTAGATTCTATAAATTTAAGGTGCAGAATAGCTTACGGCTTAGGTTTACAATGCATTATAGTATTTCATGTAGTCTTTGCCAAGTTAAGTCTCAATCTAACACGCTTTAACACTCATATGCTTGCTAGAAATTGTTTAGAATAGTATATTGACTTAAGTTTTCTATTTTGCCATTTACTTTTGTGGATTTATTGAAACTTATTGTAGGAAATCTAAGGTCTATAGCTTAATTCCACTCTACATACAGTACTTGCAATACTAAGCGTATCAGTTTAACATACTACATTTTGCTTTCAAACCACTAAAATCCAAGATGTTAAGGCTAAAATTTATAAATTAGGGTTAAAATTATAAATAGTTAAGTTAGTATGAATTCATGGGATGAATTTATAGCTAAAGCTGTTGAAAAAGTAAGTCCATCTGTTGTTGCTGTAGGAAGTTTGAGAATTGCTTATGACTACTTTCTACAACCCATACCTATAACAGGCCTAGGCTCAGGAATTATTATAGATGAAAATGGATACATATTAACCAACTATCATGTTGTTGAGAGAGTAGAGCATGTAGAGGTTGCATTAAGTGGAGGTAAGGTGTTAAGAGGTGTGGTTGTAGGTATTGATCGGGGAACAGATCTAGCATTACTAAAGGTCAACATGAAGAACTTGCCAGCAGCCATACTTGGAGATTCGTTAAAACTTAAGGTTGGGCATATTGTTTTAGCTATTGGTAATCCACTTGGTCTACTAGGAGAGCCTACAGTTACTATTGGTGTTGTAAGTGCATTAAGAAGAACAATAAAATCTGAGAGAGGAGTCTTTGAGGATATGATTCAGACAGATGCCCATATTAATCCTGGAAATTCAGGTGGGCCTCTTATAAATCTTAATGGAGAAGTAGTTGGTGTAAATACAGCTATAATTCCATTTGCTCAAGGAATTGGGTTTGCAATACCAATAAACACAGCTAAGAAAGTTGTTAGCGACCTTATAAATTATGGAAGGGTATTAAGACCTTGGATTGGCGTTCAAGGTATTGATATAAATGAAAAAATGGCTGAGTATTACGGATTACCAGTAAGTAAGGGATGTTTGGTCATAGATGTTGCTCCAAACGGGCCTGCAGGCTACTACGGTATTCAGCCTGGAGATATTATAACTGCAATTAGTGGTAGAGAAGTGAACTGTACAGAGAAGTTAAAGTCAATAATTGAGAGAATGAATATTGAAGATATTATTGAGGTAACTATTATTAGAAGAGATAAAATACTAAATATACCTGTAAAGCTAGGCTATTTAGAGTAGTCGTGGGGAAAATAATAGTAGATAGAGAGTTGATGAATAAGTATTATGTATTTAAAGATAGAGAAGAGGCAGCAGTAAAGCTTGCTAAAATGATTAAAATAGAAGAACTAGTAGATCCAGTAGTGTTAGCAATACCTTCAGGAGGGGTACCAATAGGTGTTACCTTAGCTTTAATACTTAAATGTGAATTTAACCTATTAATTTGTAGAAAGCTTCACTTCCCAAATAATCCAGAAGCAGGATTTGGAGCTGTAAACCCTGATGGAGATATAGTACTTAATAGAGAAATTATAAATTACTTCAATATCAATAGGGAAATTATAGACATGGTTGTAAAGCTGGAAATTGAAGAGATAAAGAGGCGTTTTAAAGCTTTTGGATTAGTGAAAACATTAATCAATAATAGGAGTACTATAATAACTGATGATGGACTTGCATCAGGCTACACTATGCTTTCAGCTATTAGATATGTTAAAAAGAGAAAACCAGGGAAAATCATTGTAGCAGTACCGACAGCATCCATAAACGCATTAAATCTAGTAGCTCCACACGTAGATATTATTTATTGTGTTAATGTTAGAGATGATACATATGGTTTTGCTGTTGCAGATGCTTATAAAAACTGGTATGATATAAGTGATGTTGAAGTACTATCATATATTAGTAAATTTAAGGGTAAAAACTCAACATAAATGATTATAGAGACAATATATACCTTAAGATCTTATATTATGGATTGATATAGCTACTTAATAAGTTTAACAGTTATAGTGCTAAGTTATTGACTTTATATGGTTAAATCTCATTAAGTAGAGTGAGTTAGATTCAATAAGTTTCAGAAACAACTTAATGCTTAAGTTCAAGAAGTTAAGATTTAAAGAAAGATTTTTAAAGGAATATGAACAAGTACATTATGGTTAAAATATTAAGATATGTAAAGCCTAATGGTTTAGAATCTTACGGGTTAATAATTAATAATTTTGTTATAGATCGTAGTGATGTAGAAGTAATGTTAGGTCTAAAACTACCTGAAGACATCGTATCTTTCATATCTGGTGCGTATTTAAACATGATTCTTGAAAAAATTGGGAAACTAGATTTTAAACAAGGATTTGAGCTAGAAAGTTTGAAACTGCTCGCACCAATACCAGACCCACCAAAAATACTATGTTTAGGATTAAACTATATAGATCATGCTGAGGAGCAGCATAAAACTCCTCCTGATGAACCTATAATATTTATTAAGCCTAAAACATCAATAGCGGGGCCCTTTGACGATATCTATGTTCCATCCGACTATGTTCAACAACTAGATTATGAGGGGGAGCTGGCAGTTATTATTGGAAAACTGGGTAAAAGAATAAGTGCATCTAAAGCTTTAGAGTATGTATTTGGGTATACAGTATTTAATGATTTATCAGCTAGAGATATACAAGCTAAAGATAAACAATGGACACGTGGGAAAAGTCTAGATCAGTTTGCTCCGATGGGTCCATGGATAGTTACAAGAGACGAAGTTGAAAACCCATACGATCTTAAAATAATAACTAAAGTTAATGATGAAGTAAGACAGAACTCGTCAACTTCAAAAATGGTACATAAAATAGATAGAATAATAGAAGTATTAAGTAAGGGAATGATGCTTGAACCAGGTGACATAATAGCCACCGGTACACCTTCAGGTGTAGGTGTCTTCATGAAGCCTGAACCTAAATTCCTAAAGCATGGGGACATAGTTGAGATAACAATTGAAAAAATAGGAACAATAAGAAACCGAATAATATTCACTTAACATTTCCCGGAGGTGGTTAGAAGTCTTGATTAAATTATTCCTCATGATTCATTCTATTTGTTAAGACAACATAATTTAGTTACGTTCACACTTACATTAGTTTATATGCCGTTTAACATGTAGTGAAGTAGCATTAAGCATTGCAGTATCTCCAGGTTTTAATAAGTTAAGCTTAACCACAGTATACTTCAAATCGCTATTATGTTAATGAGGCTATTATATGTTACTAAACACTATATAGTAACTAAACTATCTGCATATAAAGAATGTGCTCTAAAGGCTTTACCATATATGGGATGTGTTCAATAATTGACTTCTGTTTGTTTAGCTATTGTGTTTTATACTTCAGAGGTGGGATTGTAGAGCTTAGGACAAAGTTCCTGCTAGATATTCTCGATCTTGCTCTAGACTTAACTGGATTCATGAATTGATAGGTTCCATGAACCTTCATTTCCGTAAGGGTAGAATGAGTAAAGCATTATTCTCTATATATAGTGACGTTGAAATAGAGTCTACTGAGAACATCCCCTAGACTTATGGATGAAGTATTGAAGCAATCAGTCTTTAAAGAATACATTCCTATGATTAAGTTGGAAAGCTAGCCTAGATGATATGAATCTAGATAAAAGGATGAGGGATCTCAATAAATCACTCTACAGGCTTAGGAGAAAACATCTTCAGAGCCTCAGTCGAGTTCAGAGATAGAATGAAACAAGAAAGAATCAGTAAAACGAAAACACTCATAATGTTTATACTCTACTACTTAAAGATCAGTATTAAGTGCTTTATGAATGATTCTTGGGCGTATTCCTATGGCATAATCACTCTGTCTTCTTATCATTACATGATGGGGCAATATAAGCCTATGTAATTTCAAAATCATCAATTCTAGCTAGACTTATAGAATATGGAGTTTCAGCTGTGGTATGGTGTTTACATTAAAGCCATGAAGTCATGAAAGTACTAGTAATATATATTAATCCACATAAGATAGCAGTTACAGGTACTGTCAAAATCCAGAACAGAGCTATACTAATTATAACAGTCTTATTGATAGATTTTCCACTTTTAGCAACTCCAGCCCCAATAATTGATCCAACAGTAGCGTACGATGTAGATATTGGTAAGCCATATCCTATAAGCATATAGGGTATAGTTGTAAAGAGATAAACAACAAGAGCATTGCTCATCTCTGCTGCAAGACCAGTTAATACATCAAGTCTACAAACTTTAAATGCGACTGTTCCTATGACTCTGGGGCCAATAACGAATCCTCCAGTAGCAATTCCAATAGCACCATAAGTAGCTAGTAGAATCATAGCGTTATAGTCAGGTAAATGACCTAGCTTCGATGCAATAGTGACATAAACACCAGTAGCATTACCAACATCATTAGCTCCGAAAGCATAAGCCGAAAAGCAAAGAGAAAATATAAGAAGAGCTTTAATCATCTTCTCAAAAACTAGTGATTCCCCAAATTTATTTCTCGTAATGAGTACTTTAAGCATCCTATAAATTATAAATGCAAGAATAAGGCTACATAGAGGAGAGGAAATCCAGCTTAATATAATTATCACTAAAATTTGAGTATTAATGTTTAAGCCATACTTAACAAAACCATATCCTAAAACAGCACCAATAATTGAATGCGTTGTTGATATTGGTCTACCTAGGAGGGAGCTGATTAAGATCCATATATTAGCTGATAGAACAATAGTAAAAGCTCCGAAAATATCAATTTCAGGTACTATCCCTATCCCTATGGTTTTCATAACCATAAATCCTTGAAGTAAAGAGCCAATAAGAGTGAATACCGAGAAAAGCATTACAGCTTTTCTAATTGATAATACTTCAGACCCTACAACACAATCGGTAGGATTAGCAGCATCATTTCCACCCATATTAAATGCCATTACGAAGGACAATATTAAGCCACAAGTAAGCAGTATCATATCCAATTAGGTCACTAGTACAAGTAATGTTAAGAATATTTATATAGTTTCTCTACATATTAACTATAGTCTATATATAATATATAGATCTAAAAATATAGAGTTGAAAAACCTATTAAGATAGGGATGACTTACATAGTTTCTCTACCAGGAAATAGATTAAAGGGTATGAATTAAGTAAGAGAGCACCTATGGGCATATATGAACGGACAGATGGCTCACTTGTACTAAGACCTTAGTACTCAACTTAAAGCAAAACGGTAAAGTACTGAATTTTAAAATTGTAAGTGAGAATGAAGAAGTTACATTAAGGAATATTATTGCAGCATATATCTCAGGATATGATGTTATAAATATACTATCAAGTAAGATTCCATTAAATTCAGACATAGAATCGAAAGAAGTTATTACTAGAAAGCTTGCAGGTGTTGAAGTGGTTGAGGATTCTTCAACAAAAATAATACTTCAAGTCTTATCACACTATGTTAACTTCCCATTAAGAAAAGTTATATATAGGATGAGGACTTTAACATCATATATGTATAATGATGTTTCAAGAACACTTATAGAAAGAGATAAGGATCTTCTCCATGATATTATTGAAAGAGATAATGATGACAGACTTTACTTCCTATCAATAAGACAGTTAACAGCAGCCATTAGGGAGCCAAATATACTAGATAGTTTAGAAATTAAAAATCTTCAGGAATGCTTAGAGTATCGTGTTGTAGTTAGACATATTGAAATAGCAGCTGACCATGCTACAATAGCATCTACAAATTTACATGAAATCTTAAGATTTGCTTGATAAAGATGCAATTTTAAAGCTAATTGAAATGGAGGATGAGACATGCAAGTCATTTAGGAACTCTATATACTCCATAGTAAATGCAAGCAGTAAAAGAGCAAGCATGGCTTAAGTTTAAGAGGCTTAATACGCGGCTATGAAGCTAACTTAATAGAGAAAATATTAAGTGGAACTCCTAATGTTAAGGTAGTAGCTTATTTACACTTAACTGTTGAAAGTCTAAGAAGACTTCAGAATATGCAGCTGGAATTGCTGAAATACTGCTCGACTTGGACATAGATGCATGAAGTGAAGTAAAGATGAGTGAAGAGATTGAAAATACATCTAGTTAAGTTTATATTTAACTATAATACTACATATAAGATGGATTCATGCCCAAATCCAGTCATGTTGCTGTATGGTTTGGTAGGAGAAGAGAGAAAAAAGTACTAGTAACCTGTGAAAAACACTATAGTAAAGTTTTAAGTGTTATTATGGAGATGAAGAAATTCATCGAAGCATATTATAGTGGTGATTTTAATAATGCAAGGAAAAGCTTTGAAGAAATATTTAAATTTGAAAGGGAGGCTGATGAGATTAAGAAGAGTATAGTTACTGAACTTATGAAGGAAACCTTCCACCCTCTAGATAGGGAGGAAATAATGAAGCTCATATTAACAGTTGATGATATAGCTGCTTATGTTAAGGCATCATCAAGAAGGTTACTATATGTTAATCCTAGAGAAGTACCGGAAAACATTAGAAGTGGATTAAAAACAATAACATATAAGATGTGTGATGCGGCTATGATACTGGGAGATGGGCTTAGTAAACTTATATCTAAACCAAGTGATGCATTAGATGCAGCTGAAAAAACTGAGAGAATTGAAGAGGAAATTGATGATTTAAGAATTGATCTTATAGCTGAAATACTTAAATGGGGGGATACGGTTAAAAGTATAGGTAACTGGCTAATGATTAAGGATGCTGTAGAGTTCATAGAGAATGCTGTAGATAGACTTGAAGATACGGCTGATGTAATTAGGGCAATAGTAGTATTAAGTACTTAAAATAAGTCTTTAACTAGTAGCTCAACACTTCTACAATCACCATCAAAGTTTAACCTTATTGGAGTTATTGAAATTACATTTTCATACCTTATAGCATAAACATCGGTTCCAGGCTCAGCATCTTTATAGTTGTCTATAAGCCATGATGCGGTTTTATATCCATTATTAACTTCACAATGTATATCACGATAGCTTACATGGGCAATTCTAGTTACTTTAACCTTAATATTATCCAGTTTTTCAGGGATATTTATAGATAGTACTTGAACACCATTGGGCATACCATTCTCTAGAATATATTTAACAATTCTCTTGGAAACATCCATTGCAACTTTAAGCTCATTAATACTGACGTGATTCTTCCTAAGAATATCTCTAACACAGTAGGAAATAGCAATAGCTGGAACACCATGTATTGCCGCTTCTAAAGCAACACCAATAGTTCCAGAGCTTAAGATGTCTTCAAGTCCTATATTAGGTCCTAAATTAATACCAGCAACAACAATACTTGGTTTCCTCTTAAGAATTTTATTGGTAGCTATAAAGTAAGCATCAGCGGGTGTTCCATCAATTGAATAGGCTCTAATTCCATTAATCTTAATACTAGATATACGTATCAATCCTATAGATAATGCTTTACCAATACCACTACGTTCATATTCAGGAGCTACAATAACTACTTCACCGAGCTCTCTAAGAATCTGGCTTAAAGCCAGCAGACCCACGCTATTAATACCATCATCATTAACTACCAAAATCGTATTCATAAAAATAGTAGAGTCGTAAGTTTATAAAGATTATATCAAATAATATAACGTTAGAATAATATCTTGAAGTATGTGGAGAATAGCTAATTTTATCACTATCATACCTCTAGCAAATGATGTTTTACTGTTGTAGCTTATAGGTATATGAGGGTTCCTTAGGTTAGCTTATTATCTTTTTATCTTTATGATAAAATGTTAAACCACAACATGAATGAAAGCCTATCATTCACTATAGAGGTGGCAGACTCTATTAGCGTAGATATAGATTAGTAACTTAGAACTTATGTTATGTAGCCTTAGAACTTATCTCTGGATTATTCGGAATTTCTCTGTGGGTGTGGAGTTTTGATGGAAGTGGGTTTTAATTAGCTTCTTTACCTCTTAAAGCTTGGGTTGGTAGGTTTAGGCTGATGATAGACTTATAATAAGTGGTATTCTCTATTTTTAACTACTGGATGATATTTATTTGCTATGTTCTTGTAAGGCTGTAGGGGCTTAAGTGTTTATAGAGTAGGGTGTTTAGAGCTTTAGTATCTATGAGGAAATCTGGTGGGGTATGTATGATAGCTTAATGGTGGAGACTTGGGTAATGGCTTGATGGCCTCAAGCATGGAGAGTTGATGAGTTTATGTGTGATGAGGAAGCCTAGCATAGCTTAGATCTGGGGATGTGCATAAATCAAATTGCTCGATAAGCTGCTGGAGGACTTGAGGGGCTTCAAGAAGCTAATGCACTCATACGATACTGAAGCTGTAAGGTAAACAATCATCCATCAATATGGGCAGCATATAAACCATAGAAATAATGGGAAGCCTAAACATCAAAGGAGGTGAAGTCTAATATTGAAAGAATCTATAAATAGCTTAAAGCCTTAAATAATAGATATGAAAAACTAGCAACAACCTCTAAACCCCCACAACATACATAACAATACACTTAAAATACGAAGCTTAGAGATGAGTTCTTAATTGAAACTATGGATTAACAGCTTTAATAAGGCTTAGTAAGAGACTATGATTATTACTTACCTAAAAATGTAGTTACAATATGTTAAGCTGCTTCTTGATATTGTCAAGTTATTTCTTAGGGGCTTTGAGAAACCGCTTTGGGAGGTGTTACCATCAAGTGACTCCTTGAAGCCCCTAGGAATAGCAGTTTGTTCAGGATTATAGGTTTTCGTTGCAGGTTGGGGGTTAGAGTGATTCTGTTTTACATGGCTTGTTTGAGCTGTAGGGGAGTAATCTATGTTCTGAGGGTTGTTTCATGGGGTCATGAGGCTGTAAGGCTTTGGGTTAGAGATTGGAGCTTGTAGTGTCAATGTTGGGCTAAACTAAGGTGTATGGTGGCTGTTGATGAGCCAAGATTAAGGTTAGTGAAGAGTGGTGCTGTGTTTCTGCAATGGATGTGGATAGTGTGGGCTTCTGGCTATATTGGTTTCTTGGTGGGGTATCTTTCCTGTAGAAGTCTTCCTGGAGGGTTTTGGAGACTTGTGTAGACAAGTGTCATCCTTGTAGATAGGGGATTAGCATCCTGAAGTTTTCCGGGCTCTTGGACTTGAGTGGAGGCATAAAACCCTCAGTGAGGGAAACGTATTGAACATTATTCAGAACATGAAAGTGGGCTAGTGCTTCTTCAACAACTTCCAGTAAGGAAATACATATCCTCAAGATCAAACTTTTCATAAGGTTTCTTATCCTATGGTACAACCTCATAAGACCCATCAAACCCTAGGAGGACCGACCACAACATCAATAACTTGACAGTATCCTGCTTCTTCGTCATAAAATTTAAATAAATTAGTATCCAATAGTTGCTATAAGAACTTAAAATAGTAAAATGTTTAAGTATTCTAATCTAGAAGACTTTATGAAGCCTTATGTTATCTTATGTGCTGCCGAAACAATTGATGGTAAAATTGCTAGTAAAACAGGTTTTTCTAAGCTTTCATGTTTACAAGATCTTAAGAGGCTTCATACATTAAGGGCTAATGTCGATGCCGTACTTGTAGGAGCAAATACAATCATTAACGATAACCCTTTATTAACAGTAAGACTCATTAATGGAAGAAATCCTATAAGAATCGTTATAGATGAATTACTGAGAATACCGTTAAATGCAAATGTAATCATTGATAGATCAGCTAAAACAATAATTGTTACTTCAAATAAAGCATCCAAAGAGAAAATAAGTAAAATACATAGCATGGATGTTGAAGTATTAATTATGGGAGAAAGCATCAATCTTAAGAACTTAATGGAGAAACTGTATGAAAGGGAAATAAGAAAAATACTTCTTGAAGGGGGAGGCATACTGAACTGGCATATGCTATATCATAAACTTGTCGATGAACTTCATATAACCATAACTCCATACATTCTAGGTGGTGATAATGCAATATCACTAGTAAGGGGGGAGGGATTTAGTAGTCTAAATGACTGTATAAAAGCTAAGTTGATAGACTATAAGATATGTAGTTGTGGGAGAGAAGTAGTATTAATTTATAAAGTTATGTATTAGAAAGCTATTAGTTCATTATCTAAGAATACTAGTGGTTTATTTATATTACTAACGAAGTGAAGCTTAACCATTAGATTAATATCTCTATACAATCTTGATGTTTCTAATAGTAAATTCTCATAGAGTTTAACATAATTAACTGTAAAACACTTAGGTAAACATATGTTAACAACAGCATTTGGATGCATTTTATTAGTATTGTAAAGAGCGTTAGAATACTTTAATGCGTATAGTTTAGATGCTAAAACAACCTCTTTAGATGTTAGTGGTGTCTTAATAAGCTTAACATTAAATATTCTGGAGAACCAATAAATAATCTCCCTCTTAAACATATCTATATTTGACCATTTCCAAACTAAACTGGAAATATTAGCTACCGGGTATTTAATGTTAATAAGGGATTTATATAAATTAGTTAAATTTGCATCAAATAAAATTGAGCTGTGAACCAATAATGTACTCTGCGACCGGTACTGGGCAAAGCCAGCAATCTTAAAATTATCGATAAAAACACCGTTAGGAATCTTGGACTCCGCATTAATATCTAAGTCTCTAAGCAAATTCACTAATGGCCTAGCCACAACCCTATACGTATATTCAATATCCATGAGTTCTTTATGCTTTTCAATGTTGACAATTAGACTGATATTAGCTACTCCCCTATCATGATATACTGCACCGCCACCTGAAAGTCTTCTAACAATTTCTATACCTGTGATTTTACAGAATTCTAAATTAACCTCATGTCTAACATCCTGTGAATAGCTAATAATAACTGATGGATTGTTGCACCATAACCATAAAACACCATCGTAACCACTATTTTTAAATAATCTAAAAACTGATTCCTCAACACTAAGATTAAGCTTAGGATTAAAACATTCATAATTTAGTAATCTCCATAGAGCCATATTACCTCTAAGCCTAATTAAATCCTCAATAAATATATATTATACCCATTTGATAGAGCTTCAACTTAATTCTAGCTTTGCAGCTTAATATTTATTTTCGTGTTTCATCCATTAAATAATATAACTATTACAAGTCTCACTTGTAATATGAATGATTATGTCAAAGTTAGTATATGTGGACTATGTATAGCTAATAGCTTAACTTGACAGTATCCATGTAGGCTATAATAAGCTTTATTAGGGAATTAATAGTAATTTTAGTATGTGGAGTATTCTTAGTGAAATATTCAGAAACGATCCAGCAAAAATGAGGGTGGCAAGACTTATTGTTGAGCTTGGATTAAGAATTTATGGTGGAGAGGTCTATATCGGCCCATTAAAAGTTACTTTAACATCAATAGCTAAGGCATTAAGTGTTGACCGAAAAACTGTAAAAGAAACAGTGAAAATGCTTTCAACCGATGAAAAACTTGGACCAGTGCTTAGTAAAATTAGATCAGCAGGTGCATTCCTGAATGAGGCATCAAAAATTTTAGGATACACAGTAATTATAATTGAGGCGGATTCGCGTATGCCAGGCATTATTGCAGGAATTACTAAGATTATTGCTGATGCAGGTAGAAGTATAAGACAAATCATGGCTGAGGATCCTGATTTATTTCCTGAACCTAAACTTTACATAGTTATAGATGGAAAGATTCAGGAGAATCTAATTTCAGAGATGTTTAAAGTTCAAGGGGTAAAGAAAGTATATGTTTCATAACGTTTAGCTCTGATTAGTTAAATTTAAATTTAAGAAATCAATATGGGATTCGTAAATTTTAAGGTAAACTTTTTAGTAGTTTAAACAAGTATATTATGGTGATTATACGAGGTTCTATGAGGATTTCAATATTGGTGATTTCTTTGAAACACCTAGAAGAACTATTACTGAGGCAGATATAGTAAACTTTGCAGGGATTAGTGGTGATTTTAATCCGCTCCATGTTGATGAAGTATTTGCTAAACAAACAATGTTTGGAAGAAGAGTTGTTCATGGACTACTAACTCTAGCTGTTACTTCAGGACTTTGGATGAGGCTTGGCTTTTTCGAGGGAAGTATTGTAGCTTTTTACGGTATTGATAATCTTAGATTTGTAAAACCTGTATTTGCAGGAGATACCATTATGGCTAGGATTAAGGTTGTTGAGAAGTTTGAAAGGGGGAACTACGGTATTGTAACTTTTAATAATGAAGTTTATAATCAACATGAGGAGTTAGTGCTTATATTTCAGGCAAAACTTTTATTGAAGAGAAAACAGTTATAGGTGCTATACAGCTTTTATGAACTTAAGCCCTACTTAGGAATATGCCTCCTTTTACTTACAGCGAGAATATGTACTGTAGAGAGCTAATTTCATAAGAGTTTTAGCACATTTTAAGCATAATCCATGATGAAAATAACATTTCACACATACCTTTCTCCCACATCGTCTACAGATATAACTTGCTGTTTTAAGCATGCATAGGGAGCAGATACTCAATAAATTTACCATGTTTAGCTAGTTCTTAATCTACTTATTATTTCTTCAGCTACTTTTCTCCCTGAAAGTAGCATGGATCCAAATATTGGACCCATACGTGGAGTTTGTTTTAAAGCTGCTACAGCCATACCTGCAACATAGAGTCCAGGAGCAACCATTCCAGTACTATATAGTATTTGTCGTTCACCTTCACTAGTCCACATAGATTTCTCACCTTTAATTTCAAGTCCAAGCTCGGGTATTTTCCTTGAGACAATAGCTAATACTTCAGCATCATGCCCTGTTGCATCTACAACTGCCTTACATCGTATAGCTAGAGGATCAACATGTAATCCAGACATTGTTACAGCAGTCCATTGAAGAACAACTCCAACTATTTGTCCTCCATATTCACCATGTCTATACACTACATCATCTACGGTTACTCCAAGCAGTATTTTAGCTCCGGCATCTATAGCTGCTGATGCAAGCTTTGCTATAAGTTCAGCAGAGTCAACAATATAAATACCATTCTCAACCTCCTCATAGTGACATTTTATCTCTCTAATTATTTCGTCAGCTGGACTCTCAATAATAACTTTATGGAAAAGCATTCCTCCGCCGCCTATTCCGCCTCCAAAGGATAATTTTCTCTCTATAAGAAGAGTTTTAAAGCCTGCTTGTGCAAGATATTTTGCAGCTGATAATCCAGCAGGTCCAGCTCCAACAATTACTACATCCCGTTCAACAAAATCTATCCAATCCTCAAGAGATTTCCTTAAAATATATCTTGTAATAACTTCTTCAGCAACTTCTTTTATACTCATAATTGCTGCTATAAGACTAAAAGTATTTAAATTTTAAGTTTTATATTTAGTAGCTTGATATTCAGGTATGGATTTATTTATTAAAGGAGTATCAATGGTATAAAATCCCATTATGAAGTATAGCAGAGAATTATAGAGGAGAGGAGCATAGAGCACCAGTATATATTCAGTCCATATCAGTTAGTTAGGGAGCAATGTAATGGATATCTAATTTCAACATTAACAAAAGTATATGTAATAGTAGGATTTCAAACATAATTGATAAAGCAATAAATAGCAGTAGGAAAACGAGTATTCTCATAGGGGCAAAAGAAGAGCTATCCACAGTGTACTTAGACCTTCAGGAGCTATGCTAGATTTAAGTCCTGGAGTTACAATATCAACTAATTTTGCTATGTAGCTGCATTAACAAGCCTTAAATACATATAGAGGAAGACTCATTAAGAAATATAGTAATAAGATACTGCTCTTACATCTTTGGTAAAACTATAACTTACTATTTTATATGATGAATGTAGGCGGAAACCACAATTCACTTAGAAATAAGAGTAAATATATATTAAGTATGCTGCATCACTACTATGTAATGAGTAAATATATATTGAGGTTGTTTTAATTATGGTTGTATGGCTACTAATTATAGTTTAATTGCTAAGGAAATAGCTGATATTATTGGGGCTGATAAGGTTTTTACTGAAATCCACGAACGCATGGCCTACAGTAGGGATTGGAGTGTTAGACCCTTTAATGAGTTAAGTCTCCCTGATATTGTTGTCCGTCCTACATCAACTGAGGATGTGGCTGTAATTGTAAGAATAGCATATAGACATGGAGTACCGGTTATACCATGTGGTGGATTAACTGGAATGGTCGGTGGGGCTGTTCCAACATTTGGAGGTATTATGATTGATACACGTGGTATGAATAAAATCCTAGAGCTTGATACTGATAACTTAACAGTTACTGTTCAAGCTGGAATAACAATATCTAAGCTTAATAGTGAACTTGAAAAATATGGTTTATGGTTTCCCCACGATCCTGAAAGTAAACAGGCAGCAACAATTGGAGCATCTATAGCTACTAGAAACGATTCAACATTTGGTATTAAATATGGCAAAATTGAACAGGCAGTCATAGGCTTAGTTCTAGTTGATGGTGTTGGTGAAATAGTTAGACTTGGGCAAAGAAAAACTTTAATATCTTCATCAGGATATAGATTACACTGGCTTCTAATAGGATCTGAAGGAACACTTGGTGTAATAACTGAGGTAACACTTAGAATATTTCCTAAGTTTAAAGAGAGATGTGTAGATATGGTAGCGTTTAAAACATTTGCTGATGCCGTTAAGGCAGTTAATAGAATAGTTCAGGCAGGATTATCTATTGAATCTGTAAATATTATGTGTAGTAGTAGATTTCAATACTATACTCATGCATATAGAGTTAAATATGGAAGGGAAGCAAAGATCCCCCCTGGAACAAAGGCTATATTGTGTATAACATTTAACGGTGATGATGAAGTTGTAGGTTTCTCAAGAAACTATGCTTTAAAAATATGTAGAGAATTAGAGGGGAAAGTTATTGAGGAGGAGATTGTTAATGCGTGGTGGACAAGTAAACATATATTAAAATTTGAGCCTGGAAAACAGAAATGGCCTGATAGTCAAAGAGCTGAAAGATTTGGAGCTGCTGATGCAAGTATACCTATGGGGAGGCTTGATGAGGCCTATGAGAAGTTTAGGGAGGTAGCGTTAAAAAATGGTTTAAAGATCTTAGGCATGAATGTTTATGTTCAAGCTCCCTATAGCCTACATACAAGTGTTAGCTTTGCAGTTTATGTTAATGATAAGGATTTGGATAATATTAAAAGATTCTACAATTATGTAAAAGAAATGGGGTTATATGCATTATCCATTGGAGGGTCCTCAACAAGCTATCAGGGTGATGGAGAAAAGTATGCAGGAGCTTTATGTGAAATTGAACATAAAGACTCCTTAAAACTGATATCTTCAATAAAAAGCATATTTGATCCTAAACATATTATGAATCCAGGTAAAAAATTCGGACCATCGAAATGGATTAAAATAGGTGACTAAATGAAAATTGAGAAATATATAGATAACATATACACCTGTAATAGAACCAGATGTGGATTCTGCATTGATGAATGCCCCTCATACAGGGAGGTAGGAGTTGACTTCTATACTTCAAGAGGAAGATTGATGATTGGCAGGGGGTTAATTGAAGGAGTAATTAAACCATCACCACAAGCTGCAAAGGCCATATATGAGTGTACACTATGTGGCTATTGTGAGTATAAATGCGCCCTTGAAAATGTTAAAGTTCTTGAGGCATTAAGAGGGGACATAAAAGAATCAGGATTTGAACCTGAACAATGCAGATATATTATTGCATCATTACATAACAGTGAAAACCCATACATGAAACCGAAATGGAGTAGAGGATTATGGATTCGTGGATTAAATATAAAAAAGAAAGGTAAAACACTATATTTTGCGGGATGCACAGTATCATATTCAAGCTATCTTAAGGGTAATGCTAGAAACATAGTGAAAATACTTCAGAAAATAGGTTTAAACCCAACTTACCTTGCATCCAACGAATTCTGCTGTAGCGCATTTCTACACATGTTGGGATACGAGGAGGAGTTTCAAAAGAAAGTAGAGAGAAACTATAGGGTGATTAGAAATTCCAGATGTGAAACAATAGTAACTTCATGCCCATTCTGCTACCTAACACTTAAGAAGGAATATAGTGAAATACTTGGAAGCAAGTATGACTTTAAAGTATTACATATAACTCAAGTATTAAAGGAATCTATAGAGGATGGTAAGCTAAATCTAACAGTAGAAATGAATACTACAGTTACCTATCATGATCCATGTCATCTAGGAAGGTTTATGAGGGTTTTTGAGGAGCCTAGAGAAGTTATTAGGGCAATCCCTGGCATAAACCTTGTTGAAATGAGAAAAAATAGATTTGACTCTCACTGTTGTGGAGGTGGAGGTGTACTTCTAGCAATAAATCCGGGTATGGCGCTCTCAATAAATAGTAAAAGACTAAGTGAAGCTATCGAAACAGGAGCTGAAGCTATAATTTCATCATGCCCAATATGTGTAGAAACATTTAAACGTAAAATAAAATATGAAAACATTAAGTTTAAAGCATACGATATAGTAGAGCTTTTAGTTAAAGCGGTAGGATGACCCTATATCCCCTCCTTAAATCTTCTGTAAGTATCATAGTTAATATACTGGAGAAATTTGTTTTCAGCTTGATACCTTACATTAAATTTCTCTATTCTAAATCTCTTACTTAATATTTGTGGTGTAGTTACGAATACATATGCATCACTCCCAGCTCCGGAGCCATAGCTTACTAGTAGTATTCTTTCATATGGCTTTGCCACGTCAAGGATCGCAGCTAAGCCTAGTAGTGAAGATCCAGCATAGATATTACCAAATCTTCCAACCTGTAATCCCGGAAGATACTGATCTTCTTTAAACCCTAAAATACGCGCAACTCTAACTGGAAACGGTATATTTGGTTGATGACAGACAAAATACTGAATATCACTTGGTTTCAAACTCATTTTCTCCATTATTTTAGATGCTGCCTTAGCAATATGCTTAAAATATGCAGGTTCACCTGTAAATCTTCCACCGTGGCTTGGATATCGTTGACCATCCCTTCTCCAGAAATCAGCAGTATCTGAGGTTGCAGAATACCATCCTTCAACTTCAGCTATAACATCATATTTCCCAATTATAAATGCCGCTGCACCAAATCCAACAAAGAAGTCAAGCTCACCACTTGGAGAATCTCTAGGGGAAGATTGGGAGTTGTCTGCGCCGATGACCATTGTGAACTGAATATTGCTTTTTTCATAGGAAACAAGTGAAACAGCATCTTTTATCATGCTTGTCGCGGCTTTACATGCAAACTCCGTATCTATAGCATCAACACCTTGAACACCATTACCAAGCTTCTCGCCAAGATCAAGAACTTGAATAACCTTTGATGCTATTGGCTTAACAGCATAGGGATTTGATTCTGTGCCTACATATACTTTACCTATAAGACTATGGTCGATAGCTGAATGTATTAAAGCCCACTTAGCAGCTTCAACGGTGGCTGTTATGGAGTCCTCATCAAGGAATGGAACTGCTCTAATCATATTACCCTCTTTTATCCTAAATCTTGAAGTATAGAAACCATAGCCTACAATTCCTGGATTTTCATATATTTTATTTGGCTTTATAATTTCATAATGTTGATATGGATAATATTCATCAATAAAAGTAAACGTTAATGATGTTGTTGGAATAATTTCATCTGGACCTACACTGTATCTACGTCTAAATCTTGGAGTAACTTCTCTACCTTCAAATAGGGAGATTTCAACATTTTCTCTAGGAACTATATAATCAGTAAGTCTTGCCGGAATTCTTATTTTACCATTATGAAATGCTACAATACCGTAAATGAATGATTCAAGCTTTCTAAAGCTGTTTGTAGGCTCTCTTACAATAGTGCATGTTTCAAGCTTTCCCTTCTCAAAGAAGAGGGAGAATTCCTCCATTCTTCCTATACTTACTCTACCACAGCTACCACAATAGTCTCTAGGTTTAAAATACATGCCACCACATATACTACATCTACTACCTCTTAACTTATCTCCAATATATGAAACTCTTCTTTCAATAGGCTCACTACTCATTTAATCACCTCTAAATACGAATACATAGGCCTTAGTACCAAATCCCTCAAGTTCAACTGTTAATCCATACTTCAACTCATTTTCAACTTTAATCTGTCTATCATTGGATACACCCCTCAATTGTGAAATTACTTCAAATATCTGTGCACCTCCTAATGCTCCGAGAGGATTTCCATCAGCTTTCAAGCCACCATTAGTATTAACATATAAAACTCCATCGTCTAGTTCATAGTAAAGCTTATTTTCAACATAGCTATTATAGATGTGCTCCCATGATTTACCATAGTCGCAAAAACCTAGATCTTCAAGTAAAGCCATTTCCATAATTGTTGATTGATCATAGAGTTCGGCTATTTGAATATTATTTATAGATATTCCGGCTTCGCCTAGAGCTTTACTACCTGCAAGTTCTACAGATTTAAATCCGATTCTTTTAGGTCTTAGAGTGTAAGATATATAGTCGGTAGCTGAGCCTAGACCTATAATATGTATTGGCTTATCTGAATATTCATATGCTATACGTGGATTAGCAATAATAGCTGCAGTAGAGCCATCTGAGGGATAGCCGGTTATTGGCGGTGCATAATCATACATTCCCAATATGCCTTTAGAGATGCATCTAGCATTTAAAACATCATCAATCTTAATCTCCCTACCATAAAACTGAGCATATTTATTTCTTGAGCCGAATTTATGGTTCTTAACTGAGACATAGGCTAGTGATTCCATAAACTTATTGTAAGATTTATCTACTATATTGTGAGTCTTAATGTATTCTCGGAGCATAAGCTCATGACTAGATTCAGGAGTCCCACCGCTGTAGTAGGTCCAAGGGTCATAGAGCATCATTAAGTCATCTCTTATTTTATCAAGCCTATCACTAATCTTCTCAACACCACCAACAAGTATGACATTATAGCGTCCTGAATATATGGCTAGACATGCATTCATTAGGGCAGAGCTAAATGATCTAAATCTCTCCATTGGGATGTTGAGATTCAATAGTTCAGCTAGAAATCCCTCTTCAATTCCAATTTTATTTGTTATCTGTAGAAAGTAGTCACTAATGTATATAGCTTCAATATCTTTTCTTTCGATATTAGCGTTTATAAGAGCGTTTAGACCTGCTTCCTCAATAAGATCTTCAGGATTCCTTTCGTAATGCTCGCCAAAAACAGTTCTTCCAACACCTATAATTGACGAATATACGACCATGCTATACACCACTTATATAAACTGTCGAATATTGCATATGATTTAGTCGTATAAAACATAGCAAACTCTCTAATAAACTTATTGATACTTGAAGTGATACTGTCAAGTTAAGCCATTAACTATACGTATCCACATATGCTAACTTGACAGTATCCTTGAAGTGATGTTACTAAGTTTTATGTTGATTTTTAATCAGCTTGTTAGTGATGTTGTGTTGAATTCTTTTGATGCTGTGAACATGAAGACTAGGGAAAGTTTTAGCCATACTTCATGAGTAAGGGCATTCCTAGTGCTGAACAGTTCTTTAGGAAGGCTTTGAAGGCTTACAGCAGCAAGTCCCTAATCTTGTTGGGCAAGGGATCCAGACTACCAGGAAGCCCCACACAACCTTCCAACAACTCAACCATCAAGCATTAAACTCTCCTGAAACACACATCGCCTACTACAACACACTATCAGCTAGAGGACTTGACGACATTACTCATCGCGCCAGTAGGTTTATTTACCTCTTAATCTTTTAAATTAGTGGTAATTATGCTGCTTCAAATAATAGACTTTACGTCAATCTTCGCAGTAATATTCATAATGCTTATTGTTCTATGGATTTTGGCATCTTCAATCAGAGTTGTTAAAGAATACGAGAAAGCTATAGTGTTTAGATTAGGAAGACTTATTGGAGCTAAGGGTCCAGGATTAATTTTCAGAATACCGATTGTTGACAGTTTAAGAATAATTGATCTTAGAACAATAACATTTGATGTTCCTCGTCAACGTATAATTACAAGAGATAATGTAACAATAGAAGTTGATGCTGTTGTATACTATAGGGTAAATGATCCGGTAAAGGCTGTTCTTATAATCAAAGACTATATAATGGCAACAAATTTACTTGGTCAGAGTATGCTTAGAGATCTTCTTGGACAGTTTGAGCTTGATGAAATTTTGGC
>CALHIW010000033.1 GCA_938030905.1 Candidatus Methanomethylicia archaeon | reverse complement strand
GTTAAAGTGGTAAGCTTTGAGAGTGTACATCCATACAATGTAGAGGCTAAACATATAGCTACTCTAGGTCAGCTTAGAAAACCCTCCAAATAACACAGCTGTGATACACTATGAATATAGCGTGGGGAATTACAGGAGCTGGATATATGCTTGAGGAAAGCATAGTAGCAATTGGTGAACTTGTTAATCTTGGAGTAAACGTAACATGCTTTATCTCTAGAGCTGGATTTGAGGTTTTAAGAATGTATGGCCTACTTAACATGGTTAGAAAGCATTGCCCCGGAGGCTACTTACATGAAATATTTACAGATTATGATGAAGGGGCTTCAAGCCCACATGCAGCTAGACTTGCTCTAAAAATCTATAGAGTACTTGTAATATCCCCTGCATCTTCAAATACCATTGCTAAAATAGCTAACGGTATCTCTGATACACTAGTTACAAATGCATTTATGAATGCATGTAAAACAGGTGTTAAAGTTTTAATTGTACCCTCCGAATCCTCATACAAACATGTAAAATCCAAAACACCAATATCAGTTAATAGAGCTTTATGTATTTCATGCACTACTAAATGCCCCCCCTCAATGAAATGTCCTACAGGAGCGTTTACACTAAACAATATAGATAAACTACCGGGTTTAAAGCTTACATTATGTGAGGGATGTAGGATATGTGTTGAAGCCTGCCCTTATGGTGCAGTATCCTTCGGATTAATAGTGAATACAAGAGCAAGAGAAATTGATATTGAAAATATTAAGAAAATCAAATCCATGGATAATGTTAAGGTGTTTAAAAATCCTTTTAAAGTCATAGATTTCATTAAGCGTTACAGGTAGGCTTATGAAAATACTTCTTGTTACAGGTAGGCTTGCCCAGAGGGATGTTAAGAAAATTGCATTAAATGCTAAGAAGTACAAGTTGGAATGCGATGTACTCACCCTACCTGTTTCCGTTGCGGCCTTCATAACACCTAAACTTCTAGAGGAAAACCTTAAGGATAAACGTTTAGAATATGATCTTGTCCTCATTCCAGGAATGGCTAGAGGAAATTATGAGAAGCTGGGGGATTTATTAAAGCTGAAAATAGTTAAGGGTACGAGATATATTGGAGATATGGAATCTCTACTACCAGTTCTCAGTGGGGTTTTCGATAAGCTTTCACCAGTAGATTCTGCAGATGGGCTTATCG
This sequence comes from Candidatus Methanomethylicia archaeon, assembly GCA_938030905.1. Lineage (GTDB taxonomy): Archaea > Thermoproteota > Methanomethylicia > CALHIW01 > CALHIW01 > CALHIW01. Next base: position 1,665 of record CALHIW010000033.1, on the reverse strand, counting down.
AGTATCAGCCAGTACCAGTAGAAGATAGGAAACCTAAAAAGGGTATTGATATAGATGGTTTACTGATCTATAGAGGATGTAAACCTAAAATTGTTGCTGAAATCGTTGATGCCCCACTACTTAACATCAATGAGGTTGTTAGTAAGTCTATTAAATTCGCCTCTATGGGGGCTGATGTAATTGATATAGGAATGGTTGCTGATTGGAGCAATCCAGAAAAAGCCTTTAAGCTTGTACACAATGTAAAGAGAAGGATTTTGAAACCTATAAGTATTGATAGTATGGATCCTAATGAGATAAAAATGGGTGTTAAAGCAGGTGCTAAGCTAATTTTAAGTATTGATATGGGAAACATGTCCAAGTTACCGAAGTACACTAGGAACATACCCGCTGTAGTTACCCCTACAAACATGGAGGAAGGAATATACCCAAAAACATTTAGAGATTCTGTAGAGATGCTAAGTGTAAATGTTGAAAATGCAAAGAAACTTGGATATAGGAAACTAATCATTGATCCTATGCTGCATCCACCAATTATTGGATTATCAGACTCAATATCTGCATATAGGGTAGCTTTAGAGAAGTTTAAAAACCCTATCTTCATGGGGGCTGGTAATGTAACTGAGATGATTGATGCTGATAGTTTAGGTGTAAATGCATTACTAGCATGCTTAGCTGTAGAGCTTAATGTAAGCTTAATACTTACAGTTGAATCAAGCGTAAAGACAAGATACTCAGTTAAAGAATTAGCAAGGGCAATAGATCTTGCATGGGTAGCTAAACTTAGAAATCAACCACCAAAGGACTTAGGAATATCACTACTAAAATTGAAGAGTAAAAGAGTAAGAGATGTAAAAACCTATAAGGATTTTGAGGGGGAAATTCCTATACTTAATAAACTGGATAAACCAGAATTTGAACTTGACCCTAAGGGATGTCTTAGAATTGAAGTTGACCATGATGTTGGGGAAATAGTGGTTATACATTACCCAATCGAATCTAAAAATCCTGATTGGATGGTAAAGGGTAAATCCTACTATGAAATAAGAAATAAACTACTAGCACTAAATGCTATTTCTAGAGTTGACCATGCGTTCTATATTGGATATGAATTAGCAAAAGCTGAAAACGCATTAGAAAATGGAGGAGAATACGTTCAGGATTAAAGATTAAGAATATGTTCATTAGGTTGCAGAAGTTGAATATATTAATATAATGAATACCTCTATCTAAGAAGCAGAATAGATTAAGTCTATTCATCTAATTACTTGGGCCCAGCAACAGTTTAGAATAGTAACTTTTAATACTTCTACCTACTTAACATTATGGTTAGCATCTGTTAACGCTTAAGGAAGCTTATAGTAAGCTCACATTTATCTGAATGCTTTAAGTAGAATAAACTGGAGAGATACATGTTACTAGAACTGTTGGAGGACGTAGAAGAAAACATAAAGGTAGGGTTAAGCAGCTAATAAAGGAAGAGGCTAGAGAGCTTCTTAAAGTAAGGGGAAACCTAAAATTTGCTGAGGATGTTGTTAGAGAAATACTATATAAGCTCACTCTAATTAAGGATTTAAGTGATGATGATATGGTTATGGTTAAAGTGGTAAGCTTTGAGAGTGTACATCCATACAATGTAGAGGCTAAACATATAGCTACTCTAGG